>BJGT01000078.1 GCA_014190675.1 Comamonadaceae bacterium | reverse complement strand
ATGCTGGCCGGCCTGTCGCGCTATGCCACTGGCGGCGTGGCAGCGATGCAGCTCGAACGCTATTGGCACCCCAAGATGAACTGGTACGGGCCCTCGGGGATTGGCACCGCGCGCGGCCTGGCGGCATTCCGGCATTGGCACCAGATCCCCTTCCTCAATGGCATGCCCAACCGCCGGGGTACCGGTGGCAAGGGCGAGTTTTTTGCCGACGGCGACTATGTAGGGGTGAGCGGCTGGCCCAATATGCAAGCCACCATCAGCGGTGATGGCTGGATGGGCATTGCCCCGGCGGGCCAGCAAATCACCATGCGCAGCCTGGATTTCTGGCGCTGCGAAAACGGCCTGATTCGTGAAAACTGGGTGTTGGTCGATCTGCTGCACGTGTACCGCCAAGTCGGCGTCGATGTGCTGGCGCGCCTGCGCGAGTTCAACAAGGCCCGCGCGCCACTGACCCTGCAGGACTGGGGATGAAACCAACGCTGCTGCTGCTGCCCGGCACCCTGTGTGATGCGCGGATTTTCCGGCACCAGTGCCGCGCGCTGCGCGACGTGGCAGACCTGCGCGCGCTCGACTATGCTGGCCTGAACCGGTCGGGCGCCTGGCTCGATCGCCTGCTGGGCGAGCTGCCCGAACAATTCTCTATTGCCGGCTTTTCGCTGGGCGGCCTGTGGGCGCTGGAGCTGCTGCGCCGCGCGCCGCAGCGGGTGCAGCGGCTGGCTCTGATCGCCAGCAATGCCCGGCCCGCCAGTGGGCGTGCCCGCCGCCGCAGCGCCAGCCAGTGGCGAGTCTGGCAGCGCGAGGGCCCGGACGCTGTGGCGCGTGGCGCCAAGCCGGCTTACTTTCACCACCCGAGCCAGCGCCAGCGCCACGGGCCACTGGTGCGGGCCATGGCCGATGGCACGCCGCGTCAGGCGGCACGCGCCGAGTTTGCCTGGGCCGCCGCGCGCCCGGACAGTCTGCCGGCTCTGCACGACTTTGGTGGCCCGCTGCTTCTCGTCAGCGGCGAACACGACCGCCTGTGCCCTGCGGCCTGGCAGCGAGAAATGCTGCAGGCCCAACCGGCGGCACGCTGGCTGGAACTGCCCCGTGTCGGGCATTTTGTGCCGCTTGAAGCACCCGGGCGCTTGAGCCTGGCCCTGCGGCAATGGTTGCAGGCCTGAACAGCCGCGCCTGTCATCCACCCTATTCACTCGAGACACTCCTATGCTGACCGAAGCCCAAATCCGCGAACGTTTTATTCCCTTTGACGGCCTGCGCTACAGCACCGAGGCCTTTCTTGACTACCGCATTCCGGGTTGCGCGCCGAAAAAGAACTACGCCCTGATCGGGCCGGGCGTGTCGCAAAACCCCAACCAGCCGGTGAGCCTGCGAGAAAAGCACGGCTTCCAGGTGGGTGGTGTGGCCATGCCCCCGGGCAAGATCAACCCGCCGCACATGCACTTCACGGCTGAAGTGTTCATCTGCACGAAGGGTCGCTGGGACCTGCACTGGGGCTTCAACCCCGAGCCCCTCAAAGCCCAGATCGGCCCGGGCGACATTGCCAGCATGCCGACCTGGATCTACCGCGGCTTCCAGAACGTGGGCGACGACGAGGGCTTCATGTTCACCGCACTCGGCCAGGACGACACCGGCGGCATCCTCTGGGGCCCACAAACTCTGCAGGCCGCGCGCGAGCAGGGCGTGCACCTGACAGAAGACTACCGGATCATTGACGAACAACTCGGCCAGACCTGGGACGAGCAGACCATGCGCCGGCTGCAACCCATGACGCCCCAGGAGATCTCGCAGCTGCGCCGCTGGACGCCCGAACAAATGGGCCAGCGTGTGGTGCGCCACGCCGAGCTGCAGTGGTCAGAGCGCGCCCTGCTTGACGCCGCACTGCCAGGCTGCGGCGCCCAGATGGCCCCGGTGATTGGGCTGGGCCTGAGCCAAGACCGCGACCAGCAAGCACCCATCGGCAACGCCCACGGCTTCTCCATCGAGTGGCTCAAGATCCCGGCAGGTGGCCAGGTCTCGCTGCACCGCCTGGCCTGCAAGCAGGTGCTCACCGTCCACCGGGGCGAGGTGGCCATCGAGGTATCCAATCAGGCATCAGACACAGGCGATAGTGAAGGCCGCGTGATCACCAGCATCGCAAACGGCCACACCGAGGGCTGGGACAGCTTTGCCATGCCGGCCCATGTTTGGCGCCGCTACCGCAACATGGGCCAGACCGAGGCACTGCTGCTGCTGATGACGCCGGGCGACGCCCGCAAGACCATCGACTGGGCACCCGCGGTGGTCAGCGCTGCTGCTGCGGCTGGCTACGCCATCGACGCCAACGGTTACCTTGCCCTTAAACGTTTCACAGACAGGTCGCAACGATGAACACTACGCCTCTAAACACCACGCCGCTCAATACCGCAGCACAACGCATACTCACCACCCATGTCGGCAGCTTGCCGCGGCCTATTTTTCAGGGGGATTTAGTCTTTAATAACTTTGCTCTAGCACTCTAATTTTTAACCCACCAGGAGACCATAATGAAACGTCGCGAAATTCTTCAGGCCACGGCGGCCGGCATGGGCGGGGCCTTTGCGCCCTGGACCATGGCGCAAAACACCGGCGCCCTCAAGCCCGGCAAGCCCTATTCGGGCACCGAGGTCAACCTGCTGACCGTAGTAGCCCCGCAGTTCAAGGCCCATGAGGACCGTCTGGGCGAGTTCGAGGCGCTCACCGGCATCAAGGTGAAATACCAGTATGTGCCTTTTGCCAGCACGCGAGAAAAACTGACCGCCGAATTGGTGGGGCAGAGCGCGCAGTACGACGTGCTGAGCACCATGGACGTCTGGGGCCCCTCGATGTACCAGTTGTTTGAACCGCTGAACGCCATGCTGGCCGAGAAGAAAATCGACATGGAGTCGCGCTACCCCTACGCTCACCTGCGCGCGGCCCGCGATGGCAATGGCAACGGCAAGAACATCCTGGGTTTCCCGATCCGCGGCCATGTGCAACTGATGTTTTACCGCCGAGACATTTTCGAAAAGCTCGGCCTGAAGGCGCCCGGCACCTGGGACGACATGGTCGAAGCCGGCAAGCTGATCACCGCCAAAACCGACCTGTCCGGTGTGGCCATGTACTACGGCAAGACGGCCGGGCAGAACCTGATGATCTGGTTCAACTACCTGTGGGGCGCCGGGGGCGACCTGCTCGACGCCGAGGGTCAGCCGGCCTTCAACAACCCGGCGGGCATTGCTGCAACGCAGGCCTACATCGATGTCATGCTCAAGCACAAGGCGGCACCGGCGGCATCGGCCTCGTTCAATGAAACCGATGCGGTCAACTCAGTGGCGCAGGGTAAGTCGGCTATGGTACCCGTCTGGTGGTGGCGTTATGCCAGTCTGGTCGACCCCAAAGTCTCCACGCTCAAGCCCGAGCAAGTGGCCTTCGCGCCGCTGCCCAGCATGCCGGGCAAGCCCAACACCACCTATACCAACACCTGGTTTTACGGGATCAACCGTAATTCCAAGAAAAAAGCGGCGGCCATGGAGTTCCTGACCTGGCTGTCCCAGCCCGAGATAGAACGCGCTGTGTTGCTGGACAAGTCCTTGAATGAGGTGGTCGCTATGCAGACCAAAAACCTGCTCGATGCCGACGTCAACGCGCGCTTCAACGGCATGCATGCGTTTGGCGCCCAGGCCCTCAAAGGGGCCAAGGGCACGCCCCTGTTTCCGCAGTGGCCGCAGGTCAGCGACGTGCTGGAGGCAAGCATCAGTGAGTTGGCCTCGGGCAAGGGTCAGGTCAAACCTGCGCTCGACGATGCGGCAGCGCGCGTGCGCAGGGCGATGCGCGCCTGATGACCTTCGCCTGTTTCTTGCCACAGCCTGAGAGGCTGCACGGTACAGGGCCGGCCGCGGCATGAAGTCGTGGCCGACCCACTGGGTGCTGCTGGCGCCCGCGCTGCTGTTCGTGGGCGCTATGGCGCTGTTTCCGCTCGGCTACTCGCTGATCCTGAGTTTCCGTCAGTGGAAGCTGGCCCGCAGCAGCACGGCGGGCGCCTTTGTCGGCTTGGCCAACTACATCAACCTGCTCACCGATGACCCGGATTTTCTGGAGGCTGTGCGGGTTACTGGCATCTTCATCACCGCGGATGTGCTGCTGACGCTGGCGGTCTCGCTGGGCGGGGCGCTGCTGCTACACCGTGCCGGGCGCCTCAATTCGCTGGCCCGTACTTTATTGATTCTGCCGTTTGTCATGAGCCCGGCGTTGATCGGGATCTCCTTCCGGTTTTTCCTGAACGCCGAGTATGGTGTGCTGGCTTATGTGATCGGCGTGCTGGTGCCGTCCATGAAAGACACGGTCTGGCTGGCCGATGCAAACCTGTCCATGCTGGCGATTGTGGTTGCGGACGTCTGGCATTGGGCGCCCTACATGACGCTGGTGATGCTGGGCGGTCTGGCGTCCATTCCGGCCGAGACCCAGGAGGCGGCCCGGGTTGATGGCGCCTCGGGCTGGGCGGTGTTTCGGGACATCACCTGGCCGCAATTGCTGCCGGTGGTGAGCGTGGTGCTGGTGCTCAAGACGGTGTTTGCGCTCAAAGCCTTCGACACTCTCTACACCCTGACCAATGGTGGCCCAGGCAATTCCACCAAGACGCTGGCCTATTTTGTCTACGAGCAGGGCTTCAACTACTACAACATGGGTTATGCGGCGGCGGCAGCTTACCTGCTTACTGCCGTGCTGCTGGTGCTGGCGGGCTTCTACCTACGCCTGGTGTTTGCGAAGGCGCGCTGAAGTATGACTGTCCAGACTCTGCCTTCTGCGTCGTCGTTGGCCCTGGTGCCGGGCTACCTGATGCCGGGCCCCGAGCGCGCACGCCATTGGCTCGGCCAGTTGCTGGTGTTCATCGGCATCACCGGCATCCTGCTGCCGATCGCCTGGATTGCGCTGACCGCCTTCAAGGTGCCGCGAGACGTTTACTCGCTCAATGCAGCGCTGTGGTTCAGTCCGACGCTGGACAACCTGCAAACGGTGTTCAAGCACCCCTGGCATCTGGGTGACAAGATCATCAACAGCCTGGCGGTGGCGGGTGGCACCGTGTTGCTGGCGATCCCGATGGCGACGATGGCCGCCTACGCGTTTTCTCGCTTTGACTTCCGCTTCAAGCGAACCGTGTTTCTGGTGGTGATCGCCTCGCAGTTCATCCCGGCGGCGGTGATCGTGCTACCGTATTTTTTGATGTTCAAAGAACTCGGCCTGCTGGACACCCGCAGCGCGCTGGTGCTGGTCAACATGTCGATCGTGCTGCCCTACGCGGTGTGGATGCTTAAGGGCTTCATCGACGCCGTGCCGCTGGAGATCGAGGAGTCGGCCATGGTCGACGGGGCGCACCGGGCCCGTGTGATAGCCGAGATCGTGGTGCCGGCGGCCTGGCCGGGCATCGTTACGGCTGCGGTGTTCAGCTTCACCCTGACCTGGAACGAGTTCCTGTTTGCGCTGATCATCGGCAAGCAGGATGCCCTCACGCTGCCGATTGGCCTGATCGGCTTTCGCACCGAGCGAGGTGACCTGTGGGAGCTGATGGCAGCCGGCGGCATTCTCATCACGGCGCCGATGTTCATCATCTCGCTGCTGGTTCAAAAACAATTCATCCAGAGCCTGACAGCAGGCTCGGTGCGCTAGGCCCTAGGCCAACTCCAACATGACCCAGATCTCGCTGCGTGGTTTGCACAAGAGCTTCGGCACCACCCAGGTGGTGCGCGACCTCAACCTGGAGATTGCCGACCGCGAATTCCTGGTGCTGCTCGGGCCGTCGGGCTGCGGCAAGACCACCACCATGCGCATGGTGGCCGGGCTGGAGCAGGCTACCCACGGCGAGATCGCCTTTGACGGCCGGCGTGTGAATGAAGTGCCGACCCGCCAGCGCGACGTGGCCATGGTGTTCCAGAATTACGGCCTGTACCCGCACATGACGGTGGCCGAGAACATCGCCTACCCGCTCAAGCTGCGCGGCGTGCGCGAGTCCGAGCGCCAGGCGGCGGTGCTGCGGGCGGCGGAGCGGGTTGAGCTCGGGCCTTACCTGCAGCGGCGCCCGCGTGAGCTCTCGGGCGGCCAGCGCCAGCGCGTGGCCCTGGCGCGCAGCATCGTGCGCAAGCCTCAGGTGTTTTTGATGGATGAGCCGCTGAGCAACCTCGATGCCAAGTTGCGCGTTGCCATGCGCGCCGAAATCAAGCACCTGGCCTATGAGCTGCAGGTGACCACGCTGTATGTGACGCATGACCAGATCGAAGCCATGACGCTGGCCAACCGGGTGGCCATCATGAAGAACGGCGTCATCATCCAGCTGGCCGCGCCCGAGGTCATCTACGCGGACCCGGTCAACCTGTACGTGGCCGGTTTCATTGGCAGCCCGGCCATGAACCTGATCGAAGTACAGGCCGATGACCGGGGCGCGACCACGGGTAATGGCCTGCGCATCGACCTGGCAGCACCGCGGCCGGGCGCGCTGACGCTGGGGGTCCGGCCCGAGGACATGCGCATTAGCACTGGGCCGGCGGTGCAGTTTTCGGTCGAGCTGTTTGCCTTTGAGCTGCTGGGAGATTCGACCATGATGACCTTCAAATTGGGGACCACCAGCGTGGCAGTGAAGGGCGACAAAAACCTGCGCCTCAAGATCGGCGATCGCCTGGGCGTGGCCTTTGACCCTGCCAGCGTGTACTGGTTTGACAGCGCCACCGGCCTGCGCGTGCGCCCCGGCGACCTGGCCTCCTGAACGGAGACACTCCTATGCTGACCGAAGCCCAAATCCGCGAACGTTTTATTCCCTTTGACGGCCTGCGCTACAGCACCGAGGCCTTTCTTGACTACCGCATTCCGGGTTGCGCGCCGAAAAAGAACTACGCCCTGATCGGGCCGGGCGTGTCGCAAAACCCCAACCAGCCGGTGAGCCTGCGAGAAAAGCACGGCTTCCAGGTGGGTGGTGTGGCCATGCCCCCGGGCAAGATCAACCCGCCGCACATGCACTTCACGGCTGAAGTGTTCATCTGCACGAAGGGTCGCTGGGACCTGCACTGGGGCTTCAACCCCGAGCCCCTCAAAGCCCAGATCGGCCCGGGCGACATTGCCAGCATGCCGACCTGGATCTACCGCGGCTTCCAGAACGTGGGCGACGACGAGGGCTTCATGTTCACCGCACTCGGCCAGGACGACACCGGCGGCATCCTCTGGGGCCCACAAACTCTGCAGGCCGCGCGCGAGCAGGGCGTGCACCTGACAGAAGACTACCGGATCATTGACGAACAACTCGGCCAGACCTGGGACGAGCAGACCATGCGCCGGCTGCAACCCATGACGCCCCAGGAGATCTCGCAGCTGCGCCGCTGGACGCCCGAACAAATGGGCCAGCGTGTGGTGCGCCACGCCGAGCTGCAGTGGTCAGAGCGCGCCCTGCTTGACGCCGCACTGCCAGGCTGCGGCGCCCAGATGGCCCCGGTGATTGGGCTGGGCCTGAGCCAAGACCGCGACCAGCAAGCACCCATCGGCAACGCCCACGGCTTCTCCATCGAGTGGCTCAAGATCCCGGCAGGTGGCCAGGTCTCGCTGCACCGCCTGGCCTGCAAGCAGGTGCTCACCGTCCACCGGGGCGAGGTGGCCATCGAGGTATCCAATCAGGCATCAGACACAGGCGATAGTGAAGGCCGCGTGATCACCAGCATCGCAAACGGCCACACCGAGGGCTGGGACAGCTTTGCCATGCCGGCCCATGTTTGGCGCCGCTACCGCAACATGGGCCAGACCGAGGCACTGCTGCTGCTGATGACGCCGGGCGACGCCCGCAAGACCATCGACTGGGCACCCGCGGTGGTCAGCGCTGCTGCTGCGGCTGGCTACGCCATCGACGCCAACGGTTACCTTGCCCTTAAACGTTTCACAGACAGGTCGCAACGATGAACACTACGCCTCTAAACACCACGCCGCTCAATACCGCAGCACAACGCATACTCACCACCCATGTCGGCAGCTTGCCGCGGCCCGAACGGGTTGTGACCCAGCTGTTTGCCCAGGACAGTGGGCTGAACTACAACGCCACCGAGTTCGACACCACCATGGCCGCCGAAGTGGCCGCCGTGGTGGCCCGGCAAGCTGGGTCCCGCGTCGATGTGGTGAGCGACGGTGAGATGAGCAAGATCTCTTACGCCACCTACATTCGGCACCGGCTGACCGGCTTTGAGCTGGGCGAAATGCCTCGCGCCACGCCGCGCGACCTGGACGATTTTCCGGACTTCAAGGAGCGCCTGGCCAAGCTTGGCGCCACGCCCAAATACCAGCGCCCGATTTGTACCGGCCCGATTGCGGTTAAAGACCTGAGTGGCCTGCACAAGGACATCGCCAACCTGCAGGCGGCGGTGGCCTCTGCCGGCAGCACCGCCACGCCGCCGGTGCGCGCTTTCATGAACAGTGCCTCGCCCGGCGTGATCGCGGTGTTTCAGCCCAACCGCTACTACCCCAGCACCGAGCAGTACCTGCAGGCCCTGGCCGAGGCCATGACCACCGAGTACGAGGCGATCGTTGCCGCCGGGCTCGATTTGCAGATCGACGCGCCCGACCTGGCCATGGGCCGGCACATCAAGTTCCGGGATGTCGACGATGCCGAGTTTCTGCGCAATGCCCATTTGCAGGTTGAGGCACTCAACCATGCGCTGCGCAACATTCCCGCCGAACGTATCCGCATGCATGTGTGCTGGGGCAACTATGAGGGGCCGCACCACTTTGACATCGGGCTGGAAAAAATCATTGACGTGGTGCTGAAGGCCAAGCCCGCCACGGTGCTGTTCGAAGGCGCCAACCCGCGCCACGCCCACGAATGGGAAGTCTGGGCCAAGGCCGGACGCGAGGGGAAAATTGCCGACCACAAGGTGCTGGCGCCCGGTGTGCTGGATTCGGTCAATAACTTCATTGAGCACCCGCGCCTGGTGGCGCAGCGCCTGCTGACCTATGCCGACATTGTGGGCCGCGAGCGCGTGATGGCGGCCACCGACTGCGGCTTTGGCACTTTTGCCGGCTTTGGCGCGATTCACCCGCCAATCTGCTTTGCCAAACTCGCCAGCATGGCCGAGGGTGCCAAAATAGCCAGCGACCAACTTTGGAGCCGACCATGACCCTATCGATCAGCCCGCTCGACACCCGCCTGTCTGATTTGCTGCGCAGCTCAGGGCGCTTGCGCGGCATCTTCAATGGCATCCCGTCCCCGGCGCTGGTCGAGATGTGTGCCTTTGCCGGTTTTGATTTTCTGATCATCGACAACGAGCACGGCAGCGCTGGCATTGAGAGCACCGAGAACATGCTGCGCGCGGCCCGGGCCTGCCAGCTGCCCGTGGTGGTGCGTTGTCTGGAGCAGGACATTGCCCGCACCCTGGATATTGGCGCCGGCGCACTGCAAATCCCGATGGTGAACACGGCCGCCCAGGCGGCCGCGCTGGTGCAGCGGGTCAAGTACCCACTGCCGCCCGGTGCAGTGGGCATCAGCGGCCAGCGCGGCAGCGCGTTTTCGACCCGCGCCGCCGGCTACGGTGCCTTTGGCGGGCCGGCGCACACCCAGCGCAGCAACCAAGATGTGGCGCTGGTGGTGATGGTGGAAACTCCCGAGGGCGTGGCCAATGCCGCTGCCATTGCCGCCGTGCCCGGGGTGGATGCGGTGTTTGTCGGGCCCAACGATTTGGCCCACAGCATGGGCTTTGAGAACCGTTTCCACGAGGCACCGGTGCAGGCTGCCATCGAGCGCACCCTCAGGGCGGTAGCGGCAGCGGGCAAGTGCCCGGGCGTGCTGGCCCTGAGCCCCGCCGATGAGGACCGCTATGCCGAATGGGGCGCACGCTACTTTGCCACCGTCACCACGGCCATCATCACCCGCGCCCTGAAAGAAGCCGCCCAGGGCGGGCGCAAGCCCATGAGCTATTAGCCTGGCTTGTGCATGAGGCGTGCCTGCACGGGCCGCTGTGGCCGCCGTTAAACTTGTTCACACAACAAGGAGATCTGAGCCATGTCGACCCCCGCCGCCAGCAGCGCCAAAGCCTTTGCATCCCAGTCAGACCTGGCCGACAAAAAAACCAGCTTTGAGCAGCTCAGCGCCCACTGCTGGGCCTACACCGCAGAGGGAGACCCCAACTCCGGGGTCATCATTGGGGACAAATTCATCTTGGTCAGCGATGCCACTGCCACGCCGGCGATGGCTGGGGAGTTGATTGCCCGCATCCGCAGCGTCAGTGACAAGCCGATCAAGTATGTGCTGCTCACCCACTACCATGCGGTGCGCGTGCTCGGTGCCAGTGCCTTTGTGGCCGAAGGCGCCACCGAAGTCATCGCCAGCCAAGGCACGCTGGACCTGATCACCGAGCGCGGCGCGCAAGACATGCAAAGCGAGATGGAGCGTTTTCCGCGTCTCTTTCGCGGGGCTGAATCGGTGCCCGGCCTGACCTGGCCCACCCTGGTCATCGGGGGCGGCGACCCCGCGCGCGGTGAAGTGCCAGGCAAGCTCACGCTCGACCTGGGCGGGGTCCGGGTTGACATCTGGCACCCCGGGCCCGGCCACACACGGGGCGACACGATTGCCTGGGTGGCTGCCGAGGGGGTGCTGTTCTCGGGCGATTTGGTGGAATACGAGGCTGGGGTCTACACCGGGGATGCCCATTTGCAAGAGTGGCCGGCCACGCTGGACGCGCTGAGTGCGCTAAACGCCCAGGCCCTGGTGCCGGGCCGCGGCGAAGCCATGCAAGGTGCCGCCAATGTGGCAAAGGCGCTGGACTACACCCGCCGCTGGGTAAACGCCTTGTACCGCTGCGCCCAAGAGAGCGTGGCGCTGGGCCTGGACCTCAAAGCGGCCATGGCCCATACCCGCGACACCATGGACCCCCTGTTTGGCCATGTGTTCATCTACGAGCACTGCCTGCCCTTTGATGTGACGCGCGCTTTTGACGAGGCAAGCGGCATCAAGCACCCCCGCATCTGGACCGCTGAGCGGGATCAGGCCATGTGGCAGGCCCTGCAGGCCTGAGCTGGGCCGGGGCGCAGCACTAGGGGCGGCGTGAGAGCAGGGCCCGCACATCGGCCTCGTAGTTTTTGACGGTCTCTAGCGCCTTGCTGCGCTGTTTGGGGCTGGTGCTGTTGTGCAGGTCTGCGTAGGTGCGGCAGCTGTCCTGCACGAGTTTGTCCTGCAAGGCGCGGTAGACCGGGTCTGGCGAGGCCAGGGCACGCTCCAGCAGTGCGCGGGCCTCGAGCCGGTTGCGTTCGGGCCCGACCCCGCCGCTGTTGATCAGGCGCAGGGTTTGCAGGGTGTCGGTGTGGCGGCGCTGTGATTCGCGGTAAGCCAGGTCGGCGTCATAGGACGAAGCCGCCACGCTGGCTCGCAGGGCGGCGCGTTGCGGGCTTTCGAGCCGCCCGTAAAGGGTCTCGACCCGGTCGATCAATTGCTTGCTGCGGCGCGCCAGGCGCTCGGTGGGCGTGCCGTTTAGCCACTCCTCTCGCCAGTTGTCGCTGCGTTTGTCGAGCTGGCGCGCCAGTCTTGCAAGTTGCTCGGGCTGCAGGCTCAGGGCCACGCTGGTGAGGCTGGGCTCGGCCTGCTCGACCATGGCGCTGAGCCGCGGGCGGGCATCGGTGTAGAGCTCGCACAGTTGCTCGGCTGTAACAGTGCCGGGCAGCAGACGCCCAAGCCGGTCGAGCAGGCCCAGGTAGAGTGGTAGTTCCTTGGCCCGGTGCCAGGCCTGCAGCTGCACCAGGTCAGCCCGCACCCGCTCGGCCTGGGCCGAGCTGAAATCAAAATAGCCATCAAGCCACCAGTAGGCCACTTCCGGCGCCTGGTTGTAGCCCACCCTGATGGCACTGCAGCCGGGCAGTAAAGAGGCCATCAGCAGAGCCAGCAGCAGACCGATAATGCGAAGGATTCGGGAACTCAAAAGATGGGCACTCATGGCGACAACAAAGACTGAACAGCTCGGCCAGGACAGTGCGCCGGGCGGTTTGAGCGTCGTGATTATGGCTGCTGGCAAGGGCACTCGTATGCAGAGCCGGCTGCCCAAGGTTTTACACCAGCTCGCGGGCCGGCCTTTGTTGCAGCATGTGCTTGACACTGCGGCTGCTCTGCAGGCGCGCCAGGTGGTGGTGGTGACGGGTCACGGTGCGGCTGAAGTCGAGGCCCATGTGGCGGGGGCCGCACCGGCTGCCGGCGCCCGGCAGGCGCAATGCGTGCGCCAGCAACCACAACTCGGTACCGGCCACGCGGTGCTGCAAGCGGCCCCGCTGCTCAGCGATGAGGGCATGGTGCTGGTGCTCTCTGGCGATGTGCCCCTGACCGGTGCCAATACCCTGCGCTCGCTGCTGGCTGCCTGCGCTGGCCAGCGACTGGCCCTGCTGACCATCGCACTTGCCGACCCCTCGGGTTATGGTCGTATTTTGCGCGCCGGTGAGGCGGTGCAGGCCATCGTCGAACACAAAGACGCAAGCACCGAGCAGCGCCAAATTAAGGAGATCTACAGCGGCATCATGGCCGCACCGGCGCGGCAACTCAAAAGCTGGCTGGCCCGGCTCGACACCCACAACGCGCAGGGCGAGTATTACCTCACCGATGTGGTCAAGTTCGCTGTGGCCGATGGCCTGCCGGTGGTGGCCCATTGCATTACCGATCCGCTGGAGGTGGCTGGCATCAACAGCCCGGTTCAATTGGCTGAGCTGGAACGCGCCTGGCAACAGCGCATGGCCTTGCAACTCATGGAACAAGGTGTGCGCCTGGCCGACCCGGCCCGGCTGGATGTGCGCGGCACCCTGACCTGCGCGCAGGATGTGTCTATCGATGTCAACTGCGTGTTCGAGGGCGAGGTCTCGCTGGGCGAGGGCGTTCGCATTGGCGCCAACTGCGTGATTGCCAACGCCCGCATTGCCGCCGGCGCGGTGATTCACCCGTTTACCCATATTGAGGGCGGCGCGCCGGGTAGCAAGGATGCGGTCGAAGTGGGCCCTGGCGCGCTGGTCGGCCCGTTTGCCCGGCTTCGGCCCGGCGCCCGGCTGGGCGAGCAGGTGCACATTGGCAATTTTGTCGAGGTCAAAAACTCCACCCTGGCCAAGGGCGCCAAGGCCAATCACCTGGCCTACCTGGGCGACGCCGTGGTGGGCGAGCGGGTCAACTACGGCGCGGGCAGCATCACCGCCAACTACGACGGCGCTTTCAAGCACCGCACCACCATCGAGGCCGATGCGCACATTGGCAGCAACTGTGTGCTGATCGCACCGGTCACCATCGGCGCGGGCGGCACGGTGGGCGGCGGCTCTACCATCACCAAAGACACGCCCAGCGGCGCCTTGACCGTGGCGCGCGGCAAACAGACCAGTATTGCGAACTGGAAGCGGCCCAGCAAATGAGCCAGGCCGGGGAGCCGCCGGCACAGCGCATTGAGCGGCTGGAGCGCGAGTTGCGCCTGGCCCGCGCTGAGCTCGATGACTTCACCCGAGCCGCCTTGCATGACCTGCGGGCGCCACTGCGCCACCTGGGGGCCTATGCCCAGATTTTGCGCGAGGACCTCTCTGGGCCCCAGCTCGAACTGGCGCTGCCGCACCTGGACCGTATCAGCGAGGCGGCCGTTTTGATGGGGCGGCAAATTGACGGCTTGATGCGCCTGGCCCATGTTGGGCAAGCCCCCTTGCAGCCCGTGCCACTGGATGTCGCAGCACTGGCGCAGGCGGTCTACACCGAGCTGCGGCGTGAGCCCGGGCCCGACGCCGCCGACGGACCACAGGCCCGGGCCATTGATTGGCAGGTGGCCCCGGACATGCCTTGGCTGCTGGCCGATGCCGACCTGCTGCGCGAGGCGCTGACCGAGCTGCTGGCCAATGCCCTCAAGTTCAGCCGACCACAAGCGCAGGCCAGCATTCGGCTGCAGTACCAGGAAGAAGGCGGTCAGTGTGCACTTACCTTGGCCGACAACGGCGTCGGCTTTAACCCGGCCTACCAGGCCCGCTTGTTCCAGCCCTTTTCGCGCCTGCACAGTGGCGCGGCTTTTGAAGGCCTGGGCCTGGGTTTGGCCATCGCCCGCAAAATCATCGAACGCCACGGCGGCCACATCGAGGCCAGCGGCCTGCCCGGCGG
>BJGT01000077.1 GCA_014190675.1 Comamonadaceae bacterium | reverse complement strand
CCTTGACCGAGACATCAATACGCAGGATGTGTTCGCCCAAGTCTCTGGCCAGAACCTCCGGTGCATTTGCCAGCGGAGCGGCGCCGGGCTGTTGGGCCAAGCCTGACCAAGCCAGCAGCGCAAGCCATAGCCAACAGAGGAGCCTGAATGTCATATCAAGTCTCCAGCTACATCCGAAAAACACCAAAACGGGTGTCCGGAATCGGCACATTCAGCGCCGCCGCCAGGCCCAACGCCAGCACGCGGCGGGTGTCAGCCGGATCGATGATGCCGTCGTCCCACAGGCGGGCGGTGGCAAAGTAAGGGTGGCCCTGCTCTTCGTATTGACGGCGAATGGGGGCTTTGAAGGCTTCTTCTTCCTCCACGCTCCAGGCCTCGCCCTTGGCCTCCAACCCATCGCGCTTGACGGTGGCCAGCACGCTGGCCGCCTGCTCGCCGCCCATGACCGAGATGCGGGCGTTGGGCCACATCCAGAGAAAACGCGGGCTGTAGGCGCGGCCGCACATGCCGTAATTGCCGGCGCCAAAACTGCCGCCGATGATGATGGTGAACTTGGGCACAGCCGCCGTGGCAACCGCAGTGACCATCTTGGCGCCGTTGCGGGCAATGCCCTCGTTTTCAACCTTGCGGCCCACCATGAAGCCGGTGATGTTCTGCAAAAATACCAGCGGAATCTTGCGCTGGCAGCACAGCTCGATGAAATGCGCGCCCTTGAGGGCCGACTCGGAAAACAGGATGCCGTTGTTGGCGATGATGCCCACCGGCATGCCCTCGATGCGGGCAAAGCCGGTGATCAAGGTGGTGCCAAAGCGCGCCTTGAACTCGTCGAACTCCGAGCCATCCACGATGCGGGCGATGATCTCGCGCACGTCAAAGGGCTTCCGCGTGTCCACCGGGATCACGCCATACAACTCATCTGCTGCATATTTAGGAGCAACAACCTCAATCGCAGCAAGGGCTGGGGCCTGATTTCTATTCAAATTTTTGACGGCAGCACGGGCCAGCGCCAATGCGTGGGCGTCGTTCTGGGCGAGGTGGTCGGCCACGCCCGACAAGCGGGTGTGCACATCGCCGCCCCCTAGGTCTTCTGCCGTCACCACCTCACCGGTGGCGGCCTTCACCAGCGGCGGGCCACCCAGAAAGATGGTGCCCTGGTTTTTGACGATGATGGCCTCGTCGCTCATGGCCGGCACATAGGCGCCGCCGGCGGTGCAACTGCCCATCACCACGGCGATCTGGGCAATGCCTTGCGCGCTCATGTTGGCTTGGTTGAAGAAGATGCGGCCAAAGTGGTCGCGGTCGGGAAACACCTCGTCCTGGTTCGGCAGGTTGGCGCCGCCCGAGTCCACCAGGTAAATGCAGGGCAGGTGGTTCTGCTGCGCCACTTCCTGGGCCCGCAGGTGCTTCTTCACCGTCATTGGGTAATAGGTGCCGCCCTTGACCGTGGCGTCGTTGCAGACAATCATGCAGTCCACCCCGCTGACGCGACCGATGCCGGCAATCAGGCCGGCGCAGGGCGCGCTGTCGCTGCCGTCGCGGTCCGGGTACAAGCCCATGGCCGCCAGCGGTGACAACTCAAGAAACGGGGTACCAGGGTCCAACAGCATCTCAACCCGATCGCGCGGCAGAAGTTTGCCGCGCCCGATGTGCCGTGCGCGGGCCACCTCGCCACCACCCAGCGCCACCTGTTCAAACTTGGCGCGCAGATCGTCGACGAGCGCACGCATGGCAGCGGCGTTGGCCAAAAAATCCGCCGCGCGGGCGTTAAGTTGGGTCTCCAGAATCGGCATATTGCTACTTTCTGCTCAAGCAGGTCGGCACCCTGTGCAGGTGCGGGACTCGATCGAGCTGGTTGGGAGTGTCATTTTTTTAGAGGCCAAGCAAAGCCGGCAGCTGCGCCATGTCTTCAAACAGTTGCTGCGCGCCGGCCTGGCGCAGGCTTGCGCCATCTACATGGCGCGTGCTCCGTGGCAGGTAGGCAAACACCGTCGCGCCAGCGGCCACGCCAGCCAGCACGCCAGTCAGCGTGTCCTCCACCACCGCACAACGCTGCGCTGGCACGGCCAGCGCAGCGGCGGCGGCCAGATAGACGTCGGGGTGGGGTTTGGAGCGTGGCATCTCATGGCCGCTGAAGATGCGCTGTTCAAAATAGCTCAGCAGCCCAAGCTTGGCCAGCATCATCTCCACCTTGAATCGGTCGGCGCCAGAGGCACAGGCAATGCGGCCACTGAGCCCGACATGGATACGGTGCACCGCATCAGCCACATGAGGAATAGCAGTGAGATGGCTCTCCAGCGCAGTGTTACGCCGGGCACGAAAGCTGGCCAGCCAGGCTTCGGTCACCGGCGCGCCGGTTTTCTGCTCGATCAGCGCCGCTTCATCGCTGACCGCCTTGCCGACAAACTGCAGCATGCATTCATCTACCGTGAGCTGCCAGCCGCGCTCGGCCAGCATGTCGCGCAGCACGCCGTTGGTGAGGGTTTCGCTGTCGGCCAATACGCCATCGCAGTCAAACAGCACGGCATCAAAGTGGGGCGCACTCATGCCTTGCTGCCGCCCCACGCCTTGCACTGCCGCAGCTTGTCGGTCGACTTTCTCAGGAGGGCGCGGCTGGCGGACAAAAATCGTTGCTGGTCTGGCGCAGTGAACATGAGAGCTTTCAGGTATCAGGCCAAGGCCCGTTGAATGATGATTTTCTGTATGTCCGAGGTACCCTCGTAAATCTGGCACACCCGCACATCTCGGTAGATGCGCTCGAGCGGGAAGTCGCTCACATACCCGTAGCCACCCAGGGTCTGGATGGCGGCGCTGCAAATGTGTTCTGCGGCTTCGCTCGCAAACAGCTTAGCCATGGCAGCCTCTTTCAGGCATGGGCGGCCAGCGTCGCGCAGGCTCGCGGCGTGCCAGATCAGCTGGCGGGCGGCTTCGAGTTGGGTGGCGCAATCGGCCAGCCGGAAACCCACCGCCTGGTGGTTGAAAATGGCAGTTCCAAAGCTTTGGCGATCCTTGGCATAGGCAATCGCCACCTCCAGCGCGCTGCGCGCCATGCCCACGCTTTGCGCGGCAATGCCGATGCGCCCACCCTCCAAGCCACCCAGGGCGATCTTGTAGCCCTCGCCCTCCTCACCCAGCCGGTTCTCAACCGGGATGCGGCACTGGTCAAAGTTGATTTGCGCCGTGTCGCTGCTGTGCTGGCCCAGCTTGTCCTCCAGCCGGGCCACCACATAGCCCGGCGTGCGGGTGGGCACCACAAACGCGCTCATGCCTTTTTTACCCGCGCCGGGGTCGGTCACCGCCATGACAATGGCCAGGTCGCCATGCTTGCCGCTGGTGATGAACTGCTTGACGCCATTGATCACATAGCTGTCGCCCTCGCGCACGGCGGCGGTGCGCAGCGCTGAGGCGTCCGAGCCCACGTGCGGCTCGGTCAGGCAAAAGGCGCCCAGCATCTCGCCGCGCGCCAGCGGCACCAGCCACTGCTGTTTTTGCGCCTCGGAGCCGTGGTTCAACAAAATGGCGTTGACCGGGCAGTTGGTGACGCTGATGGCGGTGCTGGTGCCACCATCGCCGGCGGCGATTTCTTCCAGCACCAGTGCCAGCGTCAGGTAATCCAGATCGGCACCGCCATAGGCTTCGGGCACACAGATGCCGTAGGCGCCCAGCGCCGCCAGGCCCTGGTGCGCATCTTTGGGGAAGTGGTGCTCCTTGTCCCAGCGCGCGGCATGGGGCAAGAGCTGCTCCTGGGAAAAGGCGCGCACGGCGTCGCGAATCATTTCCTGGTCTTGGGTCAGCAGCATGGTCAGGCTCCGGAGGATGCGCCACGGCGGGCGGTCACTTCGATTTCGATTTTCATGCGGGGGTCAATCAGACCCACCACCATGGCGGTAGCGGCTGGGCGCGCGCGAGCAAAGTAGTGGCCAAAAATCGGCGCCACTTGGGCAAACAGGCTGGCATCGCTCAACAGGTAACGTACCCGAACCACGTCGTCCAGGCTGGCATCGGCCTGGGCCAGCGCCGCGCTGATGTTGCTGAAGCACTGGTGCGTCTGCTGTACCGCGTCGTCCACAATGCTCATGTCAAGGTAATCGAAGCCGGTCGTCCCCGAGACATGGATCCAGTCGCCGTCAACCACGGCCCGGCTGTAGCCAGCCAAGGCTTCAAAGCTGGAACCCGAGCTGATTTGGCGGACTCCGCTCAAAACAGTTCCAGCGCCACGGCAGTGGCTTCGCCGCCACCAATGCACAAGGTTGCAACGCCTTTTTTGAGGCCGCGCGCCTGCAGGGCATGGATCAGCGTCACCATGATGCGGGCGCCGCTGGCGCCGATCGGGTGGCCAAGCGCGCAGGCCCCACCGTTCACATTGACGATGTTATAGCTCAGCCCCAGCTCGTGCATCAGTGCCATCGGCACCACGGCAAAGGCTTCGTTCACCTCCCACAGGTCGACATCGGTCACCGCCCAACCGGCCTTGGCCAGCACCTTGTGCACCGCGCCGACCGGTGCTGTGGCAAACCAGTTGGGAGCCTGGGCGTGCACGGCGTGGGCCACCATGCGTGCCAGTGGCTGGCTGCCGAGTTGCTGCGCAGTGCTGCTGCGCATCAGCACCAGAGCGGCGGCGCCGTCATTGATGCTGGAACTGCTGGCGGCGGTGATGGTGCCGTCTTTCTTGAAGGCCGGTTTGAGGGTCGGGATTTTGTCGAGCTTGATGCGGCCCGGGCCCTCGTCGGTGGCCACCAGCACATCGCCCCCCCGGCCCTTGACTGTCACCGGCGTGATCTCGGTGGCAAAGGCGCCGCTTTGGATGGCGGCCTGGGCGCGCTGCACGCTGGCGCTGGCGAACTGGTCCTGCTGCAAGCGGGTGAACTGGTACTTGGCGGCGCAATCCTCACCAAAGGTGCCCATGGAGCGGCCACTCTCGTAGGCGTCTTCCAGGCCGTCGAGCATCATGTGGTCAACAATGCGGTCATGCCCAATGCGGTAGCCGCCGCGCGCCTTGGGCAGCAGGTAGGGGGCGTTGCTCATGCTCTCCATGCCGCCGGCCACCAGAATATCGGCGCTGCCGGCCAGCAGCATGTCGTGCGCCAGCATGGCTGCGCGCATGCCCGAGCCGCACATCTTGCTCAGCGTGACAGCTCCTGCGCTGTCAGGCAGGCCGCCCTTGAAGGCCGCCTGGCGGGCTGGTGCCTGGCCCTGGCCGGCCATCAGGCAATTGCCCATCAGCACCTCGTCCACCTTGTCTGGCGCCACGCCAGCGCGATGCACCGCAGCGGCGATGGCTGCGCCGCCCAGGTCGTGCGCCGCCAGCGACGCAAAATCGCCCTGAAAACTGCCCATGGGGGTGCGGGCTGCACCCAAGATAAGGATCGATTCAGACATCAGATTTCCTTTTTGATTTTTGCAGGGGGCGCGCGTGCCAGCGCTTGTCAGCCGTGGGATTCAGGTCAAAAATTGCTCAGCCAGCCGGTCGGCCAGATCAAAGCGCTTGTGTCGGTCATAGGGGAACACATCGAACACATGGCCAGCCAGGATGCGTTCCTTGTGCGACTGCCAGAAAGCCGCATCGAGCAGATCAGCATGGTGCTTCATGAAAATCGTGCGCACCGCCGGGTTGCCAAGTAAAAAAGGCTCAAAGGTCTCGGGGAATACATCTTTAGGGCCAACCGAGTACCAAACCTCACCCGACATTTCGTCCTCCTCATTGCGCGGGGCTGGCACTTGGCGAAACCGGCAGTCGGTGATGTACTCGATCTCGTCATAGTCGTAGAACACCACCTTGCCGTGGCGAGTGATGCCAAAGTTCTTCCACAGCATGTCGCCCGGGAAGATGTTGGCCGCCACCAAATCCTTGATGGCATTGCCATATTCGATGACGCCGCGCTCAATCTGCTCGCGCGCTCGCAGGGCAGCGGGGTTGTTGTCCGCCGGGTTGGTGCCTCCAGCATCAAAAGCTTCTTGCAGGTAGATGTTGAGCGGAATCATGCGCCGCTCGATGTAGACATGCTTGATGATCACCTCCAGTTGACCATCGCCATCGCGGTCACTGACCTCAAGCTGGCTGGGGGCGAATTTTTCAATCTCGGCGATCAGCTCATCGTCAAAACGATGGCGCGGAAACGCCACTCCGCTGTATTCAAGCGTGTCAGCCATGCGCCCGACCCGATCATGCTGTTTGACCAGCAGGTACTTGCCCTTGATTTGTTCACGGGTGGTGTCTTTTGGCGGCGGGTAGTAGTCTTTGATGACTTTGAACACATAGGGGAACGAAGGCAGGTCAAACACCAGCATCACCATGCCTTTGATCCCGGGCGCAATTCGAAACCGGTCGCTGGAGTGGCGCAGATGGTGCAGGAAATCCCGGTAAAAAAGTGTCTTTCCCTGTTTGGCCAAACCCAGGGCACTGTAGAGTTCATTGCGCGGCTTACGGGGCATCATGCTGCGCAAGAACTGCACATAGGCCGAGGGGATTTCCATGTCGACCATAAAGTAGGCGCGCGCAAAACTGAACAGCATCAGGAGGTCATCCTCGCCCGAGAGAACTGCATCAATCGCCAGTTGCCCGCTGGCCCGAACATGCAAGATAGGCAAGGCAAAAGGTATCTCAGCAAAGCCATTGATGAGCTTGCCCACCACATAGGCGCCCTTGTTACGAAAAAACAGACTGGTCAGCACCTGCACCTGGAAATTGGCACGCAGCGTTGCTTCGCCGAGCACCAGGCTGAGGGCCTGCGCCACCCGCTCGGTATCACGCGGCAAATCATCAAAAGGCACGCGCAGA
The DNA here is from genome assembly GCA_014190675.1 of Comamonadaceae bacterium. Taxonomy (GTDB): domain Bacteria; phylum Pseudomonadota; class Gammaproteobacteria; order Burkholderiales; family Burkholderiaceae_C; genus Rhodoferax. The sequence continues at coordinate 7,582 of BJGT01000077.1, read as the reverse complement.
TCGAAATCGAGCAGCGCCTGCATAAGCGTTGCAGCCAGGGCGGCAGGCGCCGGATAGTAGGCGCGGTAACTGGGCCTGGCCTCGGTTTCGCTGTTTTCAATGTACTCAGTGCTTACCGCAGGCCGGACAAAAATAAAGTCATTGTGGAAGTGGGTGCGGTGCAGAATTTTGGTGGTGACTGAATTAAAAAAAGTTTCTGCCAACTCGGGTTGGTGGTGGTTAACCAGCAGGCCGATGTAATGCAGTTTGACCTGATGCCAGATATCCATGGGCTGCTCGCCGGCCCTGTATTCCCGCTCCAGCCGAGTGGAGGCTTCGCGCACGCGCAGATCGTAGAACTCGATGCGTTCGCGCTGAGCTCTTTGCTGGGCGTGCCAGTCCGCAGTCTCAAAGCGGTGTTTGGCGCGGGCCGATTCGGTGCGAAACAAGCGATAGTGGCGGTTGAAGCCGTCCATCAAGGCCTTGGCAATGTCGTAGGCCAGTGTGGAGTCAAGACGTTGCGGAAACATCTGTCTCAAGCCCAGGCTCAGGCCGTTGTCTGGCCGCCACGGGGGTAGCGTTTTAGCGCTTGGCGAAACACGTCGACCACTTGCTCGGGGCCGGACATGCTCACACGGAGGTCTTTCAACAAGCCGTCTTTGAGGCCGTAGCACCAACCATGCACAGCTACTTCTTGACCACGGTGCCAGGCGTCTTGCATCACATTGGACAGGGCCACGTTGCTGACCTGTTCGATCACGTTCATTTCGCACAGCACATCTTCTTGCTCATGGGTGCACAGGTGCTCGATGCGGCGCCGGTGGCGCAGCTTGACATCATGCACATGGCGCAGCCAGTTGTCCGCCAGGCCAATCCGGGTGCCCCGAAGCGCCGCCAGCACGCCGCCACAACCATAGTGGCCAACCACCATGATGTGCTCAACCTTCAGGTGGTCTACTGCAAATTGGATCACCGACAGGGCGTTGAGATCGGAGTGCACCACCACATTGGCCACGTTGCGGTGCACAAACACCTCGCCGGGGTCTAAGCCGGTGATTTCATTGGCCGGAACACGGCTGTCAGAGCAGCCTATCCACAGGTATTTGGGGCTTTGTTGTTGCGCAAGTTTGCCAAAAAACCCCGGTCGCTCCCGCTCCATTCTGGCGGCCCAGGCACGGTTGTTGTCCAAAAGGTGATGAAAAGGTGTGCTCATGAGGCTCTATTTTCGCTGTTCTGCAGCCTGCATCACATGGTTTGGGCAAACAATTCGCGCCCAATCAACATCCGCCTGATCTCACTGGTACCCGCACCGATTTCATACAACTTGGCATCGCGCCAAAGCCGGCCAAGGGGGTAGTCATTGATGTAGCCGTTACCGCCAAAGATCTGCACCCCCTCCCCCGCCATCCAGGTGGCTTTTTCAGCACACCACAGAATCACCGAGGCGCAGTCTTTGCGCACCTGGCGCACATGCTCGCTGCCCAGCAGATCAAGGTTTTTGGCCACGGTGTAGGCAAAAGCCCGGCCGGCCTGAAGCACGGTGTACATGTCGGCCACCTTGCCTTGGATCAGCTGGAACTCGCCAATGCTTTGGCCAAACTGCTTGCGGTCATGAATGTAGGGCACCACGTTGTCCATGACCGACTGCATGATGCCCAAGGGTCCACCAGTGAGCACAGCGCGCTCGTAGTCCAAGCCGCTCATCAGCACCTTGGCGCCACCGTTCAGGTTGCCCAAAATATTTTGCGCCGGCACCTCGACGTTGTGAAACACCAGCTCGCCAGTGTGGCTGCCGCGCATGCCCAGTTTGTCAAGTTTTTGCGCAATGCTGAAACCCTGCATGCCTTTTTCAATCAAAAACGCCGTGACGCCGCGCGCGCCGAGCTCGGGCTCGCTTTTGGCATAGACCACCAGGGTGTCGGCATCCGGCCCGTTGGTGATCCACATCTTGTTGCCATTCAGCAGGTAGTAGCCCCCCTTATCCTCAGCCTTGAGTTTCATGCTCAGCACGTCGCTGCCGGCGCCGGGCTCACTCATGGCCAGCGCGCCAATGTGCTCACCGCTGATGAGCGTGGGCAGGTACTTCTGGCGCTGCTCGCGCGTGCCGTTTCGCTTAATTTGGTTCACACACAGGTTGCTGTGGGCACCATAGCTCAGGCCAACCGAGGCGCTGGCGCGCGAAATTTCTTCCATGGCAATCATGTGCGCCAGGTAGCCCATGTCGGCGCCGCCGTATTCTTCGCCCACCGTGATGCCCAGCAGGCCCAGCGCGCCCATTTTGCGCCACAGGTCCATGGGGAACTGGTCGCTTCGGTCAATCTCGGCAGCGCGGGGTGCGATCTCGGCCTGGGCAAAATCCCGCACTGCATCGCGCAAGGCGTCGACCTCTTGGCCAAGCTGAAAATCAAGTCCGGGCAGGGTCATGGGAGCGCTCCTATCAAATTGAATTAGTAGTTTTTGCTAACTGGAACCAGCGTTTGCTGCATCACGGCGCACTGGCTTTCGCGGCCGTCAGCGGCCAAGTGCAGCACCTCGGCGCTGGTAACGATGATGCGCCGACCGACCTTCACGACGCGCCCGATGGCGCGCAATTCGCCGCCATCAAATGCCGCCAGAAAGTTGATTTTGTACTCCGCCGTGCTGACCTCCATGCCCTCGGGCGCCATGGTGAGCCCTGCGTAACCGCCCGCTATGTCGGCCAGCGCGCCGATGGCACCGCCATGGAACCCGCCCCGTTGCTGGGTAACACGCTCTGAATAGGGCAGCGCCACCTCGCACAAGCCGGGCCTTGCCTGCAGCAGCCGCACCCCCAAGTGACGCATCAGGCCCTGGCGCTCAAAGCTCTCTTGCACCCTTTTCCAACTGGCATCAGCAGGGTTCATTTTTTGGCCCCCTTGCTGTTTTTGCTCTTGGCCAACAGGGCCTGGGCCTCGCGTTGGTGGATCTTGAGCTCATCGAGATTGGCCTGCAGGTCGGTCATCTGGGCCTCGAGTTGTTGTTGGTGCTTGGCCAGCACTTCCAGGAATTTTTGCAGCTGCACGCCGGTGTCGCGTGGGCTATCGTACAAGTCGATGATCTCTTTGGCTTCGGTCAGACTCAGACCCAGACGTTTGGCGCGCAGCGTGAGCTTGAGGCGGGTGCGATCTCGCCCGCTGTACACCCGGTTGCGTCCGCCCGGGCCAGAGCGACTTGGCTGCAGCAATCCCATGTCTTCATAAAAACGCATGGCGCGGGTGGTGAGATCAAACTCCCTGGCCAGATCACTGATGCTGTAGATGGTCGCCATAAGCTGTGTTTGCCAAGCATCATGCAAGCAGCACTGCGCCACCTACAATGACCTGGCTGAGTTGACGTTGACGTAAACGTCAATTATGTCGCAAGTTAGGAGCCGCCTTGAACGAGTTGGAAAAGCAACTGCATTACCCGTTTGCCGAGGCACTGCCTGAACCGGGTGCGACCTTGACGGTAGCTCCCGGGGTGAAATGGATTCGCATGGCACTGCCCTTTGCACTCAACCACATCAACCTGTGGCTGTTGCGCGATGAACTCGACGGCGTGCAGGGCTGGAGCGTGGTCGACTGCTGCATCAGCCATGAAGCGGCACGAGAACAGTGGGAACAGATCTTTGCTGGAGAACTCGAGGGCCTGCCCGTATTGCGGGTGATCGTGACCCATATGCACCCGGACCATGTGGGACTGGCGCATTGGCTGTGCGAGCGCTGGCAGGTGTTGCTTTGGATGAGCGCAACCGACTACTGCATGGCTCGCCTAGGCACCCTGGGGCCCACCGGGTTTGGCGGCGAATCCGCAGCGGATTTTTTCGCGCAGCACGGCCTTAATGACCCACAGGCCATGGCCGGGGTGGCGGCGCGGTCAAACTACTTTCCGTCGCTGGTACCAGCGATGCCGGCGCGTTACCGGCGTATGCAGGACGGCGACACCTTGGGCATTGGCAGCCGCAGTTGGCAGTGCATCAGCGGCTACGGCCACGCCCCGGAACATATCTCTCTTTACTGCGCTGAGCTGGGCGTTTTGATCGGCGGGGACATGATGCTGCCGCGGATTTCAACCAATGTGAGCGTCTACGACCAAGAGCCGGAAGGCAATGCGCTGCGGCAGTTTCTTGACTCGATCGACCGCTTTCGCGCGCTCGATGCGCAAACACTGACACTGCCTTCGCACGGCAAACCCTTCACCGGCCTGCACCAGCGCATCACGCAGTTGCACCAGCACCATGCAGAGCGTCTGGCTGAAGTGCTGCTGGCCTGCTCACAGCGGCCCTGCAGTGCCGCCGAGATGCTGCCGGTGCTGTTCAAACGCAAGCTCGACTTGCACCAAACCACTTTTGCCATGGGTGAATCTATTGCCCACTTGCACTTGCTTTGGCATGCTGGGCAACTGCGGCGCAGGCTTGAGAGCGATGGGATCTACCGTTTTTCAACTGATGCAAGGGGCGCGGCTGCGGCATCGCCGGCCCATGCCGCCTGATTCGAACACCCGACCAGGGCGGCGCCTCTGGCCCGCGGGCCAGTTGGCCCAGATCCAGGCCGCAGTGCAGGAGCGCACCGCCCACCTCTCCGGCACCACGCGCGGCCTGCTGTGGGCGGCCGCCTCGGGCCTGTTGTTTTCTTTTCTCAATGCGCTGATGCGCTTGTTGGCGCTCCACCTTGACCCCTTTCAGACCCAGTTTTTGCGCTATCTGTTTGGGCTGCTGGTGTTGTTGCCGCTGGTTTGGGCGCATGGGCTGGCAGCCTACCGGCCGCAGCAAATGGGGGGTCAGTTTGCCCGGGGTGCTTTGCACACGATGGCGCTGTGCCTGTGGTTTTTTGCCCTGCCGCGCATTCCGCTGGCAGACATGACTGCCATTGGCTTCACCACGCCCCTATTCATCATGCTCGGAGCCTATGTTTTTTTTCATGAGCCCATGCGTTGGGAGCGCTGGGTGGCAACCGCGCTGGGTTTTGTCGGGGTCTTGGTTGTTGTCAGCCCGAAACTTGGTACTGGTGCCGGCCAGGCTGGTGTCTATCATTTGGCCATGCTGGCTTCGGCGCCCGTGTTTGCCGCCTCATTTTTGGTTACCAAGGCGCTGACCAAGTATGAAACCACTGGCACTATCGTCCTCTGGCAGGCCATCACAGTCACCTTGTTTAGCCTGCCATTGGCCCTGCCGCACTGGCAGGCGCCGACGGCGCTGGAATGGTTTGCTTTTTTGCTCTGCGGTGCGCTGGGCAGCGCCAGCCACTACTGCCTGACGCGCTCACTGCTGGTGGCCGATATTTCAGCCACGCAGTCGGCCAAGTTCCTGGATCTGATCTGGGCCGCGCTGCTGGGCTGGCTGGTGTTTGCTGATCTACCCACCGCCAACACACTGGCCGGCGGCTTGTTGATCAGCCTGTCCATCGTCTGGCTGGCGCGGCGTGAGAGCCGCTTGCTGGTCAGACCCAGCGCGGAATCGACTCGTCCTTGAGCTGCTCGCGCAGGCTGGCGTAGTCGGGCACCACGGCACGCACCGTGTCCCAGAAGCGCGGGCTATGGTCCATGACCCGCAGGTGGCTGAGCTCGTGCACCACCACGTAATCGATCACAGCGGGCCGAAAATGAATCAAGCGCCAATGCAGCCGGATGCCGCCATCGAGCCGGGCGCTGCCCCAGCGGGTGCCAGCGCTGCTCAGGGTGAGCTTGCGCCACTGCACCTGCAACTGCGGCGCAAAATGGTTCAGCCTTTGCTCAAACAGGGTCTTGGCCTGGCGCATCAACCAGGCCTGCACCGCATCCCGTATTTGGGCTGGCGCAGCCCCTTGCGCCAGCGCCAAGTGCAGGCAAGAGCCGCTTGGCCCAGAGCTTGGCCGCAATTCGGCCCCAACCGCTGCAAAGGCATGGCTTGGGTCGAGCACAAGCTGCACCGGCTCGCCCAAGAAAAGTAGCCTGGCACCCTCACGCCATTCAATTCTTTGGTCTTCAAGCCGATCATGACGTTCGCGAATTTCGACCAGTTTGTGCAAAATCCAATCAGACTTTTCAGCCAAGGCAGCATCGATTTGGTAGAGCGGCGTCCACTTCGGCGCGCTGACCACCAGCCCGTCCGGCCCAACAGAAAACCCAATCGTGCGCCGTTTGCCGCGCTTGAGCTGGTAGCCGACCTGTGCCATGCCCAGGCGGACCTGACGGTTGGCCAGCGGGTGCCGGAACTGGGGCGTAGCGCATCCCGGCACTGTTGGCGCAGGCTCGAGCGGGACGCTGGCGGGAGCACTCTGGGGCGTTCCACTTGGCGGCGATTCGGGCTCAAACAGATCGAGCGTGTAGCGCAACAGCGGGTGCATGCTTGTGCTGCCTCAGTGGTAGGCCTCGGGGTCTATGCGGCGCATTTCGGCTTCGATCCATGCCTCGGCTTCACGCATCAGCGCCTTGGGCTCGCGCCCAACGCTGTCGATGGCAGGCCCGATCGACACATGAACCTCGCCCGGGAACTTGACAAACCCTTTGCGTGGCCAGCAGCGCGCCGAAGCCACGGCAATTGGAATCACGGGTGCACCGGTGTCGATCGCCAGCCGGGTACCGGCAGTATGGTAGCTGCCTTTTTCGCCCCGCGCCATGCGTGTTCCTTCCGGAAACAAGATGATCCAGACGCCACTCGACAACAGCAGACGACCCTGATTCACTACGTGTTTGAGCGCCTGGGTCCGTGACTCACGGTCGATATGGATCATGTCGAGGCGGGCCATCGACCAACCGAAAAAAGGGATGCGAAGCAGCTCCCTTTTGAACACAAAGGCCAAGGGGTGGGGCATCAGGGTGGGCAGCAACAGGGTCTCCAGCGTGGATTGGTGCTTGCAGAGCAATACAGCCGGGCTGGAGGCGCCTTGCGGCAGGTACTCAAGCCCGCTGAGCCGCACCTGAATGCCCAGTATCACCCGGGTGCCCCAGATCACCACCCGCATCCAGTTCACCGCAAACCACCACAGCGGCGCGCCACGCAGCCGCAAGGACAAAATCAGCAGGGCCAGGCCCCAGGGAATGACAGTCACCAGCATCCAGCCCAGGTGCAGCACCGAGCGCAGCAGCCTCATGGTGGGCGTCGGCGGGCGATCAGGGCATCAGCGAAAGCGGCGAGGTCCTTATGGATGGGCGTTGTTTGAGGCAGCGTGTCTGGCAAACTGCGCTGGGCATAGACAGCGCCCTTACCAGTCAGCACCAGGTGCGCCTCGCAGCCCACGGCCAGGCCAGCCAGGACATCGCGGGGCGAGTCGCCAACCGTTGGAACCCCACGCAAATCCAGTGCGTAGCGTTCGCCAATCTGCTCAAACAAACCGGGCTGAGGCTTGCGGCACCGGCAGCCCTGATCGGGTCCGTGCGGACAATAAAACACGGCGTCAACCCGAGCGCCTACGGCTGCCAGCATGCGATGCATCTTGGCATGCATGGCATTGAGCGTTGACACATCGAAAAGGCCACGCCCAAGGCCCGACTGGTTGGAGGCCACCACCACATGCCAGCCGGCATGGTTGAGGCGGGCGACCGCCTCCAGAGCACCCGGCAGGGGCGTCCACTCGTCGGCCGATTTCACATAGTCGTCGCTGTCCTCGTTGAGGGTGCCGTCGCGGTC
>BJGT01000076.1 GCA_014190675.1 Comamonadaceae bacterium | reverse complement strand
CGAGTAGTGCCATGTCTGATCTCTCAAAACGCAGTCTGTTGCAAACCAGTGGCCTGCTTACAGCTGGGGCGGTGCTGGGTCTCGCGAGCACGGTGCGGGCTCAATCCGGGCTTAAAACGCCCTTTGTGGTGCCAGGCACCTATATTCCCGTGGTCGGTTCTGATGAGGTTTTTCCGGTGCGACGCATCTATTGCATTGGCCGCAACTATGCCGCTCATGCTCGTGAGATGGGCTCTGACCCTACACGTGAACCCCCGTTCTTTTTTCAGAAGCCGGCAGATGCGATCCAGAATGTACCCATAGGGACAGTGGCCGACCATGCCTACCCGACACTCACCAAAAATTACAGCTACGAAGCGGAGTTGGTCGCTGCTCTGGACAAGGGAGGGCGTAACATTTCAATAGACAAAGCGCTCGAACATGTCTACGCCTACTCGCTGGGCTTGGATATGACGCGCCGCGACTTGCAGGATGTGATGAAAGCCGAGAGAAAACCTTGGGAGATCGGAAAAAGCTTTGATCACTCCGCCCCGATTGGGCCCTTGCACAAAGTGGCGTCGACTGGGCATTTCACAAAGGGCAGCATCTGGCTCAAGGTCAACGGGCAAACCAAGCAAAGTGCCAACCTGAATCAAATGATTTGGTCAGTGGCTGAGCAGATTTCCAAGCTCTCTGAGGCGTTTGAGTTGTTCCCCGGGGACATTATTTACTCGGGCACGCCAGAAAACGTCGGGCCGGTGGTACGTGGCGACCTGATTGAAATGCATGTTGACGGCTTGCCCAACCTCAGCGTCAAGATCGTTTGATTTGAACCTTCAGCCGAATTGAGTTAACCTCCCGGCCCTGCGACTGCAGTTGTGCGGCCAAGGTGGGCAGCAGCTGGCGGATTTTGGCCGCTGCGGCATTGTTGTCTAGCAACAGGCACCACACCGGCCCGTCAATCGGGCCGGCTTTAACAAAGGGCAGCAGTTGGGCGGGAATCAGGTGTTCCACGGCCCTGAGTCGCGCGACCGATTCCCGGGTCAGCTCGCCAAGACGGGCCAAGACCGGTGATTCTTCGCTGGCTTGTAGCAGGCTGAACGCGGTTTGGCGGCGGCTCATGTGGCAGGGATGCAAAGGGGGCTTTGATGCAAATCATTATCACGGACGCCTGGATGGCCAAAAGCCGGGCTATTCATCTCACCGGCGCCAAGCTGCTGCTGGCCTTGATGCTTGCCTCATTCGCGCTGATGCTGGTGGCCGCCCTGTTGTACCACTGGGTGTTTCTCAAAGGTGCTCGCGACGGATGGCCGGTGGTTGGCAGTTTGGTGCGTCTGGTGGTGAAGGACGAGTTTGACCAGCGCGACCGTTTCATGCGCGAGAACCTCGATGTGCTGGCCCGCAAACTCGGCGAACTGCAGGCCAAGCTGACCCAACTGGAGTCTTTGGGTGAGCGCATCTCGGGCTTGGCCGGCATGAACCCTGCCGAGAGCCGGCTCAAGGCGGGCCAGGGCGGTGCGCTGGTGCCGGGCAAACCACTTTCAGCCCAAGACATCGAGTCCGCCATGGCCGCCCTGCTGCAGCAAACTGGGCAGCGTACCGACTGGATGACGGTGATGGAGTCGCGCCTGCTCGACCAAAAAGTGCGGGGCATGTTGCACCCCACCCAGGAGCCTGTGGTGGGGGGTAATCTGGGCTCGGGCTTCGGCTGGCGTATTGACCCATTTACCGGCACTTCTGCGCTGCACGCTGGCCTGGATTACCCAGCCGAAGTCGGCACCCCTATCCATGCCGCGGCCGGTGGCGTGGTGGTGGCGCAGGAATTCAATGCACCTTACGGCAACATGATAGAAATCGATCACGGCAACAACCTGGTCACCCGCTATGCCCATGCCGCCAAGGTGTTCATCAAGCAGGGCGATTTGGTCCGTAACGGCCAGATCATTGCCCAAGTGGGCAACACAGGCCGCTCGACTGGGCCGCACCTGCACTTTGAGGTGCTGGTTCAGGGCATTCCGCAGGACCCTTTAAAATTTTTGGCGGCGGGTAGAAACAACGCTGCCATGCTTGCTGCCGGCCGGGGTTCGGCAAAGACGGCGCCAGGGCCTGTGGCGCCCGCTGGTCCGGCGCAAACCCCGAACGCGCAAAGGTAAAATCTTGCCCTTGTTGCTTTTGGCGCCGTGCAAACCCCATCGAGGTTGGTAGGGCGCTGCGGCAAACCCATTTCATCCTGACTAGAAAAAGGACTGCGCTGCCCCGGGGCCTTACAAAGACCGGTTGGGCAGTCTTGCATGCATGGCCATTAACTTCCTCACCAAAATTTTCGGCAGTCGCAATGACCGCCTGCTCAAAAAATATCGCAGCAGCGTGCTGCGTATCAATGCGATGGAGGCGGCACTCGAAGGGCTGTCTGATGACGAACTGCGTGGCAAGACCGAGCTGTTCAAGGTCCGTGTTGGCGGCGGTGAATCGCTCGATGCGCTGCTGCCGGAGGCCTTTGCGGTGGTTCGGGAGGGCTCCAAGCGGGTCATGAAAATGCGCCACTTCGATGTGCAGCTGCTGGGTGGTATGTCACTGCACAACGGCAAGATTTCAGAGATGGGCACCGGAGAGGGCAAAACCTTGACCGCGACGCTGCCGGTTTACCTCAATGCGCTGACTGGCAAAGGCGTTCATGTGGTGACAGTCAATGATTACCTGGCCAACCGCGATGCCCTTTGGATGGGCAAACTCTACAATTTTTTAGGCCTCTCGGTGGGGATCAACCTGCCCAACATGCCGCGCGCCGACAAGCAGGCTGCCTACCGGGCCGACATCACCTACGGCACCAACAATGAATACGGCTTTGATTACCTGCGCGACAACATGGTCTACGAGGCCGGTGACCGGGTGCAACGCGGGCTCAATTACGCCATTGTTGATGAGGTTGACTCAATCCTGATCGACGAGGCCCGCACGCCGCTGATCATCAGTGGACAGGCCGAGGACCACACCAGCCTGTACATCGCCATCAATGCAGTCGCACCCCAGCTCGAGCGGCAGGAGGGTGAGGCCGATCCGCGTACTGGCGAAGGCGTTACCAAGCCGGGCGACTTCACCCTGGATGAAAAAAGCCGCCAGGTGTTTTTGACCGAGCAGGGGCACGAAAACGCCGAGCGCTTGCTCGCTGAGCTCAACCTGATTCCGCCTGGCGCCACGCTCTATGACCCGGCCAACATCACCCTGATGCACCACCTTTATGCAGCCTTGCGTGCCAAGCACCTCTACCACCGCGACCAGCACTATGTGGTGCAGGAGGGTGAAATTGTGATCGTCGACGAGTTCACCGGCCGCCTGATGGGAGGTCGGCGCTGGAGCGAGGGCCTGCACCAGGCGGTAGAGGCCAAAGAAGGGGTGGCAATTCAGCCTGAAAACCAGACCATGGCCTCGATCACCTTCCAGAATTACTTTCGGCTTTACGGCAAGCTTGCCGGCATGACCGGTACGGCCGACACCGAGGCCTACGAGTTCCAGGAAATTTATGGCCTGGAGACCGTGGTAATGCCGCCCAATCGGCCAAGCAGACGCGGTGACCAGCTCGACCGGGTGTACAAAACCACCCTTGAAAAATACCAGGCTGCTATTCAAGATATCCGCGACTGCCATGAGCGCGGCCAACCGGTGCTGGTGGGCACCACCTCCATCGAAAACTCCGAGATCATCTCGCAACTGCTGGAGCAGGAAAAACTGCCGCATCAGGTGCTCAATGCCAAGCAGCACGCGCGCGAAGCCGACATCGTGGCCCAGGCGGGCCGCCTGAAAATGATCACCATCGCCACCAACATGGCCGGCCGTGGTACCGATATCGTGCTGGGCGGCAATGTCACAGGCGTGCTCGAAGCCCTGGAGGCCGATGCCAGTCTGGATGCCGCGCAGCGGCAGCAACAGGCCGAGGAGATCCGCAACCAGTGGAACACCGACCATGAACAGGTTAAAGTGGCCGGCGGGTTGCGCATCATTGCCACCGAGCGCCATGAGTCGCGCCGTATCGACAACCAGTTGCGTGGCCGCTCGGGCCGGCAGGGCGATCCTGGCTCGTCACGTTTTTACCTCAGCCTTGACGACGCGCTGATGCGAATTTTTGCTGGCGAGCGAGTCAAGTCCATCATGGACCGGCTCAAGATGCCCGATGGCGAGGCCATCGAGGCGGGCATCGTCACCCGCAGCATCGAGAGCGCACAGCGCAAGGTAGAGGCGCGCAACTTCGACATGCGCAAACAACTGCTTGAATACGACGATGTCTCAAACGACCAGCGCAAGGTGATCTACCAGCAACGCAACGAGATTCTTGATGCGACCGACCTGTCGGCGCAAATCGCCTCTTTGCGAGAGGGCTGTTTTGCCGACCTGGTTCGTCAATACGTGCCAACCGAGTCGGTCGAAGAACAGTGGGACATCGCTGGGCTGGAAAAAGTTCTCGCTGAGGAATGGCAAATAGCCCTGGCGCTGCAGCAGCAGGTCAGCGCCGCCAGCGCTATCACCGATGACGACCTGTTGAGCACGGTGACAGCTGCTGCCAACTCGGTTTTTGAGTCCAAGGTAAACCAGGTGGGTGGCGCTAATTTCATCCAGTTCGAGCGCATGGTGTTGCTGCAAAGCATAGACACCCACTGGCGTGATCACCTGAGCGCGCTGGACTACTTGCGACAGGGAATCCACCTGCGCGGTTATGCGCAAAAACAACCCAAACAAGAGTACAAACGCGAGGCCTTCGAGCTGTTTGGCCAGTTGCTCGATTCAGTGAAGAACGAGGTCACCAAGGTGCTGATGACTGTCAAGGTGCAGTCCGGTGAGCAGCTTGAGCAGGCGGCCGCAGACATGGAGCAACGCGCCGAAAGCATCTCCAACGTCACCTACACCGCGCCCGGCGAGACTGGCGAAGCGCAAACCCTGTTTGCCCCAGCCACCGTCACACCCGACCCTGGCCTGGCCGGCGTCGTACCCCGGGTTGGCCGCAACGAGCCCTGTCCTTGTGGTAGCGGAAAGAAATACAAGCACTGCCACGGCAAGCTGGCCTGAGGACTGCATTTTCACCATGGAGGGTCGCCCCATGCCGGTTCAACTTTCAGCACCTGTGCCCGCTCAGCTTTACCCTATTGCGGGGGTGCGCCTGGGCGTTACTGAGGCTGGTATTCGCAAAGCCAAACGCAAAGACCTGAGTCTTGTGCTGCTCGATCCCGGGGCCTCGGTGGCGGGCGTTTTCACGCAAAACCGGTTTTGTGCGGCGCCGGTGCAAATATGCCGAGAGCATTTGGCCGGCGCAGACGGGGTACGGGCGCTGCTGATCAATACCGGCAATGCCAATGCCGGTACCGGGGCGGACGGCCGGGCGCGTGCCCTGAGCACCTGTGCTGCGCTGGCGCACAAGCTGGGACTGAAGGTGCAGCAAATTCTGCCGTTTTCCACCGGCGTCATCATGGAGCCGCTGCCCAACGACCGCATCGAAGCTGGCCTGGACGCGGCACTGGCTGATGCCCGAGAGGACAACTGGTTGCGCCTGAGCGAGGCCATCATGACCACCGACACCGTGGCCAAGGCCTTTGGCGTGCAACTCGAGATTGGCGGCTGCCAAGTCAGAGTCACTGGTGTGAGCAAAGGTGCGGGCATGATCCGGCCGAACATGGCTACGATGCTGGGCTTTATCGCCACCGACGCTTGCGTCAACCCGGCCATCATGCAGGCCTTGGCGTTGGCGCTGGCCGAGGGTTCCTTCAACCGGGTCACGGTCGATGGAGACACCTCGACCAACGATTCTTTGCTGGTGATCGCCAGTAACCGGGCTGGTCATGCCCAGATTGATTCGCTTGACAGCGCAGACGGTCAGGCCCTGCTGGCCGCCATGCTGGGGGTGGCGCAAAAACTCGCGCAGGCGATTGTGCGAGACGGGGAGGGCGCCACCAAGTTCATCACGGTGGCGGTTGAGGGCGGGCGTACCCGTGCTGAGTGCCGCTTGGTGGCCTACGCCATCGCCCACTCGCCGCTGGTCAAAACCGCTTTCTTTGCCAGCGACCCCAATTTGGGTCGAATTTTGGCCGCAGTGGGCTATGCCGGTATTGAGGACCTCGAGCAATCGGGCATTGACCTCTACCTGGACGATGTTCATGTGGCCACTCAGGGTGGTCGCCATCCGCTGTACCGCGAAGAGCACGGGCAAAGGGTGATGCAGCAGTCGGAGATCACCGTGCGGGTACTGCTGGGCCGCGGCGCGGCCGCGGATCGGGTTTGGACCTGTGACCTGAGCCACGACTATGTCACCATCAACGCGGATTACCGTTCATGAGCCAGCAGTTTGAGCAGTTGCTGCTGCGCGCCGAGCAGCTGATAGACCGGATTGAAGCGGTGTTACCGCGGGCCTTGGCAGCGCCCGATTGGACGGCCGCTGTAGCCTGGCGCTACCGCAAGCGCAGCAGCGGCCATGGCGTGCTTGAGCCGGTGCACCATTTGGACGCCATGCGCCTGGCTGACCTGAAAGAAATCGACCCCCAAAAAGACAAAATACAACGCAATACGCGGCAGTTTGTCGATGGCCGGCCGGCCAACAATGTGCTGCTGACCGGCGCGCGCGGCACCGGCAAATCCTCCTTGATCCGGGCCTGCCTGAATGAGTATGCCAACCAGGGCCTGCGCCTGATTGAGGTCGACAAAGCCGACCTGACTGATTTGCCCGACATTGTGGATGTGGTGTCTGATCGCCCAGAGAAATTCATGGTGTTTTGCGACGACCTGAGCTTCGACGATGGCGAGCCCGGCTACAAAGCCCTGAAATCGATTCTGGATGGTTCGGTGGCGGCTACCTCGGCCAATGTGCTGATCTACGCCACCAGCAATCGGCGCCATCTGCTGCCCGAATACATGAAGGAAAACCTCAGCTACACCCACACCGAGGACGGTGAGGTGCACCCCGGTGAGGGCGTGGAAGAAAAAATATCGCTCTCCGAGCGTTTTGGGCTGTGGGTCAGTTTCTACCCCTTCACGCAGGCCGAGTACCTGACCATCGTGGCGCAGTGGCTGGCCTGGTTTGGCGTTGCGCCGGCGGCGATCGAGGCTGCCCGCCCCGAGGCTTTGGTTTGGGCGCTGGAGCGCGCCTCGCGCAGTGGTCGGGTGGCCTATCAGTTTGCCCGCGATTACGCTGGCAGCCACACCAACATCGAATGAACGGCTCACCGCTGGTAGCTGATGCTGGAGTAGCGCGCGAGGGCGGGGCACAGCGGCCTGTGGTGGAGGTCGCAGTGGGCATATTGATTCGGGCCGACGGCGATTTTTTGCTCACCTCACGCCCGGCTGCAAAAGTTTACGCTGGCTATTGGGAGTTCCCGGGCGGCAAGCTCGAGGCCGGGGAGTCGGTGCTGCAGGCCTTGCAGCGGGAGTTGCAAGAAGAGATCGGCATCACTACCCTTGCCGCGATGCCTTGGCACAGCGAATTGGTGGATTACCCGCACGCCCTGGTAAGGCTTAATTTTTGTAAGGTTTCTCGCTGGCGCGGCGAACTGCACATGCGCGAAGCCCAGCAATTTTGCTGGCAGCGACTGCCGGTGCAGGTGCAGCCGCTGTTGCCGGGCGCCTTACCCGTGTTGCAGTGGCTGGCTCAGGAGCGGGGTTTTGCTGCAGCCACGCATTCCCTACGCCAGGAATAAGCTGGTGTGGGCGGTTCAAGCTTGAGGCTGGTCTAGGTGCTGATCGTCGGGCGCGCTTGCCTGCGGCATGCGAAAGTGTTCGCTGGCCCAGGCGCCGAGATCCAGGTTTTTGCAGCGCTCGTTGCAAAACGGGCGAAACGGGTTGCTGCTGGCATACAAACTGGTGCCGCCGCAGCCTGGGCAGACGACCCGCATCGGCCTGAGCTGCGGTGGCTGTGGCTGATCGCTCATGCGCACAGGGCGAGTTCAAAGCTGGCATCGGCGCTGCTGAAGTGCGGCTTGTCTTCTGGCCCCTGCTGCATCAGGCGGACCGAAACCAACAGGCGGTTGGCGCTGATCTCCGGAATCAGGCCTAGTGCGGGGTCGAGCGCGAGCCGAAGCAATTGAAAGGCGCGACCTTGCGGCAGGCTTTGCTGAAACTGACCCGCATTGGCCATCACTTTTTGTGGTGCGCCGGAATCACGCAGCAGTTTGAGCAGCAAGGCAATCGCGTGCGAGACCGGCATCAGACCGGCAATCCACTTTGACAGATCATGCTGGCGCTGGGTGGGCGGCTGAAACTGCCACGCGTAGTAGGCCGGCAGATCAAACTCGCAGGTACCCCCGGGGATGCTGATTCGGCTGCGAATACTCATCAGCCAGTCGTTTTCAGTCAGGGCGTGGCCGGCTTTACCTATCAGTTGATTGAGTTCATCGAAGCGGCCGCTCAGGTCGCCAATCAACTGGTCTAGCGCACCCTCGGCAATGGCCGGGTTACCGCGATAAGCCTCAAAGTGGGTTTTTTGCCGGTCCAGGTCTTTCATGATCTCGGACTTGAGATCGGCCCGAGTGCCAACATCCAAAATCTCAAACAAAGTGACCAGTGCAAAGTGGTGGTCCATGGCTGACTCTCGCGCCACCAGACTCAGCAGGTGGCCAAACAGATGCTCTAGCCGCAGGTAGGTGCGGATGCGCTCGTTGAGGGGGTATTCGTACAGGATCACGCGCAAAAGGTCTTCAGCCAAAAAACTACCCGCATGATAGCCCCAAGCCGCTGGCGGCTTGCCTCACCTCCAGCCGGAGTTGCGCCAGGCTGATCTGGCCGTTGAAGATCACCAGGTCTGCTGCTGCCAGGCGCTGGGACCGACTGGCCTGGGCCTTGATGATGTTCTCGACCTCGGTCCGCGACAGGGCACTGCGTGCCATGACCCGCTCGCATTGCTGCTCGGCCAAACAGTCAACCACCAGCACCCGGTGCAAGGTTTTACGCCAGCGAGCCGACTCCACCAGCAGCGGTATGTCAAACACGATGCAAGTGGCCCCAGCGCGCTGGGCCTGCTGCACCTGTGACTCTATTTGTTGGCCAACCATGGGGTGGATGATGGCCTCTAGCTGGGTACGCGCCAAGCTGTCCTGGTAAGCCAGTGCCCGCATACGCTGGCGGTCCAAAGCCCCCTCGGAAGTGATGAACTCGGGCCCGAATTGCCGAGCGATGGCAGGCAGTGCCAGGCCACCCGGCGCCGTGAGTTGCTTGGAGATGGCGTCGGCATCGATCAGCGTTGCGCCCAGCTCGATCAGCATACCGGCGACGGTGGATTTACCGCAGCCAATGCCACCCGTCAGTCCAAGATGCAACAACTGTGCCATCGCCTACAGCCCCACAGCACGCAGTATGGCCGACGGCCCGACCAACAGGGCTGTCAGGCCGGCACTGGCCAAAAAAGGACCAAATGGGATCTGCCCGCCAGGCCCCTCACCCTGCTTGAGCTTGAGCCCAATACCCACTACCGCCCCCAGCGCCGATGCCATCAAAATCATGGGGATCAGGGCCTGCCAGCCAAACCAGGCACCAAGTGCGGCAAAAAGTTTGAAGTCGCCATAGCCCATACCCTCCTTGCCGGTAAACAGTTTGAAGACCCAGTACACCAGCCACAAAGAGGTGTAGCCTGCCGCGGCGCCCCAAACCGCATCGGCAAGTGCCACCGGCGTCCAATGCAGTACGGCTGCCAGCAGACCGGCCCACAGCAGGGGCAGGGTGAGGTCGTCGGGCAGCAGGGTGCTGTCCCAATCGATCAATGCCAGCGTCAACAGGCAGGCGCAAAAACTGCTCCAGGCCAGCGCGGTTGGGCTGATGCCCCACTGCACAGCACAGTAAAGAAACATCAGTGCGGTGGCCATCTCCACGACCGCATAGCGCAGTGGTATGGGGGTGGCGCAGGCCGAGCACTTGCCGCGCAAAAAAATATAACTCAGCAGGGGAATGTTTTCATGCCATGCGATCAGGTGGCCACACTTGGGGCAGCGCGAGCGCGGCACGCTCAGGTTGAAGGGCTCGCCCGGAGCAGTCGATTTGCCACACAGCGCATCGCAGTCGGTCTGCCACTGCGCTTGCAGCATCAGCGGCAGGCGATAGATAACAACATTCAAAAAACTGCCCACGCACAGGCCCAGCAACGCCATCAGCGCCGCATCAAAACCACTTGACACCAGCATCACACCACCTGGCCTAATTTAAAAATCGGCAGGTACATGGCCACCACGATGCTGCCAATCACCAGACCCAGCAGGACAATGATGACGGGCTCGATCAAACTCGCAAGGCCGGACAGCATATCGTCCACCTCGGCCTCGTAAACTTCAGCCGCTTTGCCCAGCATGCTGTCGATGGCGCCAGACTCCTCGCCGATGGCGCACATTTGGAGCAGCATGGCCGGAAACACTTTGGCATTGGCCATGGCGGCGCTGAGGCCCTGGCCGGTAGAAATTTCGCGCCTGATTTGTTGGGTTGCCGAGGCATAAACCGCATTGCCACAGGCGCCACCGACTGAATCGAGCGCCTCAACCAGCGGCACGCCCGCGGCAAACATGGCCGACAGCGTGCGCGCCCAGCGGGCGACACAGGATTTTTGTACCAACATGCCAAAAATAGGCAATGCGAGCAACAGTTGGTCCAGCCGCACTTGCATAGGCTCGCTGCGCTGCAGGGCGCGCAGCAGCAGCCAAGCGCTACCCACCAGCGCCCCCAAAATCAGCCAACCGTAGCGCACCAGCAGGTCACTGATGGCCATCACCAGCAGCGTCGGCCCGGGCAATTCGGCATCAAAACTGGCAAACACCTGCTTGAAAGATGGAACTACAAACACCATCAGGGCGGCAGACACCAAAAAAGCCACCAGCAGCACCGTGCTCGGATACATCAGGGCCGACTTGATTTTTGACTTCATGGCCTCGGTCTTTTCCAGGTACGAGGCCAAGCGGCCGAGCAGCTGATCCAGGATGCCGGCAGATTCGCCAGCCGCGACCAAATTGCAATACAACTTATCAAAATAAAGCGGCTGCTTTCTGAAGGCAGCCTGCAGTGTTGTGCCGGTTGCGAGGTCGTTTCGAATGGCGCTGAGCAAGCGGCTCAGGGCGGGCTTGGGGCTGCTACGGCTCAAAATATCAAAGGCCTGGAGCAGTGGCACTCCAGCGCCCATCAGGGTGGCGAACTGCCGGGTGAAAATCGCGATGTCTTTTCCGCGGATTGGCCGACCGGCGCGGATGGCTTGTTGTTTGACTCGGTTGACAGTGATGCCTTGACGTCTCAGGCTTGCGCGCACCTGCAGGTCGCCGGCGGCCCGGGCCTCGCCGCGCACCAGCCGACCTTGTTGGTCCAGGCCTTCCCACTCGAAAACAATCTCAGGCATGGTGTTGGAGCTGTCTGTTGCCCTGTATTTTTGGTGTTTAGCCTGGCATCAACCAAGGCCCAGGACAGCCTGGTATCGGTGACGCCACCGCTGGCCTAGCGCCTCTCAAAGCCTGTTGAAAAGCACGCTTTTCTCTCCCCAAAATGCACTGTAGCACACCGAAAAATCGCCACTCGATGGCGAATCTCGCACTTCGGAGAGAATGAAGTTGTACCCGGCTTTGCCCGCACAGCGCCAAGCCGGCCTGGCGTCCGCTTTTGCAGACGACATTGAATTGCCAAAACTACAAGGAGACAAACATGCTCAACACCGTGATGAAGATCTGCCTGCTGGCGCTGTTCCCGGCGCTTTGCTTGGCGCAAATCTGCCCGGAGAAAAACCTGCAGTACTGGCAGGCCTTTCCGCCAGGGGGTGAGTCTGATTTGTCAGCTCGACATCAGCAGGGCGTATTGAAGAAAAAGTGCGGCGCCATTGATACCGTGGTGCAGTACAAGGCCGGCGCAGGCGGCGCCTTGATGTGGAGCCAAATCAATGGGCT
This sequence comes from Comamonadaceae bacterium, assembly GCA_014190675.1. Lineage (GTDB taxonomy): Bacteria > Pseudomonadota > Gammaproteobacteria > Burkholderiales > Burkholderiaceae_C > Rhodoferax. Next base: position 2,545 of record BJGT01000076.1, on the reverse strand, counting down.
GCCGGCTGATGGCAACAATATCGTGGGAATCAATTTGCCGCATATTGTGTTCCAGCCCATCGAGGGACAGGTGCAATACAAAACCGCCGACATCTCACCAGTTTTTTGGTTTCATTACACGCCTGATCTGCTGGTGGTGCCCGCGTCAAGCCCGATCAAGAACTTTGCTGATTTTTTGGCCGCTGCCAAAAAAGATCCCGGCAAACTCTCGCTGGGTGGCTCTGGATTGAACTCGGCCAACCATGCAGCGCATGAGCGCTTGAATGCGGCATTTGGCGTAACGACCATTTATGTGCCGTTCAAGGGCACCGGTGACATGGCCACGGCCGTGCTCGGCGCACAAATCGATGGTGCGATGAGTTACGCATCCTTCGCTCTGGGCAACAAAACCCGTGTGCGCCCCTTGGCCATCGCCATGGACGCCCGCCACCCTTTGATGCCAGAGGTGCCAACTTTCAAAGAACTCGGCGTGAACTGGATCGACGGTGCCTACCGCGGCATTGGCGTTCCCAAGGCGACTCCGCCCGAGTTGAGAAAACGTCTGTCTGACTTGTGGGCTAACCTGAACAACGACCCCGAAATGAAAGAAAAGGCCGCCGCCAATGGCTTTGAGCTGGTCAACATCGGCGTCGAGCAGATGGACGCTTTCATGAAAGAACGCATCGCCCTGTACGTTGAAGGCGCAGCGCGCTTGGGTTTGGGTAAAAAGTAAGCTGGCAAGCTCGTTTGGGTTCTTTGATGGCCAATGCAGCACTCGTGACCATCAAAGCTCTTCAAAACAAACCAGCCAGCGGATTGTCAGTCGCCTTATTTGGGCATGATCACGCTGTCAATCACATGGATAACACCGTTGTCGGCCACGATGTCCGTCGCGGTGACTTTTGCTGCGTCGACCATGACACCGCCCGTGGTGGAGATGGTGAGCTCCGAGCCTTGCACGGTTTTGACCTTGCCGGCTTTCACGTCTGCTGCCATCACTTTACCGGCGACCACATGGTAGGTGAGTACCGCGGTGAGCTTGGCTTTGTCTTTGAGCAGGGCATCTAGGTCGGCTTTAGGAATCTTTGCAAAGGCCGCATCTGTGGGTGCAAACACGGTGAACGGGCCCTTGCCTTTGAGGGTGTCAATCAAGCCTGCGGCCGTGAGTGCCGTTGCCAGGGTCTTAAAGCTGCCAGCACCCACCGCCGTATCAACGATGTCTTTGGCTTGAACGGTGAAGGCCGCGCCAAGGGCTAAAACTGCCGCAATTAAGGTTTTTTTCATAAGAAGCTCCAAAAAAATCAGGATTACCTGAGACACCAAAAATATGGTCACTTAATTATGCTGTACCGCTTGGTATCCTTGTGAACTCAATGGTCTATTTGTGAGCTTCCGGGTCACTCGCTTAAAAATTGCTGGGTAAATTCATCACTTGGCGTTTCGTGGCTTGGAAAATAGGGCCAGGTGAGAGCAATCTCAGAGTGTGAGCCATTGCCAAGTGTTTTGCAGCAGACGCGCTCGTCGATGCCCTTCGCGTCCCGATTCCAACCAGTTTATTTCCAAATTTACCGCATGCCCACGAGCATATGTTCGGCACGGGGGATTGGGTAGCCGGTTGATGCGGGTTCACTGGACAGTTACGCTCGGACTGACTGCCAATGCGGCATCTTGCGGCCCACATTCCGTTCAAAGATGTGGGCTTGATTCACCTAAATTTGGTCGGGGTGAGAGGATTCGAACCTCCGATCTCTACGTCCCGAATGTCGTTTTTTAAGACGTAACTATATGATTTATATAGATAAATTGCAAAGTAGTATACAAAGTAGTATACCATGACAGCAAGTGTTTCAACGAAAGCATTTGCCAAGATTATAAAAGTAAGTGCTCACTGTTGTAGTATAGTTTCACTCATGACTTTGCTCAGTCGTAGGAGCCCGTTCCATTTTGAACTTTTCAGCAGGACCGTCAACTCGTCAAGCGCTTGACGACTTCGTCATGGGCGAGTGGGTACAACGATCGCTGTGTCTGAGCGATTGAACGCGCCCTCACAGCGTTTTGCGCTGCAAGACTAGCAGCAGTGTTGCTTGGCAGTGGTCGTGTCGCTGCGTTGGATTGCGCTGTGTCTGTGAACGCTTTGGGCAAGACTTGCTGCTTTTGCTGCTGTGAGGTGCTCGGCGTCTGAGTTGACTTGACCGTAGCCTGTGCTTGCTGCCGTGATTGACTAGCCACCTGTGCTGACTTTTGCTTGGCTTCAGCGTCTGTCTTGCTATCTGTTTTCTTGGGTAAAGTTCTTGGCTTGGGGGGTGTTTGAGGTGGCGCACGCTTGGCTGATGACTTGCTTGGCGAAGATTTCGGTGCTTTCTTGGCTGTTTTGGCGTCTTTTGCTCGTTTTTGCTCTTGCGCTTTTGCTTGAAGTCGTCTGTTTTCGCTCGTTTTACTTTTCTTGCTTTGGGCGAAATATCTTGTGTGCTGCGTAGTAGCGAACCCACCAATAGAGAGACGATTCAGACTTGTAAAGGGTGAGTTTTGTAGGATAGTTCGGGACAGAAGTCAGTGACTCTTTGAT
>BJGT01000075.1 GCA_014190675.1 Comamonadaceae bacterium | reverse complement strand
GGTGTTTTTGCAGGCTGAGCCGCTGGCCCGGCGCCACGCCGATGCGTTTGACCTTGTAGCCGGGTGCCTCTGCCAGCACCTCATACCAGCCCCATGGCCGCAGGCTGCGCACAGGGGCCGGCGCTGGGTTGCTGCTGAGTGCGGCCGCTAGCTGCTGCGGTGGGACCGATGGTGCAAGGGCGGGCGGAGCGCTGGGTGTCATGGCCTGGGGGCAGAGTGGGCGGGGTTGGATGCTAACTTGTGGCAGCAGGGCCGGTTACAGCCAAGTTACTTCCGCAGCACAGGCCGGCCTGCTCGAGCAGTACCCAGAGCCGCATCGACCAGGAGGAGTAATTTTTATTGCCAATAAAGAGCTTGAGCATGGTGGGTTTGGTGTGCAGCCAGGGTTGCGGCTTGATTTGGGCCGGCCCGTTGGGGCTTGGCTGGCCCGCTCAGGGCAGGTCGGGTGATAGGTCTGGCGCGCCGGGTCCAAGTGGCCCGATGTTGCCCAGGCGGGTTTTGAGCGACTGAGGTTGCCCGGTGATGACGGCGGCATAGTTGGTGGTGTTGGCCAGCACTTTCTTCACATAGTCGCGGGTCTCGGCAAAAGGAATGTTCTCGGCCCAAATAGCAGCCTCGAGCGTCGGAGCGCCGGTTTGGCCACGCCAGCTGCGCGGCCGGCTGGGCCCGGCGTTGTAGGCCGCAGCGGCCAGCGCCATGGAGCCGCCAAAATTGTCCAGCACCAGTTTGAGGTAGCCCGTGCCAATGGCAATATTGGTGTCGCGCTCGGTGATTTGATGGGGCTTGAAATCGGTCAGGCCAATTTTTTTGGCAGTCCAGCGGGCCGTGGGTGGCATCACCTGCATCAGGCCAGCGGCGCCAACCGAGGACTGGGCGTCCATGATGAAGCGGCTTTCCTGGCGGATCAGGCCATACACATAGGCCGGGTCAAGACCGATTTGCTTGGCCCGCGTGAGCACGGCTTCGCGGTGTGGCATGGGGTAGCGCTGCTCGAAATCAAACACCCCGCGGGTGCGCTCGCTGGTGTTGATGCAGCGGTCCCACACTTCGCGCTCACAGGCCAGGTCGGCGGCGGCAAGCAACTCGCGGTCGGACATGCCGCCGCGCTGGTGCAGGTTGACGCTGTAGTTCCATTCCCGCACACCGTCGCTGCGCAGGCCGATTTGGATGGCATAGAGCGCGCGCTGCAGCCCGGGGTGCTGGCGCGCTGCGGCTTTTTCTTCGGTGCTCAGCGCCGGTGGGCGCGCCGGCATGCTCACGCTTTGGCCCAAATCGGCCAGCGCCAGCTGCTCGTAGAAGCCGCGCACCCCGGCGATGCCCTCAAGCAGGCGCTTGGCCTCGTCCCGCTGGGCCTCGGTTTTGGCCAGTTGAAGTTCAGCGCGGGCGCGCCAATACACCCAGGTGCTTTCCTCGCGCGCTGGCGGGCTCATCGCCAGCGTAGCGGCCAGCACCTCAGGCCAGCGGGCCGAGCGCAGCGCGGCGCGCACTTTCCAGCCCAGCTGCTCATCGGTGAGGTGGCTGTTGAGCGCGCGTGCAAAGTGGGCACTGGCGCTGGCAGACAATTTTTGTGCTGCCTGCTTGCCAATGGCGGCCCAGGCCCAGGCCTGCTGTTCTTCAGTGAGGTGGCTGCCCCAGTACTGCTCCATCAGGCCTGCGGCCTGCTCCGGGTCGTTGTCGGCCAGGCGAATCAGGGCCAGCACCGCCCACTCTTTGTGGTGGCTGCCGCCAGCGTTTTTTTTCAACAAAAACCGCGCCGGGCTGCTGCTGATGTCATCAACCGATTTGCCGGCCTGGGCAGAGATGATCTCGGTGGCCTGGCGCGCCAGACGGGGCCGGTTGTTCTCCATGGCCAGCCTGGCTTTGCGCCAGATATCGGCATCGCTGAGCTGCTTGGCGGCATGCAATTGCGCCGCCGCAAAGCTGCAGCCCTCGTCCGGTTCTTTTTGCTTGTACCAAAGGCGCCTGACCTCCCCCGCCAAGCCTGCAGCATCGGCCTGGGTGTCGCGGCTGAGGGCATAGCATCGCAGCTCGCTGTCGTCGTTCATGCGGTAGCTGGGCAGGTCTGCGGCAAAGCCGGCCCAGTCTCGGCGCTGGCCCAGCAAAAGCAGCCAGTCGGCGCGCAGGCGGTCTTCTTGGTAGGTGTTGGCGTAGCGGCTGAAAAAAGCCTGGACCTCAGTGCTGGTGGCGCTGTCAAGCCGCGCCCGCAGCTCCCAAAATGCTGCCCAGGGTTCCAGGGTGTGCCCCCGTGCCTGCGGCAGCAGGGCACTGAGCCGTTTGCGGTCGCCTTGCTTGAAGGCCAAGCTCATGTCGAGCAGGACTTCGTCTTTGACCGTTTTGGCCGGCAAGGGGCCTGCTTCAGCGGCGCCAAGCAACAGCAGCCAGGAGAGGGCGAAGGGTGTGAGAATGGAGAACAACCGCATACAAGGATTATGAATAACTCTGAAACACAGCAGCCGCAGGATAAAAAAGCCCTGCGCAAGGTTTTGATCGAGCAACGTCTGAACCTGCCCGATCGCCTGCAACGGGCTGATTTGCTGCAGCGGGTGGTGCGCATCTGGCTGGTCGGGCGCCCTGACAGCGTGATTGGCGCTTACTGGCCCATCAAAGGCGAGTTCGACCCGCTGCCAGCCCTGCACCGCTGGAAAGAAGACGGCGAGCTGATTGATCAGCCACAGCCGCGGCGCATTGGCCTGCCGGTGGTCGACCGGGCCACCAAGAAAATGAGCTTTCATGCCTGGTACCCGGGCTGCCCGATGGAAGAGGACGCCTTTGGCATACCCAAGCCCAAGGAGACCGCGGTGATCGCGCCCACCCTGCTGTTTGTGGCCTGCGTGGGCTACGCGCCCGGTGGCTACCGGCTGGGCTATGGCGGCGGTTTCTATGACCGCATGCTGGCCACCCTGCAACCCCGCCCCTTCACTGTTGGCCTGGGTTTTGCCAACGGTTTTTTGCCCGACTTCCAACCCGAAGCCCATGACCTGCCGCTAGACGCCATCCTGAACGACAAAGGCGTCGTCTGGCCCCTTTAGCCCGCGGCCATTTCAGGCGCACCTGGCTGGCACCCTCACAACACCGACATTCCCGGCCACGACCGGTCTGCTTTGCATGCGTATGCATGAACACTAGAATGCCGGCAACGCCGGGGCGGATGGTCTGTTCGGGCGGGGTTAAGCAAGCCGTATTCAGGAGCCGCAGCGCATGTTGAATGAAGCCACCAAGCTGGCCAGCAAAGATTGGGTCCGGTCCATCATGGGTCGTGTGGTGCGCGGCGGAGCGGCGGCCGCGCCCGAGCTGCTGGCGCAGGCCTACCACCCGGATGCCGAGTGGCGTGGTTCGCACCCCTGGAACGAAGTGCAGGGCGTGGCGGCGATTGCCCAGGTGTTCTGGCAGCCCCTGCTGCACGCCTTCCCGGATATGGAGCGACGCGAGCAGTTACTGATCGGCGGCCAGTACCAGGGGCGCGATTATGTGGGCGCGATGGGCCACCTGTGCGGGCGTTTTAAGCAGGATTGGCTGGGCCTGCCGGCCACCGGGCAGCTGCTGTATTTGCGCTATGGCGAGTTTCACCAGCTGGTGGACGGGCGCATTGTGCAAAGCACGGTGCTGCTCGATGTGCTGGACGCGGTTCGCCAGATGGGCTTTTGGCCGCTGCCGCCCAGCCCGGGTTTTGAGGGCATGTGGCCTGGCCCGCTGGCGGGTGACGGACTGGTGCTGACCGCCCAGGACCCGGCGCAATCTGCTGCCAGCTTGGCGTTGACGCTGGCCATGCAGGGCTCGCTCGGCGCCTATGACGACACGCTCAATTTGGGGCGCGAAGGCCTGCTGGCGATGCCGCAGCGTGATTTTTGGCACCCACACATGATGTGGTTTGGCCCCAGCGGCATTGGCACCTCGCGCGGGCTCGATGGCTTTGTCGATGTGCACCAGCTGCCTTTTCGCACCGCCTTTCCGCGCGACCCCAAGCTGCCTCAGCCCGCAGGTATGGGCCAGCACGGGGGCAGCCACTATGTGCGCATTGGCGACGGCCGTTTTTCGGCCACCGGCGGCTGGCCGAGCCGGCACATGATGCACCAGGGCGGTGGTTGGCTGGGCCTGCCGCCCACCGGGCGCGCCATCACCATGCGGGTGATGGATTTTTACAGTGCCGAACAGGGGCTGATCCGGGAAAACTGGGTGCCGATTGACCTGATCAATGTGCTGCTGCAGCTCGATATTGATGTGCTGGCCCGGGCACGCAGCCATTTCGCCCGGCGCGGCTAGTCTGGCCCCGCCAATTACGGGAAACTACCAATACCCAAAGCCTTTTTTTGTTTTACATTGCATACGTATGCAATATAATCTTTGGGCTAAATCAAACAAGGTGCAATTGCCATGATTCGATATCTCAAGCGCGGCAAAGACGCCCAGGGCCGGGCCGACGATGACGCGCAGGTGCGCGCCACGGTGGAGGGCATCTTGAAGGACATCGAGCAGCGCGGCGACGCCGCCGTGCGCGACTACAGCCGCAAGTTCGACGGCTGGGAGCCGGCCAGCTTCGCCCTGTCGCAGGGGCAGATCGAGGCGGCGGTGGGCCAGCTCTCGGCGCGCGAAATTGAAGACATCCGGTTCGCGCAAACCCAGATCCGCAATTTTGCGCAGATTCAGCGCGACAGCATGCGCGATGTCGAGGTGCAAACCCTGCCCGGCGTGATTCTGGGCCACCGGCATATTCCGGTTAACGCGGCGGGCTGCTATGTGCCCGGGGGCAAGTACCCCCTGATTGCTTCGGCGCACATGAGTGTGCTGACCGCCAAGGTGGCCGGCGTGCCGCGCGTGGTGGCTACCGCGCCGCCCTACCAGGGCGCACCGCACCCGGCCATCGTGGCGGCCATGCACTTTGCGGGGGCTGACCAAATTTTGGTGTTGGGCGGCGTGCAGGCGGTAGCGGCCATGGCCATTGGCACCGAGTCGGTGGCGGCGGTGGACATGCTGGTGGGCCCGGGCAATATGTTTGTGGCCGAGGCCAAGCGCCAGTTGTACGGCCGGGTTGGCATTGACCTGTTCGCCGGCCCGACCGAGACCCTGGTGATTGCCGACGACTCGGTCGATGGCGAAATGTGCGCCGTGGACCTGCTGGGCCAGGCCGAGCACGGCCCCACCTCGCCGGCAGTGCTGCTGACTACCTCGGAAAAACTGGCGCGCGACACCATGGCCGAGGTGGAGCGGCAACTCAAGATATTGCCGACAGCCGGTATTGCCAGCAAGGCCTGGGAGGTCTACGGCGAGGTGATTGTTTGCGATACCGACGCCGAGATGCTGGCCAAGGCCGACGAGTTGGCTTCTGAGCATGTGCAGGTGATGACGCGTGACCCGGATTACTTCTTGAAGGGCATGACCAATTTTGGCGCGCTGTTTTTGGGGCCGCGCACCAACGTGAGCTTTGGCGACAAGGTGATTGGCACCAACCACACCCTGCCCACCAACAAAAACGCCCGTTACACCGGCGGCCTGTGGGTCGGCAAGTTTCTGAAAACCTGCACCTACCAGCGGGTGCTGACCGATGCGGCCAGTGCCAGCATTGGCGAGGTCTGCTCGCGCCTGTGCCACATGGAAAACTTTGCCGGCCACGGCGAGCAGGCCAATCTGCGGGTGCGCCGCTACGGCCATCGCGCCGAGGTGCCCTGGTACCAGCCGGTGCCGGCGCTGGACGGACCCGCATGAAAGGGGCCCGCCCCGAGCAGGCCGCGCTCACACGCGACAACGACCTGACCCAGACCGAGGCCACCCGCCGTGTGGTGGAGGGCATGGTGGATGGCCTCAACGACCACACCATCGACGGCATTGAGGCGTTTTTTGCAAAAGACTTTCGCTGGATGGGCAACGCCGGCTGTGGCACCAAGCTGGGTGTCAAGGCGTTCCAGGACAACTGGCAGCGCCCGTTCCAGGCGGCGTTCTCTGACAAGGTGTGCATTGACGAGGCCCGCATCGTGCAGGGCGAGTGGATGGCCGCCTTCGGGCGGCAAGAGGCCACGCACTCGGGCACCTTCATGGGCATTGCGCCCACAGGCAAACGCATCGAGATCCGCTACATGGATTTCTGGAAGGTGCAGGACGGCAAGATTGTTGACAACTGGGTGATGGTGGACTTCCCGCATGTGATGCAGCAACTCGGCGTCGACCCGTTCCAGGGTGAGGGCTGGGAGGCTTTTGACCGGGGCGAGCGTGCCCCGCCGCGCCTGCAGCCCGCAGCATGAGCCGTCCCGGCGCAGGCTCTGTGGCCATGACCCCCTCGTTCCGGCTGGACGGCCGGCGCGCCCTGGTGGCTGGTGCCGGTCGTGGCATTGGCCTGGCCGCTGCCCAGGCCCTGGCGCAGGCCGGCGCCGAGGTGACGCTGGCGGCGCGCACCGTCTCAGAACTCGAGCAGGCGGCAGCGGCCATTGAGCAGGCGGGTGGGCGTGCCCGGGTGCTGGCACTCGATGTCACCGATGCGCTGGCGGTGCAGCGGGAAGTCGCGGCCAGGGGGCCGTTTCAAATCCTGGTCAACAGCGCTGGCACTAACCGCCCAAAGCTGCTGGCCGACACCACCCCAGAGGACATCGATGCGGTGCTGGCGGTGAATATCAAGGCGGCATTTTTTCTGTCGCGCGAGGTCGCGCGTGGCCTCAGTGCGCTTGGGCAGGCCGGCTCCATCATTCATGTTTCCTCTCAAATGGGGCATGTGGGCGGCCCCAAACGCACGCTGTATTGCGCCAGCAAGCATGCGCTAGAGGGTCTGTGCAAGGCATTGGCCTGGGAGCTCGGCGGGCAAAACATCCGGGTCAACACCCTGTGCCCGACCTTTATAGAGACAGAGCTGACCCGGCCTATGCTCAAAGATGCGCAATTCCGGGCTTTTGTCGAATCCCGCATTGCCCTGGGCCGCATCGGCCGGGTCGAGGACATCATGGGCGCCGTGGTGTTCCTGGCCAGCGATGCCTCGGCCATGGTGACTGGCAGCGCGCTGATGGTTGACGGCGGCTGGACGGCCCAATGAAGACCCAGGCTACTTCGCAAGATGTGGCGCGCCTGGCGGGCGTGTCGCAGTCGGCGGTGAGCCGCTGTTTCACCGCTGGCGCCAGTGTGTCTGAGGCCATGCGCGACAAGGTGCAAGAGGCCGCGCGCAAGCTGGGCTACCAGCCCAACGCCCATGCCCGCAGTTTGATTACGGGGCGCTCGCGCATCATCGGCCTGGTGCTGTCCCACATCGAAAACCTGTTTTACCCGGCGGTGCTCGAACAACTCGCACAGCGGCTGCAACAGGATGGCTACCACCTGCTGATCTTTATCAGCGATGGGCATAACGCCGATGACCTGGTGGGCGAGATTCTGCAGTACAAGGTGGATGGCATTGTGCTGGGCGCCACCACCCTGTCCTCGGCGCTGGCGCAGCGCTGCGCCGACGCCAGCATTCCGGTGGTGCTGTTCAACCGCATCATGGCCGCGGGCAGTGCCGGCTCGGTGAGCTCGGTACGCTCTGACAACTTGGGCGGCGGGCGTGAGATTGCCCGCTTTTTGGTGGCTGGCGGCCACCGGCGCATTGCCTACCTGGCCGGGCGGGAGGATTCATCGACCAACCTGGAGCGGGAGCGGGGTTTTCGGGAGGGTTTGGCCGAGGCTGGCCAGCGCATCTATGCCCGCGCGATTGGCAACTATGACGTGCTGCAAGCCAGGCAGGCCACGCGCGACCTGTTTGCCCAAGCCGAGCAGCGGCCGGACGCGGTGTTTGTTGCAAGCGACCAGATGGCGATAGCGGTGCTCGATACCCTGCGCCATGAGCTCGGCCTGGCGGTTCCCCAACAGGTGTCGGTGGTGGGCTTTGACAATGTGCCGCAAGCGGCCTGGGAATCCTACGCCTTGACCACCTTTGAGCAGCCGGTGCAGCCCATGGTGGAGGCCACGGTGGAACTGCTTCAAAGCTACCTGCGCGGGGGCGCCATGCCAAACACCCGCAACATTGTGATTGCCGGGCAGTTGGTGCTGCGCGGCTCCTGCCAAAACCGCCACCAGGAGAGTACAACATGAAAGGTTTTGATGCCGAATTTCTGGACCTTGAACACTATATTCAGGTCATCACCCAGCGCATCTGGGAAGGTCGGCGCATCGACGATATTCACCGCTACTACGGCGCCGATTGTGCGGTGGAGACCCCCGGCGGCGTGAGCCTGGGCGCAGGGCCCGTGGTGGACTCGACCCGGGCCACCTTGGCCATGTTCCCTGACCGCGAACTGCTCGCTGAAGACGTCCTTTGGTCGGGTGATGACGAGCACGGATTTCTGTCATCTCACCGGATTCTCTCGCCCATGACGCATATGGGCGATGGCGCCTTTGGCCCGGCCAGCGCTCGGCGCATCCATGCCCGCACCATTGCCGATTGCGTTTGCCTGGACAACCGTGTCATCCATGAGTGGCTGGTGCGCGACCAGGCCGCCATTGCCCGGCAGATCGGCCTGCATGAGCGGGACCTGGCCCAGGCCTGGCTGGCCCAGCGCGGACCGATTGCCAAGCCGCCGATGCCACCGGTTCCGGGCGGCTACCGCTCGCACATCGCCTCTGGGGCCCTTGCCCGGGCTTACCGGGGCCTGTATGAGCAGCTGTGGCATGGCCAGGGCCTGGATGGCGTGCTGCAGTTGCATGACCGAGCCAGTGTGATGGCCGCACCCGCCGGCCAGAGTTTGTACGGACACCTCGCCATACGGGACTTTTGGGCTGATCTGCTGACGGCCTTTGATGGCGTGCAGTTCGATCTTGAGCACTTGGCCGAAGTACGCCGCGCTGAGCGTAACCCAGCGGTGGCCATGCGCTGGCGGGTGCGGGCCCGGCACGCTGGCCCGGGCCGCTATGGGGAGCCCAGTGGCAACACGGTGGAGATCATGGGTATCTCGCATGCTGAATTTGCCAACGGGCGGGTGCTGCGCGAGTGGCTGTTGGTTGACGAGGTAGCGATCTGGATGCAAGTCTTGGCGCCGCGGGCTTGAGGCAGCAAGATGGCCCGCGTTGAGCTCAAAGACCTGTCCAAATCCTGGGGCAATGCCGTGGGCGTGAAGCATATGTCGCTCATCATTGCCGACGGCGAATTTCTGGTGCTGCTCGGCCCCAGCGGTTGTGGCAAAACCACCACCATGCGCATGGTGGCCGGGCTGGAAGACCCCAGCACCGGCGAGGTCTGGATTGGCGACCGCTGCGTCAACGGCCTGGAACCCAAGGACCGCGATGTGGCCATGGTGTTCCAAAGCTACGGCCTGTACCCGAACATGACCGTGGAGGAGAACATCAGCTTTCCGCTGCGCATCCGCGGCATGCCGGTGGCGCAAATTAAGCCGGCGGTGCTCAAGGCCGCGGCGCAGGTGGAACTGACCGACTTCCTGGACCGCCGGCCCAAGGAGCTCTCGGGCGGCCAGCGGCAGCGGGTGGCGCTGGCGCGCGCCATCGTGCGCCAGCCCAAGGTGTTTTTGATGGACGAGCCACTCAGCAACCTGGACGCCAAGCTGCGCGTGACCATGCGCTCGCACATCAAGCACTTGCACCACTCGCTCGGAGTGACGACCATTTACGTGACGCACGACCAGATCGAGGCCATGACCCTGGCCGACCGGGTGGTGGTGATGAGCCGCGCCGAAATCCAGCAAATTGGCACGCCCGAGGTGATCTACAACCAGCCCGCCAACCTGTTTGTAGCCGGCTTCATTGGCTCGCCCTCGATGAACCTGATCGCCGGGGCGCTGCGCGACGGCGTGTTTGAGGCGCCAGGTGTGTCGGTGCCGGGTTTTGGCACGCAGAGCCGGCCGGATGTGGTGCTGGGCGTGCGCGCCGAGGACATGATGGTGACCGCACCTGAGCAGGCCCAAATTCGCGCCGAGGTGTTCAGCTTTGAGCTGACCGGCGACTCCACCCTGGTGATGGTGCGCATCGGCGAGCAGGTGGTCACCGCGCGTGCCGGCAAGGACTACCGGGCCCGCATTGGCGAGCCGGCAGGCTTTGCGGTCCGAGCCCGACAGTGTCATATTTTTGATGGCCAGACGCAGAACCGGCTGCGTCTAGAAGCCAATTAACCCCCCGGCCTTTTTGGAGAATCTCATGACCTCACGCATCCTGCGCCGTTCCCTGCTGGCAACAGCGGTTTTGCTGGCCACACTGCCTGGCCTCTCGAATGCCCGCTGCAACACCCTGTCCAATGCCAAGCCCGGACAGATCAACATCATCGGCAATACCTTCCCGGCGCTGGACCACATCGCCAAGGAGATGGAATCTTGCACCCAGGGCGGGCTGAAGGTGCAATACAAGCTGGTGCCTTCGCCACAAAACGAGAACGAAACCCTGCAGGCCTTTGGCTCCAGCGGCAAGTCGGCGTTTGACGCGGCCGTGGTTTCGATGGGCACCTTCACCAAGCTGCAAAGTGCTGGTCAGTTGCAATCCATGACCGATCTGGTCAACAAGTACAAGGCCAAGTACAAAATAGAAGACAACATGCTGGTCAAGGTGAATGGTGAGGTGATGGCGATTGCCTTCATGCAAAACGCGCAAAACCTGTTCTACCGCAAAGACCTGTTTGACAAGCACGGCATCAAAGTGCCCGCCACTTACGCCGACATGATGGCCGCTGCCAAGACCCTTAAAGAGAAAGAGCCAGGCATCGAGTTCCCGATTGCCCAGACCTTTGCCAAGGGCTGGGACAGTGCCACCGAGTTCACCAATATTTTTGCCGGCTATGGCGGACGCTTCTTCAAAGCCGGCTCGGCTGCGCCTGATTTCAGCAGCGACGCTGGCGTGAAAGCCTTGGAGACCATGAAGGCCATGACCGCCTACATGACGCCCAACTACCTGGCATCGGGCTCGGACGATGTGATGAACCAGTACCAGCAGGGCAAGGCTGCCATGGGCGTGCTGTGGGCCAGCCGTGCCTCGCGCATGGACGACCCTGCGGCCTCCAAGATTGTGGGCAAGATGGAGTTCACCGCTGCACCGGCGGTGATGGCTGGCGGCAAGTCGGCCACCCACCTGTGGTGGGACGGCGTGGTGATGCCCAAGAACTTGGGCGGTGACCGCGACACGGTGTTCCAGGTGCTGATGGAGGCGCTGGACGAGGAAACCACCGCCAAAGGCAATGACCTGACGATTTGGGTGCGCTCGAGCTACAAGCCCACGCGCTTTGCCACTGGCGTTGCGGCTTCGGCCAACGCGGGCGCACCGCAGTGGCCTTCGGAGCCTTACTTTGGCTTGGCCCATGGCGAGATTGGCAAGATCATCCCCGACGTGATGACCGGTGCCATGACGCCAAAGGCCGCGCTTGATGCTGCCGCCGTGGCCTATGCCAAGGCTGCCGCTGAAAAAGGCTTTCTGAAGTAAGCCCTGTCGCGTGCGCCTTGCCACCTTCTTACGCTTTGTAGCGCCCTCAGCAGTCTTGATGCTGCTGCTGTTGGCGCTGCCACTGGCGGTCACCTTTTACCTGTCGGTGCGCAGCTGCGCGCTGCAGATGGAGGTGGTCACGGTGACCGAAAGCAGCCCGTTTGGAACGAAGGAGGTGGTGACGCAGCGCGCGGTGCTCGGTCCCGACGGCCGCGCGGTCAGCGTGTGCCGCTTTGTTGGGCTGGAGTACTTTCGCAAGGTGCTGGGCCTGGACGTCGGGGACGGGGACCAGGCCGGCAGCAGCGCCCCGCCCGATGCCGGCGGTGCCGCTCTAGCGGCCTCGCCCCAGCGCGCCACCGAATTCATGGGTGCGCTGCGCTTTACCCTGCTGTATACATTTGCTACCACGCCCTTTGTGCTGCTCTTGGGTTTTGCGCTGGCGCTGGGCGTGAACCAGGTCGGACAACGCTGGCGGCCCTTCTACATCAGTGCCTCGCTGTTGCCCTTCATCATCACGCCGGTGGTGGGTGCGTTGGCGATCAAGTGGCTGTTTCGCGACAACGGCCTGGTGCCTTATTTTTTGTCGCAGTTCGGTATTTCGCTGTTTTGGATGGCGCAGGCCTGGTCGGCCCGGTTGCTGATTATTCTGTACGGCATCTGGCACGTGGTGCCCTTTGCCTTTATTGTGTTTTATGCCGGGCTGCAGTCGGTGCCACAGGACAGCCTGGAGGCGGCCCGCATCGATGGCGCCAACGCCTGGCAGCGCCTGCTTTATGTCACGCTGCCGCATCTCGCGCCGCTGTTTGTGTTCGTGACCCTGATCCACCTGATGGACGCCTACCGGGTGTTTGAACCGGTGGTGGTGCTGACCCAGGGCGCCTTCACCACCAGCGTGCAGTACCTCACCTACTACATCCTGCTGCAAGAGAACAACCCCTACAAGGCCAGTGCGGCCGCCGTGCTCACCACCGCCGGCATCGCCGTGCTGCTCATTCCCCTGTTGGTGCGCACCTGGAAAGAACAAAGGCGCGGAGGATGACACCATGAAACGACCTGCCCGTGCCTGGAGCCTGCTCTTGCACCTGGCCTTGTTCGCCTGGCTGGTGGTGGCTTGCTTGCCCATTGTCTGGACGGCCGTGATCTCGCTGCGCCAGTATGTGGATGCGTTCTCGGTGCCGGTTAAGTGGCTGGCACCGGTGACCTTTGAGAACTACAGCCGGCTGTGGATCGACAAGGCTTTTTACCGTAACTTTCTCAACACCGCCATCGTCACCTTTGGGACCGTCAGCGTGTCGCTCAGCGTGGGCTGCTTGGCTGGCTACGCACTGTCGCGCTACCGTGGCGCGGTGGGCTTTTGGCTGCTGATCACGGCGCTGGTGTTTCGCTCGCTGCCGCACTCCACGCTGCTGCCCTCGTTTTATGTGATGTTTGATGCCATGGGCATACGCAACGAGTATTTCACGCTGATTTTGGTGCTGGTGGCCATCAACCAGCCCTTCACGATCTGGATGCTGCGCTCGTTTTTTGTCAACATCCCGCAGGAGCTTGATGAGGCAGCGCTGGTGGATGGCTGCAGCCGGTTCCAGGCCTTTCGCCGAGTCATCATCCCGGTGATGTGGCCGGGCGTGGTGACCACCGGCCTGTTCAGCTTTTTGCTGGCCTATAACGACTTTCTGCTGAGCTCTTCGCTGGTCAACGCCGAGCGCATGACCATGCCTGCTGCCATTGCCAATGCCATCTCGGCTGACAGTGAAGCGTTCTTGATGCAGGGCGTGGCAGGTGCGGTCAGCATCACCATCCCGCTGATCATTTTGGTGCTGCTGTTCCAGCGGCAAATTGTTTCTGGGTTGACCCAGGGGGCAGTCAAGGGCTGAGCGCGCGCCGTACCTCACGTTCCTATTGCGACAAAGCACACCAATGCCCGCCACCTCACTCCCCGCCACCCCGGTTGCCAATCAAGCTGCGAAACAGGCGGTGTGGGACTGGTGGTCGGCGCTGGACGGCGCCGATGCGGCGGCCGCTGAGGCCAGCCGCCTGCTGCTGCACCCCGACCTGGTGTTCCACGGGCACGACCCGGTCAACCAGCTGCAGGGGGTGGACGGCTTTCTGGATGGCTTCTGGCGGCCGCTGCGTGCCGCCTTCCCGGATCTGCAGCGGCACACCCACTTGTTGCTGGGCGGCGCCTCCCACGGCCGGCGCGACGGCGACGCCAGCCGTGATGGCCGGCACTGGGTCAGCGGCATGGGCTTGATGAATGGCCGCTTCCAGGCCGACTATCTCGGCATCCCCGCCACCGGCCAGCCGGTGAGCCTGCGCTGGGGTGAGTTCTGCCGCATCGAGCAAGGCCGGGTGGTCGAGATCTATTTCCTGATCGACCTGGTTGATTTGCTGCAACAGATCGGCATTCAGGTGTTGCCCACCGCGCGTGGCGTCGATGGCATCTGGCCCGCGCCGCGCGCCGGCGACGGCGTCATGCTGCAGCCGCAGGACGAGACGCAGACCCGGCACAGCCTGGATCACATCTGGCGCTTCATTTACCAGGGCCTGAACCGCTACGACCAGAGTGAACTGCGCAGCATGGGCATGGCCGACTGGTTCCACCCGCGCGTGCACTGGTTCGGGCCGGGCGGCATTGGCGCCTGCCTCGATTTCACCGCGTTCGAGACCCTGCACCAGCAGCCCTGGCTGGTGGCCTTTCCCGACCGGTCGGTGCAGGACCTGGATGCGCTCATTGCCGAGGGCCCCTACAGCGGTGCGCCGGGCTGGGCCGGCGTGCTCGCCACCCATAGCGGGCCCTACCTGGATTGCCCAGCGACCGGGCGGCGCATTGCGGTCAATGGCCTGGACTGGTGGAAGCGCGAGGGCGAGGTCTACACCGAGAACTGGGTGTTCGTCGACATGGTGCACCTGTTCCGCCAGTTCGGGGTGGATTTGCTGGCGCGGGCCCGTGCGCCGGCAGCCCAGCTGCCCGGAGCAGAACCGTGAGCGCTGGCGATGTGCACGCTCAAAACAAGGCTTTGCTGACGCCGCTGCGTGCGGCGCAGTACGACTACCAGGCCGAGGCGCTGCAGGCGGCCCTCAAGCAGCTGTTCCGGCCCGACGCGGTGGTGCGACTGGCCACGCCCTTGGAAGACCTGGACGGGCCGCAGGGTCTTTACCACCAGGCCTATGCGCCCTTGCAGCAGGCCCTGCCCGACCTAGAGCGGCGTGACACCATCGTCATGGTGGGGCCGAGCCCGCAGGGACACAACTGGGTTGGCTGCTGTGGCTATTACACCGGCACCTTTGTGCGGCCCTGGCTCGACATCCCGCCCACCGGCCACCAGGTGGCGATGCGCTTTCATGAGTTCTACCGGCTGGTTGACGGCCAAGTGGTGGAAATGCAGGCGCTGTGGGACATCCCCGAGCTGATGCTGCAG
>BJGT01000074.1 GCA_014190675.1 Comamonadaceae bacterium | reverse complement strand
TCAAGCCGTCCCTGCCCGTGGTGGCGGTGGGCGGGCCGGTCAAAGTTTATTACCCCGAGGTGGCGCGACGGCTGGGTTGCGAGATCGTGTTTCCTGAGCACTGCGACGTGGCCAACGCGGTCGGTGCCGCCATCGGCGTAGTGGCCCAGACTGTGGTGGTGCGGGTCGCGGGCGATGGCAGCGGCCTGTTTGTGCTGCACTCCACGGTTGGTACCCAGCAGTTCAGCGACCCTGCCGAGGCCTTGCGCCGGGCTACCGAAATGGCGCGAGAGGCAGCGCGGGCGGCGGTACTGGCCATGGGCGCGCAGGCGCCAGAGGTCAAGCTCAGCCTGCAAAAAACCATGCTGCCCAACGCCAACAGCGATACTGGCCTGCTTGAAGCGCTGATCACGGCCGAGGCCATTGGGCGGCCGCTCTGAGCCCTTGACCCTCCCTTCGCCGCACACCATCAAAGGCAAATCATGGCCTCACCGCAGCCAGCCAGCCAATCACAAAACCCTGGCGAGGAGCCTGGCCCGGTGATCAACGCTGCTGCGCCGCAGGTAAGTTTTTGGCAGGCGCTTGGCTTTTGGTTTAAGCTGGGTTTCATCAGTTTTGGTGGACCCGCCGGCCAGATAGCCATCATGCATGAAGAGTTGGTAGTTCGCAGGCGATGGATTTCAGAAAAGCGGTTTCTGCACGCACTCAATTACTGCATGGTTCTGCCCGGACCCGAGGCACAGCAACTCGCCACCTACATCGGCTGGCTCATGCACAAGACCCGTGGCGGCGTGGTGGCGGGCGCCTTGTTTGTACTGCCGTCTTTGTTTATTTTGATTGCCTTGTCCTGGGTCTATATCGCCCTGGGCGATCTGCCCTGGGTGGCCGCATTGTTTTATGGCATCAAACCGGCAGTCACGGCCATCGTGGTGCAGGCGGCCTACCGAATCGGGTCAAAGGCCTTGAAAAACAGTTTTCTCTGGGTGATTGCAGCGGCTAGTTTTGCGGCTATTTCTGCCTTCAAAACCCCCTTCCCGGTGATTGTTCTCGCTGCGGCGGCCAGTGGCCTGCTGGCCGGCCGCCTGAAGCCGGAACTGTTCATGGGCGGCGGCCACGGCAAGGCAGGCACATCATTTGGCGCAGCACTGATTGATGACCACACGCCCACGCCGCAGCATGCCATCTTCAGCTGGCCGCGCCTGGCCCGGGTGGCCGCCGGTGGTGGCCTGCTGTGGGCCCTGCCCATGGGTTTTTTGCTGTTGGGCTACGGTTGGGAGCACAACCTGACCCAGATGGCCTGGTTTTTTACCAAGGCGGCGCTGCTCACCTTTGGCGGGGCCTATGCCGTACTGCCCTATGTTTACCAGGGCGCAGTGACTCACTATGGCTGGGTGAGCCCGACCCAAATGATAGACGGCTTGGCGCTTGGCGAAACCACCCCCGGCCCCCTGATCATGGTGGTGGCTTTTGTTGCCTTTGTTGGTGCTTATGTGAAGGCCATTTTTGGACCTGAGAGTCTGTTCCTGGCAGGGGCGGTGGCGGCTGTTTTGGTGACCTGGTTTACTTTTTTGCCCTCATTTATTTTCATTTTGGCTGGTGGGCCCTTGGTTGAGACAAGCCATAACGACATCAAGTTCACCGCGCCCCTGACCGCCATCACCGCCGCAGTGGTTGGCGTGATCTTGAACCTCGGCCTGTTTTTTGGTCACCATGTGCTGTGGCCCCAGGGTTTTGGGGGCGCTTTTGAGCTTCCCTCGGCCCTGATTGCCCTGGCGGCGGCGATGGCGCTATTCAAATACAAGCGCAATGTTATTCATGTCATCTTGGCCAGCGCCCTGCTGGGCCTTGGCTTCAAGTGGCTTGCCGCCTGAGGACCTTGTCAATGCTCTTGCGCGCTGTGCCGGCCTGGCTACTTGGGTGCAGTCCACCAAGCTTCACCGAACTGGCCCTGCAACCATTCGATGAAGCTACTCACCTTGGCCGGCACCATACGCGGCGAAGGAAATACGGCATGAATTTCCTGGGCCGGCAGGGCCCAGTTGGCCAGTACTTGCTGCACAGCGCCGGTGCGCAATGATTCCTGGGCCACATAGCAGGGCAGGGCGGCAAGGCCCATGCCGCCGCGCACGGCGGCCAGCAGCGCCGAGAGGCTGTTGGAGCGCAGTGGCCCGCGTACTGGCACCTGGATTGGCTGCCCCTCAGCGCCGGTGAATTGCCAGCGTGCATCGCCCTGCACGGTGCTGTAGATCAGGGCATCGTGTGACAGTAAATCAGCCGGCAGCTGTGGCACGCCGCGCCGGGTCAGGTAGTCGCTCGCGCCAACCACCAGCCAGGGGTTCATGCCCAGGTAGCGCGAGCCCAATGTGGAGTCTGCCAGCCGCCCCATGCGTATGGCCAGGTCCACGCCTTGGGCCACCAGGTCAACATAGCGGTCTTCAAAGCTCAACTCCACCTGCAGCTTCGGATTGAGCGCCATGAAACGCATCACCAGCGGCGCCAGCACACGCCGGCCGAAGGCCACCGAGGTACTGATGCGCAGCCCGCCCTGCACCTGGGATTGCAGCAATGCGGCCACGGTTTGCGCTTCTTCCACGTGGTGGGCAATCAGTTTGCATTTTTCGTAGTACAGGCTGCCGATTTCGGTTGGCGTGACGCCGTGGGTTGAGCGGTGCAGCAGGCGCGAGCCCAACTGCTTTTCAAGCTGCGCCACCAGCTTGGTGGCCGAGGGTTGTCCCATGCCAAGCTCTGCCGCGGCCTTGCTGAAGGAGCCGAGGTCCACCACGCGAATGAAAAGGCGTACTGCCTGGATGCGGTCCATGTCAATTGGTTGTTTGGCCCGAGTGTATGCAATATTCCGGATTGGAATAAACGTCATGCGCTACAGCTGTCTTCCATTCAGGCGTGGTCGCGGCGACCATGCAGCTTGCCGAAAACCAAACCCGAGGAGATTCAAATGGCAAAGATGAGGGCCGCCATGGCCGCTGTGCTGGTGATGGAAAAAGAGGGCGTGAGCCAAGCTTTTGGTGTGCCGGGTGCGGCCATCAACCCGCTGTATGCGGCGCTGCGCGAGCGACAGTCGATTGCCCATATTTTGGCGCGCCACGTGGAGGGTGCTTCGCACATGGCCGAGGGCTATACCCGTGCCGCCGCCGGCAACATCGGTGTGTGCATCGGCACCAGCGGCCCGGCAGGAACCGACATGATCACCGGCCTGTATTCGGCCATTGCCGACAGCATCCCGATTCTGTGCATCACCGGTCAGGCGCCACGTGCCCGCCTGTACAAGGAAGACTTTCAGGCGGTGGACATCGAGTCGATTTCCAAGCCGGTGACCAAGTGGAGCGTGACCGTGCGCGAGCCGGCGCTGGTGCCGCGTGCGTTCCAGCAGGCTTTTCACCTGATGCGCTCAGGCCGCCCCGGGCCGGTGCTGATCGACCTGCCCTTTGACGTGCAGATGGGCGAGATCGAGTTCGACATCGAAACCTACGAGTCGCTGCCGGTCTACAAGCCCTTTGCCAGCCGCAAGCAGATCGAAAAAGCGCTTGACATGCTGGCGGCAGCCGACAAGCCTCTGATTGTGGCTGGCGGCGGCGTCATCAACGCCAACGCCAGTGCGCTGCTGGTGGAGTTTGCCGAGCTCGTGGGTGTGCCGGTGATCCCGACACTGATGGGCTGGGGCAGCATTCCCGATGATCACCCGCTGATGGCCGGCATGGTCGGGCTGCAGACCAGCCACCGGTACGGCAACGCCACGATGCTGGCTGCCGACTTTGTGCTGGGTATCGGCAACCGCTGGGCCAACCGCCACACCGGCTCCACCGAGGTCTACACCAAGGGCCGCACCTTTGTGCATGTGGACATCGAGCCGACCCAAATCGGCCGTGTTTTCATGCCCGACTTCGGCATCGTCAGCGACGCCCATGCGGCGCTGGAGTTATTCGTGCAGGTGGCGCGTGAGCGCAAGGCGGCGCAGGGGCTGCGGGACTACACCGACTGGGTCAGCCGCTGCGCCGAGCGCAAGAAGCTGATGCACCGCAAGACCCATTACACCGAGACACCGATCAAGCCGCTGCGGGTGTACGAAGAAATGAACAAGGTGTTCCCGCGCGACACCATTTATGTCACCACCATCGGCCTGAGCCAGATTGCCGGTGCCCAGTTCCTGCATGTCTACGGTCCGCGCCAGTGGATCAACTGCGGCCAAGCCGGCCCGCTGGGCTGGACTATTCCGGCCGCGCTGGGCGTGGTGGCGGCCGACCCGACCCGCACGGTGGTTGGCCTGGCTGGCGACTATGACTTCCAGTTCATGATCGAAGAGCTGGCGGTAGGTGCTCAGTTCCGCCTTCCCTATGTGCAGGTGCTGGTGAACAACAGCTACCTGGGGCTGATTCGCCAGAGCCAGCGCGGCTTTGAGATGGACTACTGCGTGCAGCTGGCCTTTGAGAACCAGAACGTCAGCGACCCGGCGCTGCAAAGCTACGGTGTTGATCACCAGGCGGTGGTGCAAGGGCTGGGTTGCAAGTCCCTGCGCGTGACCGACCCGGAAAAAATCGAAGCTGCGTTGCAAGAAGCGCAGCGCATGGCACGGCACTACAGGGTGCCGGTGGTGGTGGAGGTGATTCTGGAGAAGGTCACCAACATTGCGATGGGTACCGAGATCGACAAGATCAACGAGTTTGAGGACATCGACTGCCGCCATCCGGAAGGCAGGCAGGGCCTGGAGTTGGCCGGATTGCTTGATTAAAAACCTCGGGGGGCTTGCGCCTGCCTTGCAAAAACATGGCGACAGACTTGGTCATATTCAGGCTGCAGGTGACCTGGGCCGAAATAAACGCGGTCTGGTCTGGCGCAGCGCTTACCAATAGGCTTGAGGCGTTCAGCGGGCTCCGGTAGGCCGCACTGGCGATGCGCGCCATCGGCTGGCCTCAAGGCGGCCCTGCCCGAGGCGCTGCAGGCCGGAGCGACAGGGCGGTGCCGAAGACGATGACTGCGCTGCACACAAGCATCCACGGGGTGATGGTTTCATGTAAAAAAATCATCCCGTAGACCACGGCGAACACGGGCACCACAAAGGTCACCGTGATGGCGCGCGACGGGCCAACTTTTTCGATCAGACTGAAAAAAAGAACATAGGCCAAGCCGGTGCAAAAAAGTCCCACCACCAGCACCGCCAGCCAGGCCGTGTTGCCGGGCATCTGTGCCGGCCACAGCCACCAGGTGGGCAGCGCCAGGCCCACGGTGGCGCCAAGTTGGCTGCCGGTGGCCGTCACCAATGTGGGCAGACCCGCCAAATAGCGTTTGGTGTAACTGGCCGAGATACCGTAGCACAGGCAAGCCAGCAAACAGGCCAGCACCGCCCAGCCGGTGCTCAGGCCGCTGGCGTCGGGTTTGAAGCTGGCCTTGTCCCAGGCCAGCATCGCCACCCCCAAAAAGCCGATGGCCAAGCCCAGAATGCGGCTGCCGCCAGGGCGGTCACGCAGCCAGCCCCAGGCAATCAGGGCGCCAAACAGCGGCACTGTTGCGTTGAGAATCGACGCCAGCCCCGAGCTGATTGCCAGCAGCGCGTACGAAAAGCAGACAAAGGGGATGGCCGAGTTGAGCATGCCGACCAGCAGCAGTTGTTTGGAGTGCCTCAGCAAGGTGCGCCCGTGACCTTGCCAAAAAAGCAGCGGCAGCAGGCACAGGCTCGCCACGGCTACGCGCACGCCCACCGTGGGCAGAGCACCGAACTCGGTATTGGCGAGCCGCGTGAACAGGAAGGAGCCACCCCACAGCGAGGCGAGCAGCAGGAATTCGAGTTGCCATGGTGGTTTGCCCTGGGGTATGTTCAAGCAAGGCTTTCGCTGGGGGAGGGTGGCTGAGTTGGCTGGCCGGGGCTTGGGTGTGGCGCGAATGCCGCGCCCTCAAGCTGCAGCAGCGCAACCTTGCGTGCCAAGCCGCCGGCATAGCCAGTGAGGGCGCCGCCGGTTCCGAGCACCCGGTGGCAGGGCACGATGATACCCAAGGGGTTGCGCCCGACCGCTGCGCCCACGGCACGGGCCGCCTTGGGTCGGCCGATGGCCGCTGCGACCGCGCTGTAGCTGCAGCTGCAGCCGCGGGGAATGTCTTGCAGGGCGCGCCAAACCGCCTGCTCAAAGGCGCTGCCGCCGGCCAGGCTCAGCGGCAGCGCAAACTGGCTGCGCCGCCCGGCCAGGTAGTCGCCGAGTTGGACGCTGGCCAGAACCAGCACCGGATGCCCCAGGGCCTGCCGCCAGCGGCTGCCATCGGGCTGGTGCCGTTGGCCGTCAAACCACAGGCCCACCAGCGCCACGTCGGTGGCGGCGAGCACGATGGGGCCCAGTGCGCTGGGCACGGTGGCGCAGGCCAGTGAATCAGAAAATTTCATGGTGTTGCAGGCCTTTGAAACTGATGGACTGAGGACTGAGATTAGTTTGCGATGGTTCACAGCGCTGGCAGCGGACCCGGTGCCGCGTCGCTAGCCGGCGGCTGGCTGGCCCAGGCGCGGATGACGCCATAGCTGCGCCAGGGTTGCCAGGCTTGCGCCACCGCCAATGCAGTCTGCGCCGCCCGGGGCTGGCCCTGCAGGCCCAGTGCCCGGTGCAGCGCCAGGTCGCTGGCGGGCAGTGCGTCGGGCCAGCTCAGTGCCCGCATGGCGATGTACTGGGCGGTCCAGTCACCCACGCCGGGCAGGCTGCGCAGGGTGACCACGGTGGGGGCTACCTCGGCACCCGGCTCCAGTTGCAGCTGCCCGCTCAGACAGCACTGGGCCAGAGCCTGGATGGCGGCCTGCTTTTGGCGGGTTAGACCCAGGGCCCCAAGCGAATCGCCGCTGGCCTGGGCCAAGGCCTCGGGGCTGGGGAACAGGCGGTTCAAGCCGGTAATCGGGGTGAGCAGCGGCTCGCCCCACCGGGCAACCAGCCGATTGGCTAAGGTGCGGGCGCCTGCCACGCTGATCTGCTGGCCCAGCACGGCGCGCACTGCCAGCTCAAAGCCGTCCAGGGCGCCGGGCAGGCGCAGGCCGTCCCCGTGCGGGAAATGCGCGTGCAGTTGCGCGTTGATGGCCTGGGGGTCAGCGTCGAGATCGAGCCAGGCGCGCGCCTTGGCCAGCAGCAGCGGCAGCAGGGGCTGCAGCGCCTCGCTCACCCGCAGGTTCAGTCGGGCGCGGCTCGGGTCGAACTCGCCTTGTACCCAGCCGTTCAGGGTCTGCCCGCCCTGCCTCAGGCTGACCGTACGGGCCAGGGCGGATGCGCCGCCGTTCTGCGACACCAGCTCCACGCCGTCGAGCTGGCGCTGGGCAAAAAAGGCCAGCATCGCCACCGTGTCATAGGGCGGGCGATAGGCCAGCCGCAGCAGCAGGCCGGGCTGGGCGGGCAGCGCTGCCCGGCTGCGGCGCAAGCCCGACGGGTTCAGGCCGTAGTGGCTGCTGAAGGCGGCGTGGAAGCGGCGTTGGCTGCCAAAGCCGCTCAGGCGGGCCACCTCGGTCACCGGCAGCGTGGTGTCGGTCAGCAGTTGCTTGGCGCACAGCAGGCGCCGGGTTTGCAGGTACTGCAGCGGCGACACGCCCAGTTGTGACTCAAAAATACGCCGCAGGTGGCGGTCGCTCACGCCCAGCCGCTGGGCCAGCTGGGGCATGCCGGGCGGGTCCGGGCCGGTCAATCGCGCGGTATCAAGCAGCTGCACCGCCTGCACTGCTAGGATGCCGGCCGCGTCTTGGGTGGACCAGGCTGCAGCACCTGGCAGGGGGCGGTGGCGGCCGGGGGCGAGCTCGGGCCGACAGCGCAGGCAGGGCCTGAAGCCAGCGCGTTCGGCCTGGGCCGCGTGCGTGAAAAAACGACAGTTGTCGCGGCGCGGCGTGCGTACCCGGCAGACCGGGCGGCAGTAGATGCCGGTCGAGCTGACGCCGGCGAAAAAACAGCCATCAAAACGCGGGTCACGGGCCAGCAGGGCGCGGTAGCAGGCCTCGCCGTCGGGGCCGGGGGGTGCTTTTGTCATGCGGGGCATGCAGGTCATGATACCTGCCGATTGCGCGCTGGGCGCTGCTGCAGTGGCCGTTTCCGGACCTGTGGATCGCAGCAGGTCGGCCCCTACAATCGATGGCTCAAAATCACCACCAGGCAGGGCCCCTGACATGCAACTTGACGCCGCCATTTTCAAGGCCTATGACATCCGGGGTGTCGTACCCGGCGCGATTGACACGGCGGTAGCCGAAGGGCTGGGCCGCGCTTTTGGAACCGTGGCGCTGGCCGAGGGCGAGACGGCCGTGGCGGTGGGGCGTGATGGCCGGCTGAGCGGCCCAGGGCTGGTGGCCGCGCTCATCCGGGGCCTGGTGGAAAGCGGCATTGAGGTGATCGACATCGGCATGGCGACTACGCCCATGCTGTACTTTGCTGCCAGCACCCTGTGCCGCAGCGGTATTCAGCTCACCGGCAGCCATAACCCGCGTGATTACAACGGGTTCAAGATGGTGTTGGCTGGTCGGGCCATTTTTGGCGACGAGATCCAGGCCTTGCGCCACATGATGGCGGCGGGCAGCTGGGCCCTCAAAGCCGGTGGCCGGGTGCGATCGGCCGATGTAATGCCAGCCTACCGCGAGCGCATCGTCGGCGACATCCGGCTGGCGCGGCCCATGAAGATTGTGGTGGACTCGGGCAATGGCATCGCGGGGGCCTCGGCGCCCGGCATTCTTCGCGCTATCGGTTGCGAGGTGACTGAGCTGTTCAGCGAGGTCGACGGCAACTTTCCCAATCACCACCCCGACCCCAGTAAACCCGAAAATCTGCGTGATCTGATTGCCGCCCTGCAGGCCAGCGACGCCGAACTTGGTCTTGCCTTTGATGGGGATGGCGACCGCCTGGGCATCGTCACCCGCGAGGGCAACAACATCTTCCCTGACCGCCAGATGATGCTGTTTGCGCAGGATGTGCTGTCCCGCGTGCCGGGCGGCACCATTTTGTTTGATGTGAAATGCTCGCAGCGCCTGGCACCAGCGATCGTGGCGGCAGGCGGCCAGCCGCTGATGTACAAGACCGGGCACTCGCTGATCAAGGCGCGCATGAAAGAGCTCGATTCGCCGCTGGGCGGCGAGATGAGCGGGCATATTTTCTTCAAGGAGCGCTGGTTCGGTTTTGATGATGGCACCTATGCCGGTTGCCGGCTGCTGGAAATTTTGAGCCGAAGCGCCGACGCCAACGCGGTGCTTAACGCTTTGCCCAGCAGTTTCTCCACGCCCGAACTCAATGTGAAATGCGCCGAGGGTGAGCCGCACCAGTTGGTGGCGCAGCTGCAGGCGCAGGCGCATTTTGCTGCCCCGGCAGTCTTGAACTTGATCGATGGCCTGCGGGTCGACTGGCCCGATGGCTTTGGGCTGATCCGCGCCTCCAACACCACGTCGGTGCTGGTGCTGCGTTTTGAAGGCCACACGCCCGAGGCGCTGGCGCGTATTCAGGCTGAGTTGTTGGCGCTGCTGCGAACCGTCAAGCCCGAGGCCACGCTGGACCAGGCGGCGCATTGAAAATCCTGATTGTCAAGCTGTCTTCGCTTGGCGACGTGGTACATGCCATGCCCGCTGCGCAAGACCTGCGGCAGGTCTTTGCGCAGGCCCAGATTGATTGGGTGGTGGAGCCCGCTTTTGCGCCTTTGCTGCGCTGCTGCAGCGGCTTGCGCCGGGTCATAGAGTGTGATTTGCGGCGCTGGCGCCGCGCGCCCCTGGCCGCCGGCACACGGACCGCCTGGCGTGCTTTTTGCGCTGATTTACAAAGCGAGGCTTACGACCGTGTGTTGGACCTGCAGGGCCTGAGCAAGTCGGCGCTGGTGGCCTGGCTGGCGCGCCTGGCGCCTGGTGGGCAGCGCGTGGCGCTGGCCAATCGCACTGACGGCTCCTCATACGAGGCGCCAACCCGCTGGGTGGCCGACCAGGCCCTGCTGTTGCCCAGGCGCATCGGCGCGGTAGACCGCAGCCGCACCCTATGCGCCAAGGCCTTGGGCTACCAGGTGCCCGGGTCATTGTCTTTCGGCCTGCTGGCCCAGCCCAGCATCGCAGCGCAGGACCGGGCCCAAGCCACCCCCCCGCTCAGCCCAGGCCGGGCTGCGACCCCTTGGGTTGGTCCTCGGTTGGTGGTGCTGGTGCATGGCAGCTCCCGGGCGGACAAACAGTGGTCGGTAGCCGCCTGGCGAGCGTTGGGGCAGCGGCTGATCGACAGTGGCTATAGCCTGGCCCTGCCGCACGGCAATGATGCTGAAGAGCAGCAGGCGCGGCAAATCGCCCGTGGCCTGTCGGCGGCCCATGTCTGGCCCCGACAGGGACTTGATGCATTGAGCGATGCCATGGCCGGCTGCGCTGGCGTGGTGGGGGTGGACAGCGGCCTGAGCCATATTGCGGTAGCCCTGGGTCTGGCCCATGTGCAAATCTACAACTTTGACACGGCCTGGCGCACCGGACCAACCGGCTTGCCCAGACAGTGCAGTGTTTATGCGCAGCCGACACCCACGGTCGACCAGGTTTGGCAGGCTTGGCAGACTGTTTGCCCCAGGGCGGTGTGGGCTTGATACGTCGGCTGTATTCGCTAGCCATGCTGTTGGCCCAGCCTGCCGTGCGGCGCAAGTTGGCTCGGCGTGCCCGGGCAGAGCCGCTGTATGCCCAGGCGGTGCCCGAGCGCTTTGGCCACTACGACAGGGCCTGGCCGGCCGGCCCGGGCAGGACCGTGTGGGTGCACGCGGTGTCGTTGGGCGAGACCCGCACCGCAGCGCTGCTGGTCGAGCAGCTGCGCCTGGCCCTGCCGGGCATGCGCCTGGTGCTCAGCCATGGCACGGCGACCGGCCGCGCCGAGGGGCAGCGGCTGCTGCGGCCCGGTGATGTGCAGGTCTGGCAGCCCTGGGACAGTGAGCCCGCAGTACGGCGGTTTTTAGATAATTTTCAGCCCTGCATTGGCCTGTTGCTGGAGACCGAGGTGTGGCCCAACTGGGTGGCCGCCTGCCAACAGCGCGGGCTGCCGCTGGTTTTGGCCAACGCCCGCCTGAGCGAGCAGTCGCTCAACAAAGCGCTTCGCCTGGCTTGGCTGGCACGGCCGGCCTACCAGGGCCTGGCGGCAGTGTGGGCGCAGACGCCAGAGCATGCCAGCCGCTTGCGCCGGCTCGGTGCTCGGGTGCCGGGCGTGTTTGGCAACCTCAAGTTCGATGCCCGCCCGGACGCTGGCCTGTTGGCGGCGGGGCGCCAAGGCCGGGCGGCTCGGCGCGGGCCGGTGGCTATGTTGGCAAGTTCGCGCGCGGGTGAGGAGGCCCAGTTGCTGCTGGCGCTCAAGCAACAAATCCTCGGCGCCCGCGCCGCACAAGAGGCCTGGCCGGGCGCTGCACCAAGCCTTCAGACCCAGTGGCTGATCGTGCCGCGCCATCCGCAACGCTTTGACCAGGTGGCGGTGTTGATTGAGGCGCAGGGTTTTGCGCTGCAGCGGCGCAGCCAGGGCGGGCCCTGGCCGCCTGCTGATGCGCAAGCGCTGGCAGGCAGCCTGGGCAGTATTTGGCTGGGTGACACCCTCGGTGAGATGGCGCTGTATTACGGCCTGGCCGACTTGGCCCTGCTGGGCGGCAGCTTTGAGCCGCTGGGTGGACAAAATCTGATCGAGGCCGCCGCCTGCGGCTGCCCGCTGCTGATGGGCCCGCACACCTTCAATTTTGCCGAGGCCGCCAGGCTGGCCGCAGCGGCTGGCGCAGCCCAGTCTGTTGCCTCAATGGCCGAGGCGCTCTCTGCTGCACAAGACCTGCTGGCCCAGCCTGAGCGCAGGTCTGCAATGGCAGCCGCCGCAGACCGCTTTGCCAGTGCTCACAGCGGCGCGGCGCAACGCACCGCTGCCGCGGTAGCGGCCTTAATTGGCCAGCAGCGTGTTGACCTGCTTTAAGTCCTCGGCCTTCAAAATGCCACTGGCCTGGTGCAGCTTGAGCCCGCCCAAGAGCACGTCATAACGGGCCTTGGCCAACTTGGCCTTGGTGTCAAACAACTGGCTTTGCGAATTGAGCACGTCGATGTTGATGCGCACGCCCACCTGGTAGCCCAGTTTGTTGGCGTCCAGGGCGCTTTGGCTGGATGCCTCTGCAGCCTGCAAGGCCTTGACCTGGCTTTGGCCCGACAACAGGCCAAAAAAAGCAGTGCGGCTGGCTTGCGCCACGCTGCGTTTGACCGCTTCGAGGTCGGTGCGGGCTTTTTCTTCCAGGGCCAGCGCCTCCTTGATGCGGTTCTCGATGGCATAGCCCGAGAACAGCGGCATGTTGAAGCTCAGGCCAACGGTGGCGGTGGTGGTGCGATAGGACGTATCTACGGAGGCCGTGCCATTGTTATTTGCCATGTTCAGATTGCCGGTAAGGTCCAGCGTCGGCAGGGTGGCAGCCTGGGCTTTTCGGGCCTCCATTTGTGCCACCTCAAAAGCCAGGCGGCTTTGCCGAACAGTGGGGTGCATTTCTTCTGATTTTTGCACCCAGGCCGCCACATCACCGGGCTGCACCGGGGGCAGTTGCAGTGGCAGCTTGACCGGCAGCGGCGCACTGTTGGTTTTACCCACGAGTTGGTCTAGGGCCAATTTTTTCACCTGCAGGTCATTGCGTCCGGCGATTTCCTGGGCGACCACCAGGTCAAAGCGTGCTTCGGCTTCCCGGGTGTCCGTGATGGTGGCGGTGCCCACCTCAAAATTGCGCTTGGCCGATGCCAGTTGTTCAGTGACAGCGGCTTTTTGCGCCAACAAATAGGCCAGGCTGTCTTGGGAGGCCAGCACATCGAAGTAGGCCGTGCTGAGCTTCATGATCAGGTCTTGCTCGGCGCTGAGCAATTTTTGTTCTTCAACGTCAATCTGGCGCTTGCTTTGCTCGAAGGCGATTTGGTTGCCAGGGCGGTACAGGGGCTGGGAGGCGCTCAGGGTGGCGCTTTGAACATCGTAGCCGCCTTGTTTGCTTTTTGCCGCGGTGTTGTCTATGGCGCTGATTGAAGCCGCAGCCGTCAGATCGATTTTGTACAGAGTGGCAGCACGGGCCTGCTCAGACTTGGCGACCGTCGCCTCAAACTGGTACTGCGCCGATTGGTAACCGGCATCGAAGGCCCGGGCGGCCTCGTAAAGCGTCACCAGGTTTTGGGCGCGGGCCGGCAGGGTGGCAGCCGCGGCAAGGGCCACGGACAAGGGCAGAAGACGAATAGCGGTCATGTGATAGCCTGTTTGAAATGGATGGGGTCGCGGGGGCGCGAGGGGCTCAGTAGCGTGCCACTGCGGTATCGAGTTCGGTTGACCAGGCGTCTATGCCGCCGGTGATATTGGCCAAATAAGCAAAGCCACGGGAATACAAAAAATTCGCGACTTGCATGCTGCGTGAGCCGTGGTGGCACAGGCAGGCGATCGGCTGCGCCGGGTCAAGCTCGTCGAGCCGGGCTTGCAGCGCGCCCATGGGAATGGTCAGCAGCGTGAAGCCGTCTGGGCGCACGCTGGCGGTACGCAACTCGAGCGGTTCGCGCACGTCAAGCACCACTGGCTCGCCATGGGCGCGTGCGGTCTCCAGCCAGGCAGAGAGTTCTGAGGGTCGAATTTGGCTGATCATGGCAGGCTAGGTCGGGCTGGCTAAAAATGAAAATGCGAAGGCTCGGGAAAATAGGCCATCCGGGGTGCCACCGTGTCCCAGGGCTGGCGGGTAAGGTAATTGGCCTCGCTGGTGCGCTCAATCAGGGTGGCCCGCATCATTGGCTCGTCGCCAACGATGGCGATCAGCCGCCCCCCGGTTTTGAGCTGCGCCAACAGGGCTGGCGGAACCTCGGCCAATGAGCCGCTCACCATGATCAGGTCAAACGGCCCATCCCCTGGCGCCCCCTGGGCACCGTTGGCCAGCCGCACTTCGGCATTGTGTATGCCGGCCCGGCGCAGTTGGGCGGTGGCCAGTTGCGCCAATTCGGGCACAACTTCGAGCGAAAGCAGGCTTTGCGCCCGGTTGGCGAGCAGCGCGGCCATAAAGCCCGAGCCGCTGCCGATTTCCAGCACTTTTTCGTGTTTTTGCACCGCAGCGTCTTGCAGCATGCGGGCCTCGACCCGTGGGGCGAGCATGCACTGGCCCCAGCCCAAAGGGACTTCCATGTCAACAAAGGCCAGCGAGCGGTGCGCCAGGGGCACAAAATCTTCGCGCCGTATCACCGAGAGCAGATGCAGCACATCAGCATCGGCCACATCCCAGGGCCGGATTTGCTGTTCGATCATGTTGAAGCGGGCTTGTTCCAGGTCCATCCGAATGCTCCGAGAGGCTTGTTGCGTGCGCACTTATTTTAGCCCGGCAGGCTGCGGTCCCGGTCGGCGCTGGCATCCCAGCGCCGGCGCAGCCATTGACCCAGATCGTCCATGTAGCAATACACCACCGGTACCACCACCAGCGTGAGCAGCGAGGAGGTGATCAGCCCGCCAATCACGGCCTGCCCCATGGGCGCGCGCATCTCCGAGCCCTCGGTGAGGGCAAAGGCCAGTGGCACCATGCCGAAAATCATGGCCAGTGTGGTCATCAAAATCGGGCGCAGGCGCACCTTGGCCGCCAGCAGCAGGGCGGCGCTGCGGTCTAAACCGTCTTCGCGCGCGCGGATGGCAAAGTCGACCAACAAAATTGCATTCTTGGTTACCAGGCCCATCAGCATGATGACCCCAATGACCGAGAACATCGAGAGGGTCGAGTTGAACATCATCAGTGCCAAAACCACCCCGATCAAGGTCAGCGGCAGCGCCGTCATCAACGCCATCGGCTGCAAAAAGCTTTTGAACTGGCTGGCCAAAATCATGTAGATGAAGATGACCGCCAGTGCCAGTGCCGAAATTGCATAGTCAAAGGCTTCACCCATGTCTTTGGTCGAGCCGCCAAAGCGAAAGTTGTAGCCCGCCGGCAGGCTGATGCGGTCCATGGCTTTTTTGATGTCCACCGACACCTCGCCGCTGGAGCGCCCAGACACGTTGGCGCTGATGGCGACCTCGCGGTTCAAGTCGCGCCGGTTGACCTGGTTTGGCCCGATGGTGCTGCGCACCGTTGCCAGTTGGCCCAAGCGCACGATGCGCGGGCTGCCATCGGCCTGGGTGCCGACAGTGAACGGCACTT
>BJGT01000073.1 GCA_014190675.1 Comamonadaceae bacterium | reverse complement strand
GGATTATTTGCACTGGTAAGCCGAAAATTCGAAGCCATTCCATTGACTTTTTCAATTGGCACTCCATATCAGAGAGTGCTAACATTTAGCCTTAGACAACTCGGAGTGCTGGTATGACAACCCTTATTGCAGGCCAAGGTAACGGTTTGGCTGTGATGAACCCTTGGGCGATGGTGCCGCCCCTGGGCAACCTGGATGCTTATATTTCGGCGGCCAACCGGCTGCCGATGCTCACGCTGGAGGAAGAGCAGCGCTTCGCCCGCCAGTTCAAGCAGGACAATGATCTCGAGGCCGCTGGTAAGTTGGTGCTCTCGCACCTGCGACTGGTTGTGTCGGTATCGCGTCAATACCTGGGCTATGGGCTGCCCCACGGCGATTTGATCCAGGAGGGCAATGTCGGCCTGATGAAGGCGGTCAAACGCTTTGACCCAGATCAGGGCGTCCGCCTGGTGAGCTACGCGTTGCACTGGATCAAGGCGGAGATGCATGAATACATCTTGAAAAACTGGCGCATGGTGAAAGTGGCGACCACCAAAGCGCAGCGCAAGTTGTTTTTCAACCTGCGCTCCATGAAGCAGCGCTACAAGAGCGCCGACGCGGCGGCCGATGCCGGCACCCACCGTGAGACCCTCAACGAGAGCCAGATCAACGCCATGGCACATGAGTTGCGTGTCAAACCTGACGAGGTGATTGAGATGGAAACTCGGCTCTCGGGGGGCGATGTGCTGCTCGACCCGGGCCCGTCTGACGATGGTGACGAGGCCTTTGGGCCGATTGCCTACCTCACTGACAGCAGCCACGAGCCCACCGCCATGATCGAGTTGCGCGAGCGCGACGAACTGGCCAGCGGCGGTCTGGCCCGGGCGCTGGACGGGCTAGACCCGCGTAGCCGGCGCATTGTTGAGCAGCGCTGGCTCAATGTGAACGATGACAACTCGGGCGGCATGACCTTGCACGACCTGGCCGCAGAGTATGGCGTGAGCGCCGAGCGCATCCGCCAAATCGAGGTGGCAGCCATGAAGAAAATGAAAACCACGTTGACTGCCCCCGCCTGAGACTGCACCGCCTGAGCCCCCTGGCGGCCTGGTTTTTGGCGTCACAATGCCTCTGTCGGCCCCGTCCCTCAGGGGTTTTTTTTGGAGTTGTGCATGTTTAAACTCGTACGCCTTATCGCCATTTTGCTGAGCGTCGGGGCTTTTTTCACGCCGCTCAAAGCACAAACCGGCGCTCAGGCAACGCCAACTTGGCCCAGCCAGCCGCTACGCCTGGTGGTGGGTTTCCCGGCCGGCACATCGCCGGACCTGACGGCCCGGGCTTTCGCCGAGCCGCTGGCCAAAGCACTGGGGCAGCCGGTGCTGGTCGAGAACAAGGTGGGGGCGGCTGGCAATATCGCTGCCGACTTTGTCGCCAAGGCCACCGATAACCACACCATAGGCCTGATGATCAACGGCAATATGACGATTGCCAAGTTGCTCAACCCAAAGCTTCCCTATGACCCGCTGACAGAACTCGCGCCAATCAGCCTGATCGGGGTCTCTCCGCTTGTGTTGTGCGCACCGGCCAGCGCTGCTGGTGCCAGTGCCGAGGAGTTTCTGGCCGCGGCCCGCGCCGGCGGCAACCGCTGGAACTACGGCACGCCGGGCATCGGCACGGTTGGCCACTTGGGCATGGAGCTGCTCAAAGCCAAAACCGGCATGGCCGCGGTGCATGTGCCCTACCCCGGATACCCGCAGGTCACCACGGCCATGATCGGTGGCGACTTGCAACTCAGCCTGTTGCCGCCGGCGCTGGCAAACGCCCAAATCAAGGCTGGTAAATTAAGGGCAGTCGGCATCACTGCGGGCGCGCGCAGCGCGCTGGTGCCAGATTTACCTAGCCTCGCCGAGGCTGGAGTGAAAGACTTTAACCTTGAGATTTGGAATGCGGTGGCCGCACCCCAGAGCCTGCCCAAGGCCGCAGCCGCTCGCTTGTCTGCATTGGTGGCTGAGATTTCCCGCTCGCCCGAAATGCGGCAAAAGCTCTTTCAGCAGGGTTGGCAGGTGGTCGGCAGCAGCGCCGAAGAGCTGGCCGCGCGGGTCCGGCTTGACACCGCGCAACTAGGCAACATCATCACGACACAGGGTATCAAAGTCGAGTGAGCTGAGGCGGCTGCGCCTCAGCTTTTGGCCAGCAACAGTCCGATGTCGGCGGCCAATGCGGCAGCGCCGCTGCCGTGGCGGGCGTACAGGCGCAAACGGCCTTTGGTGTCATACACATAGCTGCCTGCGGAATGATCCAAGGTGTAGCTTGTAGGAGTTTTGCCCTCAACCTTTTTGTAAAACACCTTGTAGTCTTTGGCCAGAGCCGGCAGCTTGTCGAGGCTGGCGTAGAGCGCCAAAAAACCTGGGTCGAAGTTGCCCATATAGGCTTTGAGCACCTCTGGTGTGTCGCGCTCCGGGTCCAGGGTCACAAACAAACCCTGCAAGCGACCGCCCTGCGGACCCAGTAGTTTTTTGATTTCAACCAACTCGGCCAGCGCGCTTGGGCAGACATCAGGGCACTGAGTGAAGCCAAAAAACAGCACCACCACCTTGCCAGCAAAATCTTTGATGCTGCGCGCTTGGCCGTTGTGGTCGGTCAGGGCAAAGTCACGGGCGTAATCGGCGCCGGTCAGGTCTATGGATGCGAACCTGAGTTTGTCGTCAGCGCAAGCCCCCAGCAGGCCGAGCGCCCCCCAGGGCACAGCGGCCAGAGCCAGCCATTGCATGGTTTGGCGTTTTGCTGCGGGGTTCTTAGAGTACATAGTGGTCGACCAGCATGGCAGCGAACAACAGGCTGAGGTGGGTAAGCGAAAACCGGAAGGTCTGGCGCGCGAGTTCATCCGAGTAAGCCCGCCACAGCCGAAAACCGTACCAACAGAAAATCAGGCTCAAGACCAGTGCCGCGAGCAGGTAGATCCAGGAGTTCATGCCGTAGACAAAGGGCAACAAACATGCGGCAAAAAGTACAAAGGTATAGAGCAAGACCTGCAGCCGGGTGAATTCATTGCCGTGGGTCACCGGCAACATGGGCAGTCCGGACTTGCGGTAGTCCTCAACCCGGTAGAGCGCCAGCGCCCAAAAATGCGGTGGAGTCCATAAAAAAATGATCAAAAAGAGGATCAAAGCCTCTGGCCCCACCTCGCCAGTCATGGCCGCCCAGCCCAGCACCGGCGGCATGGCACCCGAGGCGCCGCCAATGACAATATTCTGTGGGGTGAGCGGCTTGAGAATCACGGTGTAAACCACCGCATAGCCGACAAAGGTGGCGAAAGTGAGCCACATGGTCAAGGGATTGACCCAGACATACAGCAAGACCGACCCCAGCAGACACAGCACCGCCGAGAACAGCAGGGTTTGGCGCTTGCCCAGTTCGCCTTTGGCACTGGGACGCCAGGCGGTGCGTTTCATTTTGGCATCAATGCCCTGCTCAACAATACAGTTGAATGCTGCTGCTGCGCCCGACACCAGCCAAATGCCGATGCAGGCCAGCAAGGCCAAGCGCAACTCCGCCCAAGAGGGCAGGCCCGGCACAGCGAGCACCATACCAATCAGGGCACAAAAAACAATCAACTGCACGACACGGGGTTTGGTCAGGACATAGAACTGCCTGACGGTTGATAACTGAGCAACAGCAGGTGAGTCACTCATGGGCTCAAACCAGTTGTCAGCACAGGCTGGGCAGGCCGGCTGGGCTCTGGCGCCCGGCTGGCTGTGGCGACCCAAGTCAACACCAGAACCAGGGCGGCGGCGCCACCGGTGTGCAGCACTGCTGCAGCCAGGGGCCACTCAAGCACCACATTGCTCAGGCCGGTGGCGACTTGCAGCAGCGCCAGCCAAGCCAGCCAGCGGCCCGGTTGGCGCAGCTCGTTGAGGCCTTGCAGGCGCCAAGCCAGCAGCCCCAGCAAGGCAAGCAGCAGCATCGCCATCAGCCGGTGCATGTAGTGGATCGCGGTCAAGGCGGAAAATGTGATGGCTTGACCCGCAGATGTCAGCCCGAGCCCCCGCCACAACTCAAAGCCCTGCTCAAAATTCATGGGTGGCCACCAGCTGTTTTGACACTTGGGAAAATCCGAGCAGGCCAATACAGCGTAGTTGGTGCTAACCCAGCCACCCAGCGCGAGTTGTGCCACCAGCGCAGCAGCTGTGAGCAACAGCAGCCGATGCAGGCCGGGGTTGCGAAAAACCGGGGTACGGGCTTGGTCCAACAGGTTCTGCCGCACCGCTTGGCTGCAAAGCAGGGCCAGCAGGGCCAGGCCGCCCAGCAGATGCAGGGTGACGATTGCAGGAAACAGTTGCATGGTCACTGTCAACGCACCAAATGCCCCTTGCACACAAACCCACAGCAGGGTGAGGCTGGGCCACCAGGGGCTCACGCGCTGGCGCAGCAATGCCGGCCTGCCGGCCCGCTTAGCCTGCCAATGCATGCGCCAGGCATTGGCGGCCAGCACCAAAATCAGCATCCCCACAGCCGCGGCCAGGTAGCGGTGGATCATCTCAATCCAGGCCTTGCCATGGGTGACCGGGCCGCTGGGCATGGCGTCCTGAGCGACGGCGATCGAAGCCCGGGCCCCTGCTGGCGTGCTCATGCCGTAGCAACCCGGCCAGTCCGGGCAGCCCAGGCCCGAGTCTGTCAGGCGGGTGAATGCGCCGAACAGCACCAGGTCAAAGGTCAGGAACAAGGTCAGCAGGGTCAGGGCATACTGAACCTGCCGCAGGCCACCTGCCCGATTACGCCGCCAGACCCACAGCAGGGGCCCGAGTGCCAACAACAGGCCTATCGCCATGAGCCCCAACAGGGGCGATAAATCCGGAAGGTTTGACACCGCAATCAGCCCCTATTTCCTTATTTGCCGAGTTCCCGCCCCGGCTGATCCCAAAAGGCCGATGCACGAAGCAGCCGCTCCAAGTCTCGCTTTGCTCGCGCAGCGCTGGAGGCGTCCAGGCTGGCCGGAAAGCGCATCATCCAGTTGCCCATCGGGTCGACAACATACAGGTGTTCCTCCAGCCGCTGCCCCGGCGCTGGCTTCAGCCAGGCCACCAGTTGGTCATTAGGCACACGCAGCACGGTAGCGTCTTTCAAAGCCGGCAGCAAAGCTTCAGCCACAGGAGCCTGGTCAGGAACCAGCCAAACCCAGTCGAGCCGGTCTTTGTCCTTGCCGAGGCCCTCGCGCAGTTGGCGTTGCAAGTACAGGTGGCCCGCACAGGCCGCATCACAGCCGCCCCCCGCCACACTGAGCAGCAGCCACTGGCCTTTGAGGTCGGTCAAACGAGCAGTTTGGCCGTCCAAGCTGCTCGTGGGTATGGCTGGCAGGGGTCGTTGGGGCTCGATGAGTTCGCCAAAAACCCGGCGTCCCTCAGGCCGCACCACATAGTAGGTGAAGTACGAAACCAACACTGGTGCAGCGCAGGCCAGCAACAAGGCAAGCATGGTCCAGCGACCCCGCAGCACCCGCCCAGGCCGCGCCATGGCATCGCCGGGCAGTGGTAGCGCATGCACTGTCAAACCCAGCGGTTGTTCAGTCGGAGGTTGGGGGGCGTTTGACAAGTTGAAACCAGACATAAAGAAGCGCGATCAGGGCACTCAGACCAAACCATTGAAACGCATAGCCATAGTGCTTGTCGACCCCAGCAGCGGGACGCTGCCAATCGCGTTGCAGGCCGTCGCCCAAGGTATCGGTTTGCTGCACCGACAGGGGCATCAAAGCCAAGCCGGTTTCGCTGCGCAAAACCGCTATATCCAGATTTTGCCGCAGCCGCCCGGATTCTGGTGGGCCAAGCTCATAGAGCTTGGACGGCGGCGGGACAAGCAAACCAGTGATGCTGACCATGCCCCCTGGCGTGTCGACCTGAGGCAGGCTGTTACGGTCTAAAAAATTGCGGGCCACCCAACCCCGCTGCACCAGCAGCACCAAACTGCTGTCGGCCAAAGCCAGCGGGGTAATGATGAACAGCCCAGGCTTGGCATTCATCTGCCGGTTATCCAAAAAAACAGTGTGCTCTGCCAGCCAATGCCCACGCAGCTCGGTGCGCCGGTAAAACTCAGACTGGGGCTGCGCGAGCTCGACAAGCCCTTGCGTGGAAAGCGGCGGCATCAGCCCCCGGGCCAACATACTGCTAGCGACCGCCTGTTTCTCGGCTGCCCGGGAGAGTTGCCAGACTCCCAGTCCGGCGGTAAGGGCCGCCGCCAACAGGGCCGATAGGGTGATCAGTGCAAACCTCGGGTTCGCATTCACTGGATAATCTGCGGCATGAAATACCTTGTCCTTGTTGCGTTCATCGCCATTTTTTCCAGTCTCGGTACCGCCCTGTATTTCATGCTCAAGCAGGGTGCCAAAGGAAACAAAATGGCCTTGGCGCTGGGTATGCGGGTTGGGCTGTCGATTCTTCTGTTTGTTTGCATACTGGCAGCTTGGAAGCTTGGCTATATTCAGCCGACCGGCATTGCAGCGGGCCAATAAACCAGACCGGCGACCTTAGAAAGGAAGGCGGCCCGCGCAGTGCCTTCTTTGACAGCCTGGTACGGCGAGCCTACAGCCAATAAACCAGGATATACAGCCCCAGCCAGACCACATCGACAAAATGCCAGTACCAGGCTGCGCCTTCAAAGCCAAAATGCTTGACCGGACTGAAGTGGCCTTTTTGCAAACGCAGTGTGATGAACAGCAGCATCAACATGCCGATAAAAACATGGAAGCCGTGGAAGCCGGTGAGCATGAAGAAAGTTGAGCCGTACACCCCGGAACTCAGCTTGAGGTTGAGCTCATGGTAAGCGTGGTAGTACTCGTAGCCCTGCACCCCCAGGAACACAATACCCAGCAAAACGGTCAGCCACATGAAGGTGATGGTTCGGCTGCGATTGTTATCAACCAGGGCATGGTGGGCAAATGTCAGCGTCACGCCGGAGCTCAGCAGAAGCGCCGTGTTGATGGTCGGCAACCAAAACGGCGTCATGGTGGTGAAGGGCTCGACGATATCGGCTGGCGATGCGGTTGCGCCGGCTGCCAAGCTCGGCCAAACCGCCTTGAAGTCTGGCCAAAGCAGCGCATTCTCCAGACTTCCCAGCGCCGGCAGGGAGTGGGCGCGTGCCCACCACAGGGCACTGAAGAAAGCGCCAAAAAACATCACTTCGGAGAAGATGAACCAACTCATGCTCCAACGAAAAGACAGGTCTACCTTGCGCCCGTATTGCCCGCCTTGGCTCTCGCCGACCGCCTGGCTGAACCATTGGAACAAGACGACCAAAAACCAGAGCATGCCAAAGGCCAGGGACCATTTTCCCCAGTCAGCCCCATTGATCCACTGCCCAGCGCCAAGAATGACAAAAAACAGGCCTAGTGAGGCCATCGCCGGATGACGCGAGGGCTCGGGAACAAAATAATAAGGTGTTGTTGTCTGTGATGTTGAGCTCATGTCAGATCCATAACTTTCGGTTAGAGTTGCAATATATGTGCGCTTTGCGCTGCCCCACACCGGCCTATTTGGCCACCACCCAATTCACGAGCAGGACCAGGCCAACGACCAGTACTGCCGCACCCGCCATGCCCACCGCTACGACATGAAAGGGGTTCACTCGAGCCACATCTTTGGCTGACTCGCCGCTGTCCCGGATGCCGATAAAAGACCAGGCCACCATTCTCAGGGTCCGCCACAGCGAGGCCCGTTCCGACTTGCGAAGCGTTGCTGTCATGAGCCTGTTCCGGGCTGACTATGAAGCTGGGCATCGGCCACCGGCGCTGCCGGGGTCTTGCCGCCGACCTCAAAGAAAGTGTAAGACAGGGTGATGGTGCGAACATCTCGCGACAGTTTTGGATCAATCACAAAGACCACTGGCCATGATTTTTTTTCACCTGGTTCCAGCGTGTACTGGCTAAAGCAAAAACATTCCAGCTTGTTGAAGTGCGGGGCAGCCTGCTGGGGCGCATAACTCGGTATCGCCTGGGCCGCCATGCGGCGGTTTTGGGTGTTTTGGAACTCGTACATCACGCTGACCATTTCGCCTGGGTGAACCTGCAAAGAGCGCTGTGCCGGCTTGAACTCCCAAGGACCGCGGGCGTTGGCATCAAACTCAACCGTGATGGTCCGGCTGGTGTCGACTTGTGTGTTAGCCGGCGCCTTGGATGTCGCACCCGGTATGTTGCGATCGCCGGCAGCCAGGACATTGATGCCGGTCATCTCGCAAATCGCCCGGTAAATCGGCACCAGTGCATAGCCGAAGGCGAACATGCCTGCTGCCACCACCAGCAGTTTGCTGACCATCCGTATATTTTCTAGGCGCAGGTTCACGCTCATTTGCCCAGCATCAACATCTTGGCCATAAAGCCCAAGAAGAACACCAGCGCGATGGACGCCAGAATCAGACCGGTGCGCAGATTAGCTTTTTTTTGCTCAGGCGTCATGTCGTTGGTCCAGGGTGTTTCAGCCCAGCACCTTGTTGGCTGCGGCATTGAGCCGGGGTGGCGTCTCAAAGGTGTGAAAAGGCGCTGGCGAGGGAATCTCCCATTCCAGGCCTTCGGCCCCTTCCCAAGGGTTTTGTGGTGCTTTTTCGCCCTTGCCCATCATGGTGGGCAACACAATGAAGAAGAAGAAGTAAACCTGCGCCAGACCGAATGCAAAGCCGCCCAGCGAAGC
Organism: Comamonadaceae bacterium; assembly: GCA_014190675.1. Lineage (GTDB taxonomy): Bacteria > Pseudomonadota > Gammaproteobacteria > Burkholderiales > Burkholderiaceae_C > Rhodoferax. The sequence continues at coordinate 6,575 of BJGT01000073.1, read as the reverse complement.
TATCACATTGAAATCGGCGAACTGCATCGGGTAGTCGGCATAGCGGCGTGGCATGCCGGCCAACCCGAGGAAGTGCATAGGGAAAAAGGTGACGTTAAAGGCAATCAGCGACCACCAGAAGTGAATCTTGCCACGGGTTTCGTTGTACATCACACCAGTCCACTTCGGGCTCCAGTAGTAGTAGCCGGCAAACATGGCGTACAGGGACCCGGCCACCAACACATAGTGGAAGTGTGCCACCACGTAATAGGTGTCCTGCAACTGGATGTCGATTGGCGCCATCGCCAAAATCAGACCGGTGAAGCCGCCCATGGTGAAAACGAAGATAAAACCCACGGCGAACAGCATTGGGGTCTCGAAGGTCATCGAGCCCTGCCACATGGTGGCAATCCAGTTGAAAACCTTCACGGCGGTAGGCACTGCAATCAACATCGTCGCATACATGAAAAACAACTGGCCGGTAACCGGCATACCGGTGGTGAACATGTGGTGGGCCCAGACGATGAAGGACAAAATGGCAATGCTCGAAGTGGCATACACCATGGAGGCATAACCGAACAGTTTTTTGCGCGAGAAGGCTGGCACGATCTGGCTGACGATGCCAAAAGCCGGCAAGATCATGATGTAGACCTCGGGATGGCCAAAGAACCAGAAAATGTGCTGGTACATCACCGGGTCCCCGCCACCCGCCGGGTTGAAGAAGCTGGTGCCAAAGTGGCGGTCGGTCAGGGTCATGGTGATCGCACCGGCCAGCACTGGCATCACGGCAATCAGCAAATAAGCGGTGATCAGCCAGGTCCAGGCAAACATCGGCATCTTCATCAGCGTCATGCCAGGCGCACGCATGTTGAGGATGGTGACAATGATGTTGATCGAGCCCATGATCGATGAAGCCCCAAGGATGTGCAGGGCAAAAATACCTGCATCCATGCTAGGACCCATCTGGAGCGTCAGCGGCGCATACAAGGTCCAGCCGGCCGCCGGCGCACCCCCAGGCATGAAAAACGAGCCCGCGAGCATCAGCCCGGCTGGAATCAGCAGCCAAAAACTAAAGTTGTTCATGCGGGCAAAGGCCATGTCAGCCGCGCCAATTTGCAGCGGAACCATCCAGTTTGCGAAGCCGACAAAGCCTGGCATGATGGCCCCAAAAACCATAATCAGGCCATGCATGGTGGTGAGTTGGTTGAACAACTCAGGGTTCACAAACTGCAGGCCGGGCTGAAACAACTCGGCACGGATCAACATTGCCAGCGCACCACCGACGAGCAGCATGGTGAAGCTGAACAACAAGTACATGGTGCCGATGTCTTTGTGGTTGGTGGCATAGACCCAGCGCCGCCAGCCCGTCGGGGCATGGCCGTGGTGATCGTCGTGGGCGTGGTCGTGGTGGTCTAGGACGGCACTCATTGTGATGTCTTTCTCAAAGGGTAGATTCTGGCAAACGGGGGCTACTTGCGGGCAGCAGTCACATCAGCCGGCTGCACCACTTGGCCGGTCTTGTTGGACCAATTGTTTTTGGTGAAGGTGATGACTGCGGCTATTTCAGTGTCGCTCAGCTGCTTCCAAGCCGGCATGCTGCCGTTGTTTTGGCCATTGAGCAATACCATTATTTGTTTGCTCTTGTCGGCGTCGAGAACCACAGCCGCGCCGTCCAAGGCCTTGACGGGGCCTGCCCCTTTGCCATTGACCTGGTGGCAGGCGGCGCAATTAGCGGCATAGACTTTTTCGCCGCGCAGCGTGATTTCTTCGGCGGTCCAGACTTTGGTCGGATCATCTGCTTTAGCGGCCAGTTTTTTCTTTTCTGCGCTGACCCAGGCGCTGTAGTCTTCGGCCGACACCACTTTCACATGGATGGGCATGTAGGCATGCTCCTTGCCGCACAGCTCAACGCATTGGCCGTGGTAATCACCGATTTTTTCGGCCCGAAACCAGGTGTCGCGGACAAAGCCGGGAATTGCGTCTTGTTTGATGCCAAAAGATGGCACCATAAAGGCATGAATCACATCGTTGGCGGTGGTGATGATGCGGATTTTTTTGTCCACAGGGACCACCAAGGGGTTGTCCACCTTGAGCAGGTAGTCGTCCATGACGACGCCGGCTTTCGGACCGCCATTGTTGGACAGCTCCCGGTGCGAGGCATCCAGTGCAGAGGTGAACCCAATGCCCTCGCCCTCGCCCTTGATGTAGTCGTAGCCCCATTTCCACTGCATACCGGTGGCCTTGATGGTGAGGTCAGCGTTGGTGGTGTCTTTCATGGCCACGATCACCTTGGTGGCAGGAAGCGCCATCAGGATGACGATGATGAAGGGCACGATGGTCCAGACGATTTCAACGGTGGCCGATTCATGAAAATTCGCCGCCTTATGACCCACCGATTTGCGATGTTTCCAGATGGAATAGAACATCACACCAAACACCGCCAAGAAGATTACTGTGCACAATATCAGCATGAACCAGTGCAGCCACGCCTGCTCTGCAGCGATTTTCGTAACCGCAGGATGCAGGTTGAGCTGCCTGACAGCTGGGCCGCCGGGCAAATCTCCTACGGCATGGGCCGCTGTACTCAGAGCCGAACCGGCACAAACCAGGGTGCTTGACAGGGGGGCGAAAAACTTAGTGCGAATACGCTTCATCATGTTCACTTTTCATTACCTTAAATTCTGGACTGTGCGCGGACTGCGTCGCTGCTCATGCCATCCGCAATGCCATACGAATTTCTTTGGCCAAGACCGGCCGTAACTCAGGTCGCACGTATCGCCCGACCTGAACTGATCGACCCTGGCCATAGACCTCAATGAGCGAGTTGTCGCCAGTTTTTGGCTCAACCCGCACCCACTCGCGGCGAAATTCAAAGCGCTCTAGCTTGCCGGCGTTCTCTAGCTCAACCACCAGGTGATGGTCGCGCAAATGAATCGCCTCGCCGTCTGAGGCATGCCGGGCATAAACCAAAAAGCAGCCGCCAACCGCCAGTAATTCAAGCCAAGCAAACGGCATCACCAGGGTGGCTCCCTGAAACCAGAAGGCAGTGGCGATAACCATGGAGACTGCGCACATGGACATGTAAAACCAGGCCAATTGCTTCGGGCTGACAGCGCAATTGCGGCGTAACAACCAGTCGACGTTTTGTCCTTGAACTGTGGCGAAGCGAAAAACCATATAAGTGAGTGTGATGGCGCTGTTGCTGTGTCTGGGGTCTGTTGGGTCCACACAACCCCGGGCATCTTGGCGCGCTAACAGGCGGAAATTGTAGCCCACCCCCGGAATTACCCTTGGATCACCATGCCAGCCCCTCAGCCACCTGCCGGGCGGCTTTTGGCCGGGCGCAATGTGTCGCGCATTTGGGCTAGCGACAAGACGGTTTCAGGGCGCACGCTCAGGCGTGGCGAGGGCTTGAATGCATGCCCGTAAATGACCTCAAACTCCAATTGCAGGGGCCGCCGGCCCAACTCGTCAAGCAGTTCGCGCCGCCACTGCCGTCCACGCAAAGCGGCAAAACGCTGGGGCTGCAGATTGCGGCCCAGGCCACGCAACTCCTCCAGCAGGCGCTCGGCTGTGGCAAAGCTCAGCGTAATGCGCTCCATGTCCATCACCGGCTCGGCGAATCCGGCTTGGACCAGCATGTCGCCCCAGTCGTGCATATCGGTAAATTGGTGCGTGGGGGCGGGCCAAGCCTTGGCCCGGTAGACCTCGCGCAGCCCGCTCAGGGTATCCGGACCCAGGCATGAGAACATCACAAAACCGTCCACTTTCAGAGCCCGGTGCCATTGCCCGATCAGCGCCTGCGGGTCGGCCGCCATGTGCAGGGCCATATTCGACCACAGCATCTGCACTGAACTCTCGGGCGGAATATCAAAGCGGGCAGGCCCGCGCTTCCAGCCTGCCAATGTCCACCAGGGCTTTCGCAGTCGAGCCTGGGCATAGGACGCCCGCTCAGGGGTGAACTCGGTCACATGGCAAGTCGCTTGAGGGTAGCGCCGGACGATGAGTTGGTGGGTTTGCAGGCCGCCGTTAACAGGCTCCCAGTGGGCCCAGGCCGTGGGTTGGCGCTTGATCCATGCCAGCCGCTCCTCCATGTGTCGGCCTACCTCCTCATGCAGCCAGGGCGATGGGCTGGGTGCCTGCTGCTGCCAGTGGCTGGCAGCCTGTGGGTCTATCGTGGGGGGGCGCTGGGTGAGCATGGCAACAAGCAGTCCTGCAGAGTATATTGACCCCATGTTTGCAGCTTTACTCAAGGGGCTATCGGCGGGCTTGCCCAGCCAGTGCCTGGTTTGCCGCAGCTGGCCCGAAAGGTCTTTGTGCGAGCCCTGCATCAGCCGTTTCGCCCAGCCGCAGCTACGCTGCCGCAGCTGTGCCTTGCCAGTGACCGCCGGTGTGTTTCAGTGTGGTGCCTGCATCGTCCAGCCACCGCCTCTGGACCACTGCCTGGCGGCTGTGCCTTACGAGTACCCCTGGTCTGGGCTGATGGTGAACTTCAAGTTCCGGGCTCAGCCCGGGCTGGCGGCCGACTTTGCCCTGCTGATGCGCAGCACGCCCTGGGTCGAGCCAGCGCTGGAGGACGCCGAACTTGTGCTGCCCATGCCCCTGTCAAAGCAAAGGCTGCGCTCACGGGGCTTTAACCAGGCCCTGCTGCTGGCCCGGCGACTCGCACCGAAAAAAACCGCCGACCAATTGCTGCTGCGCCTGCGCGATACGCCCGCTCAAAGCACGCTGAGCCGCAGCGAACGGCTGACCAGCCTGGCGGGTGCTTTTGCAGTCGAGCCACTACAAGCCAAACGACTGGCGGGCGCCCGGGTGCTGTTGGTGGATGATGTCATGACCAGCGGCGCCACGCTGTTTTATGCCGCGCGGGCCCTGCGTCAGGCAGGGGCCGCCCACATCACTGGCCTGGTGGTGGCGCGCACGCCCATGCCCATGCCCTGAACGCGGGCGAGAATGCTGCCCCATGTTCCACATTGTTTTGGTTGAGCCAGAAATCCCACCCAACACCGGCAACATCATTCGGCTGGCCGCCAACACGGGCTGCCGCCTGCATCTGGTGGAGCCGCTGGGGTTTTCGATGGATGACCGGCTGCTGCGCCGTGCTGGTCTGGATTACCACGAGTATGCGCAGCTGCGCCGTCACGCCGACTGGCAGGTGTTTCTGTCTTGCGAAAAACCGGTTCCTAGCCGGCTATTTGCCCTCAGCACAAAGGGGCAGGGTAAGCTATTTGAGACCAGATTCGAGCCCGGCGACTGGCTGGTCTTTGGCAGTGAAACCCGGGGACTGGATCAGGCCGTCAGGGACTCTATTGGCGCGAACCAAAGCTTGCGCCTGCCAATGTTGGCCGGTCAGCGCAGCCTGAACCTTTCAAACGCAGTGGCCGTTACGGTGTTTGAGGCCTGGCGCCAAAACCGCTTTGCCATGCCTGAAGTGCCGACGCTGGCTGGCGTCTGAGTTCAGGCATAGCGCCTGACGATGGACTCGGCCACACACGCCGGTTTGCTGGCGCCTTCCTGCTCGACGGTGACCTCCCAAACCATTTGGAACCCATTGCCTTCGATGGGCTCGCTGGTGAGCAGCTTCAGGCGGGCGCGCAACCGGCTACCAACCCGTACCGGGGCCAGGAAGCGAACCCGGTTCAGGCCGTAATTCACTCCCATGCGGGTTTCCATAACATCGATCGCCGAAGCAAAAAAAAGCGGAATCAGGGACAGGGTCAAAAAACCATGGGCGATGGTGCCGCCAAAAGGCCCGGCCTGCGCCCGTGGCACGTCAACATGGATCCATTGGTGGTCGCCGGTGGCCTGGGCAAACTGGTCGACCCGCTCCTGCGTGATCACCACCCAGTCACTCAGGGCTACTTCTTGACCCACCAGGGCAGAGAGCTCAGCGAGGGTTTGAAAGGTTTTCATGACGCGACTTTAGCCATGCCGGCAGACCGAACCTGTCGTGCCGGAGACAAAACCGGCCGCTCATGCGTCAAGCCAAGCGCAAATGGCCTGCCATTGGGCCAAGTCTTTTTCTACCCGTTGCGGTGCCAGATCAAAGAGGGTCAGGCCACGGGCGGCCAAATGCACATAGTTTTGCGTGTCCCGCAAGTTGGCCAGCACTGGAAAACCCAGGGTTGAGATGAATTCCTGCAACTTGTCCGCAGCAATCGTACGGGCGTCAACCCGCATGCCAACCAAGGCAATCTGCAGCCGGTCGTGGCGCCGGTGCTGCTCCAGTTGGTCCAAAAAGGCCCGCGTGGCAAAAATATCAAACACGCTGGGCTGCAAGGGAACAATGACCTTGTCGGCCATTTTGAGCAGGTCGTTAAAACGCCAGCCGTGCAAGCCTGCCGGTGTGTCAATGACCACATGGCTGGCGGCCTTGGGCGGTTTGACGATTTGATCGGCGCTGGCCTCCCAGGTGTCAATCCGCCGGGCGGCGGCCGGGCGCAACTTGAGCCACAGGCGGGACGACTGTTGGCGGTCGACATCGCCCAAGAGCACCTCGTGTCCGCAGGAGGCGTAGTAGCCGGCGATCTGCGTAGCCAAGGTGGATTTACCCACACCGCCCTTTGGATTGGCAACCAAAACCGTTGGCATAAGCA
>BJGT01000072.1 GCA_014190675.1 Comamonadaceae bacterium | reverse complement strand
CGCGCTGCCCCCCGGGGGGGCTAATCCACCTTGGGGCGGCCCGGCGGTGGATTCCGTTGCCCCCACGCTAGAGATTGTTGCCCCCACGCTTGCCGCTGCGTGTGCTGCGCTGCCCCCCGGGGGGGCTAACCCCGCCTTGGGGCGGCCCGGCGGCGGGCTTGTTGCCCCCACGCTTAGGGTTGTTGCCCCCACGCTTGCCACTGCGTGTGCTGCGCTGCCCCCCGAGGGGGCTAACTTTCCTTGGGGCGGCCCGGCGGAAAGTTCTGCCTCCACGCTGATGGTCTCGTTGTTGATGTGGCCGGGTAGGTAGGGCACCAGGTCGGCGACGACGCAGACTGGGCCGACGCCGGGGCCGCCGCCGCCGTGTGGGATGCAGAAGGTTTTGTGCAGGTTGAGGTGGCTGACGTCGCCGCCGAACTCGCCGGGGGCGGCCAGGCCGACCAGGGCGTTCATGTTGGCGCCGTCCACATAGACCCGCCCGCCGTGCTGGTGCACTAGGGCGCAGAGCGCCTTCACCGAGGTCTCGAACACGCCGTGGGTGCTGGGGTAGGTGATCATCACCGCCGCCAGGTGCTCGCTGTGCTGTTCGCACTTGGCTTGCAGGTCGGCCATGTCTACGTTGCCTTGCTCGTCGCAGGCGGTGACCACCACCGTCAGCCCGGCCATCTGAGCGCTCGCCGGGTTCGTGCCGTGGGCGCTGCTGGGGATGAGACAGATGTGGCGATGGCCCTGGCCGTGCGCCGCCTGCCAGGCGCGAATCACAAGAAGGCCTGCGTACTCGCCCTGGGAGCCGGCGTTGGGCTGCAGGCTGATGCCGGCGTAGCCGGTGGCCTGGCACAGCCAAGCGCGCAGTTGAGCATCCAGTTCGGCATAGCCGGCCCGCTGTTCGGCGGGCGCAAATGGGTGGATGTTGGCGAATTCAGGCCAGGTGATGGGGATCATCTCGCTGGTGGCGTTGAGCTTCATCGTGCAACTGCCCAGCGGGATCATGCTGCGGTCCAGCGCCAGGTCTTTGTCGCTGAGCCTGCGGATGTAGCGCAGCATGCTGGTTTCGGACTGGTGCGAGTTGAACACCGGGTGCGTTAAAAAGGGGCTGCTGCGCCGCAGCTCATGCGGAATCAGCGGCTCCAGGCCTTCCTCAAATGCGGCCACCTGGGGCAGTGCCTGACCGTCCTGTGCAAACACCGCCCAAAGTTGCGCAACGTGGTCCCGGGTGGTGGTTTCATCGAGTGACACGCTCACCACATCTTGGGCAAAAAATCGCAGGTTTAGTCTTTCTGCGTGGGCTTTTCTAGCGATTGATTCAGTAGCGTTTCCGGTGTGCAGCGTCAGCGTGTCGAAGGCGTATTCATTGACCGGGGTGTAGCCCATCTGCTGCAGGCCGCGCGCCAGCATGGCTGTGAAGGCTGCCACCCGCTGCGCGATGCGGCGCAAGCCCGCAGGCCCGTGGTAGACCGCGTACATGCTCGCCACCACAGCCGGCAGCACTTGGGCAGTGCAGATGTTGGAGGTGGCTTTCTCGCGCCGGATATGCTGCTCTCGCGTTTGCAGCGCCAGCCGGTAAGCGGGGTTGCCCTCGGTATCGACGCTCACGCCCACCAGTCGGCCCGACATCGAGCGCTTGAACTCGTCACGACAAGCCAGGTAGGCTGCGTGCGGCCCGCCATTGCACAGTGGCATGCCAAAGCGCTGGGTGTTGCCGACCGCGATGTCGGCGCCCAGCTCGGCGGGCGGCATCAGCAGGGTCAATGCCAGCAGGTCAGCCGCCACGATTACCACGCCACCCCGTGCCTTGTAGGCGGTGATCCAGGCCCGGTCGTCCCGCAGCATGCCGCTCAGGCCCGGGTATTGCAGCAGCACGCCGAAGCTGTCTTGTATGAGCCCCTCCGTGCGGCCACAGGTCTTGACGGTGATACCCAGCGGCCGGGCCCGGGTTTGCAATACGGCCAGTGTCTGCGGCAGCACCTCGTCATCGACCAGGAAGGTGCTGGATTTGGACTTGCCCATGCGCATGGCCAGTGTCATGGCCTCTGCGGCGGCGGTGGCCTCGTCGAGCATCGAGGCGTTGGCAATCGCCATGCCGGTCAGGTCGGTGACCAGGGTTTGAAAGTTCAGCAGGGCCTCCAGCCGGCCTTGGCTGATTTCGGCCTGGTAGGGGGTGTAGGCGGTGTACCAGGCCGGGTTTTCGAGGATATTGCGCAGGATCACGCCAGGCGTGTGGGTGCCGTAATAGCCCTGGCCGATGAAGCTACGGAACACCTGGTTGCGGCTGGCGATGCCGCGCAGTTCCGCCAGCGCGGCGGCCTCGGTCAAGGGTGCCGGAATGGCCATGGCGCTGCTTCTGGCAATGCTGGCGGGCACGATGCGCGCCATCAGGCTGCGACGCGACTCGGCGCCAACGGCCTGCAGCATCAGCGCCTGGTCGGCCTGAGTGACGCCGATGTGGCGCGCGGCGAACTCATGGCTGTCCTCCAGCTCACCCAGGGGTTTGGCAGATTGCATCAACATGGCGGCCTCCTTGGCGCTTGGGGTTTAGGCTGCCGCCGAAAAGCCGGCGTAGGCAGTCTCGTCCATCAGTTCATGGAACTCCTGCGGCTGGCTGACGCGGACCTTGAAAAACCATCCGGCCCCCAGCGGGTCTGAATTGGCCAATGAAGGGTCAGCGCGCAGGGCCTCGTTCACCTCGATGATCTCGCCCGATACCGGCATAAACACATCGGCTGCGGCCTTGACCGACTCCACCACGCCGGCTACGTCGCGGGCGGCAAGGCTTTTGCCGACTTCGGGCAGGTCGACAAACACCACATCGCCCAGTGCGTCTTGCGCATGGTGAGTAATACCAACGGTGATGATGTCGCCGACGTTCACCGGGCTGGTTGCGGTTTGCAGCCATTCATGGTCGGGGGTGTACTGGAGGGTCATGAAAACTTCCTTTCAAAAAATATCGAAAAAATCGCGACAAAGATCAGGGCGGGCGCCTTAAGCACGCACATAGCGGTGCGGCACAAAGGGCAGAGCGACGACTTCCATCGGTACGGGTTTGCCACGCACCAGTGCCTGCATCCGCGTACCGGGCGTGGCGAACTCGGGTAGCACATAGCCCAGCGCGATCGGCACGTCCAGGCTGGGGCTGAGCAGACCACTGGTGACTTCACCCAGTGCTTGCCCGTCGGTCGCTTGGAGTACGCAGTGCTCACGCACCGGTATCCGCTCCAGGGCCCGAAGTCCTACGAGTTTTCGGCCATCACCCCCAGTCCCGCCTGACAACTGCGCCAGTATCTTTGCAGCACCCGGAAAACCACCGGCCCGCGCGCCACCGCTGCGGCGCACCTTCTGGATGGCCCAGCCCAGGCCGGCCTCGACCGGGGTGGTGCGGCTGTCGATGTCATTGCCGTAAAGACACAGACCGGCCTCCAGCCGCAGCGAATTGCGCGCCCCCAGGCCGGCCGGCCGAACTTCGGGCTGGGCCAGCAGGCTGCGCGCGAGTTCGGCGGCATGGTCCTGGTGCACCGAAATCTCAAAACCGTCCTCGCCGGTGTAGCCGCTGCGGGTAATAAAACAGGGCACCAACTGGGTAGCGCCACCCGTGCTGCAGTCGACTTCAAAGCCGCCGCCGCTCATGAACATCAACTGATGGATGCCGGGGCACAGGCGTTGCAGCGCTTTGGCCGCCTGCGGACCCTGCAGCGCCAGCAAGGCCAGCTCGGGCAGGGGCAAAACCTCGCAGCGCTGGCCAATGCCCGCCTGGATGTGCGCCATATCGGCGACCTTGCATGCGCCATTGACCACCAACAACAGGTCGCCATGGCTGTCGGTGCGATTGACGAACATCAGGTCGTCGATGATGCCGCCCGCGTCGTTGAGCAACAGTCCGTAGCGCTGGCGGCCGCTCGCCAGGCCGATCACATCCACGGGCAGAAGGGTTTCCAGCGCAGCGGCTGCATCGGGCCCAAGCAGGCGCAACTGGCCCATGTGGGACACGTCAAACAGGCTGGCAGCCTTGCGGGTGTGGTGGTGTTCTGCCATCAGACCGGCCGGGTATTGCACCGGCATGCTATAGCCGGCAAAGGGCACCATGCGGGCGCCCAAACTCAGGTGCAGGTCGTGCAAGGGGGTCTTGAGCAGTTCATCCGACGGGTGATTCATGGAGGCATTCCTGGACAGTCAAACGACGGGCACATGCCATGACCTAGGCCATGGTTGGCCCCCGCTGTCCGTGGTACCTGAGAGATTCGCCGGGCCGGCCGCACCAGAACTCTGGCGCAGTGGGCTGCGGGTTGCTCCTTCGGTGGGCGGCATGGGCTGCCGCCTCTCTCCAGTGGGGAGTCATGGATTGACCGGCAAGATCAGCCCATGTTTGTCAGTCCTTTTGCCTGAGCGTTCAGACCGCTGCAATCAGCCGTCCTGCGCCTTCGGCGTTTGGTGGTGCAAGCGGTCGTGAACCGCTTTCAACCCCAACGCTCTCCTGACTCTAGAAATTCTAACGTCATGTTGGCAGGGCGGGCCGAGCTCCTCGTCTCGGGCGTCAAACCGGTTTCACATGCCGGCGTAATTCGGCCCGCCACCACCCTCGGGTGTAACCCAGACAATGTTTTGCGTCGGGTCCTTGATGTCGCAGGTCTTGCAATGCACGCAGTTTTGCGCGTTGATCTGCAGACGGTCGGTGTTGTCGTCGTTTTTCACATACTCATAGACGCCGGCCGGGCAGTAACGTGCCTCCGGCCCGGCGTACTTGGCCAGGTTGATGCTCACCGGCACCGAGGCGTCTTTAAGCGTCAGGTGGGCCGGTTGCTGCTCTTCATGGTTGGTGTTGCTGATGAAGACGCTGCTCAACCGGTCAAAGGTCAGTTTGCCGTCGGGCTTGGGGTAATGGATGGGCTGGCACTCGGCGGCGGGTTTGAGGTAGGCGTGGTCGGGCTTGTCGCGGCGCAGGGTCCAGGGGATATGACCACGAAGCACAAATTGCTCAAAGCCGTTCATCAGCGTGGCGGTGGTCAGGCCGTACTTGAACCAGTTTTTGAAGTTGCGGTCCTTGTTGAGCTCGGTGTGCAGCCAACTGGCCTCAAAGGCCGCGGGGTAGGCGCTCAGTTCATCATGCTGCCGGCCAGCCAGCACGGCCTCAAAGGCGGCCTCGGCCGCCAGCATGCCGGTCTTGATGGCGGCGTGGCTGCCCTTGATCCGGCCTACGTTCAGGTAACCGGCATTGCAGCCCACCAGCGCGCCGCCTGGGAAGACGGTTTTGGGCAGAGCGTTGAGGCCGCTGGCATTGATGGCTCGCGCCCCGTACGACAAGCGCTTGGCGGTGATCTCGCCCTTGGCGTTCTCGAAGTAATAGCGCACGTTGGGGTGGGTTTTCCAGCGTTGCAGCTCTTCAAAAGGGCTCAGATAAGGGTTGGTGTAGCCCAGGCCGGTGACAAAGCCTAAAGCCACTTTGTTGTCCGGCAGGTGGTAGAGGAAGGCGCCGCCATAGGTGTCTGATGCCATGGGCCAGCCGGCGGTGTGCATCACAAAGCCGGGTTGGTGCCGGCTGGGGTCGATTTCCCACAGTTCCTTGATGCCAATGCCAAAGCTTTGCGGATCACGCCCTTGGTCAAGCTTGAAACTGGCGATGAGCTGTTTGCCCAGGTGGCCGCGTGCGCCTTCGGCAAACACGGTGTATTTACCCAGCAGTTCCATACCGAGCTGGAAACTGTCCATCGGCTCGCCATCTTTGCCCACGCCCACATTGCCAGTGGCCACGCCTTTGACCGAGCCGTTGTCGTTGTACAGCACCTCGGCACCGGTAAAGCCCGGGAAAATCTCCACCCCCAGCGCTTCGGCCTGCTCGGCCATCCATTTGGTGAGCGCACCCAGACTGATGATGTAGTTGCCATGGTTGTCGGCAAACGGTGGCAAGACCATATTGGGCACCCGAAAGCCGGTTTTTTCGCCCAGAAAGACATAGGCGTCGTCAGTGACTGGCTGCTTGAGCGGCGCGCCGCGCGCCTGCCAGTCTGGGATCAGCTCGCTCAGCGCTTTCGGGTCCATGATGGCGCCGGACAGGATGTGTGCGCCCGGCTCTGAGCCTTTTTCCAGCACCACCACCGACAGGTCCTGGCCTTTTTCAGTCGCCAGTTGCTTGAAGCGGATGGCGGTGGCCAGACCACCCGGGCCGCCGCCGACCACGACCAGGTCGTATTCCATGGCTTCACGGGGGCCGAACTGGGCCAGTAGGTCCTGGTTTGTCATGCTGCTGCTTCTTGGAGGTTCTGGTTTGATAATCGGGCTTGCCCAGGGCGCTTGGTCCAAAGCCTCGTGCCGCGGTGGAGGCTGCTGATTTTATTCGGTGAATCACCCCGGTGCAGGTGAACATCCCTCAACTCTGGAGAAACCCGACATGGCCTATAGCATTGACCTCTCAGGCCGCGTGGCCTTCATCACCGGCGCGTCCAGCGGCCTGGGCGCCCAATTTGCGCAGACCTTGGCCCGCGCGGGCGCTGCCGTGGTGTTGGCCAGCCGGCGCATGGAGTTGCTGAAAGATTTGCGCGCCCGCATTGAGGCCGAAGGGGGTGATGCCCATGTGGTGGAGCTCGACGTGACCGACCATGATTCCATCAAATCGGCCGTCGCCCATGCTGAAACCGAGGTCGGCTCGATCGATATTCTGATCAACAACTCGGGCGTCAGCACCACGCAGCGTATCCAGGATGTGACCGAAGATGATTTTGATTTCACCTTCAACACCAATGTTCGGGGTGCGTTTTTTGTCGCTCAGGAAGTCGGCAAGCGCATGCTGGCGCGCGCCCGGGGCGCAGCACCCGGCACCTACACGGGCGGGCGAATCGTCAATATTGCCTCCATGGCCGGCCTGCGTGTGCTGCCCCAGATCAGCGTGTACGCGATGAGCAAGGCGGCAGTGGTTCAAATGACCAAGGCTATGGCGGTGGAATGGGGTCGTTTCGGCATCAATGTGAATGCCCTGTGTCCGGGCTACATCGACACCGAGATCAATCACCACCACTGGCAAACCGAGCAGGGCCAGAAACTGATTCAAATGTTGCCGCGCAAGCGGGTCGGGCAGGTGCAAGATTTGGACGCTGTGCTGGTGATGTTGTGCGCCAAGGAAAGCCACTTCATCAATGGTGCAGTGATTGCGGCAGACGACGGATTCGGCGCCTGAACCTGTAGGCCTGGCAATATGAAATTTGATATTCCTGAGGTCAAGAAACTGGTCTATGAGATGCGCATTGCGATCCGCTGGGGCGATATGGACGCGATGCAGCATGTCAACAACACCAGTTATTTTCGTTACCTCGAGACCTGCCGCATCGACTGGATGCGCTCGATTGGCTGCCAGCCTGACCCCGCGGGCGAGGGGCCGATCATCGTTAACGCATTTTGTAATTTTTATCAGCAACTCGAATACCCTGGCGAGGTGCTGATCAAGATGTACGCCAGCGACCCGCGCCGCAGCACCTTTGAGACCTGGGCGACGATAGCCCGGACCGATCAGCCCGAGGTGATTTGCGCGGCGGGCGGTGCCACCACCATTTGGGTCAATTTCCCGGAAAAAAAGGCCCGCACTCTGCCCGACTGGCTGCGCGCAGTGGTCAGCGCCTGAGCTACTTGGCCTTGGGCAGGCGGCCCATCAGGTAGAACTCGGGGTTGGGCATCATGCCGCTGAACGAGGCCATGCGGTTCGATAGCCCAAAGAAGGCGGTGATGGCGGCAATATCCCAGATGTCCTCGTCATTGAAGCCGTGCGCGTGCAGGGCCGCAAAGTCCGGCTCGGCAACTTGGTCGGACTGCAGGCACACCTTCATGGCGAAGTCGAGCATGGCGCTCTGGCGCGGCGTGATGTCGGCCTTGCGGTAGTTCACCGCCACCTGGTCGGCCACGAGTGGTTTTTTCTCGTAAATGCGCAAAATGGCACCATGGGCCACCACGCAGTACAGGCAGTTGTTGGCAGCGCTGGTGGTGGTGACGATCATCTCGCGATCGCCCTTGGAGAGGCCCGAGTCCTCTTTGAGCATCAGGGCATCGTGGTAGGCAAAAAACGCCCGCCATTCGGCCGGCCGGCGTGCCAGGGCCAAAAAGACGTTGGGCACAAAACCGGCCTTGTTTTGGACTTCGAGCACTTTGGCGCGAATATCCTCAGGCAGATCCTTGAGTTCGGGGGCGGGGTAGCGGCTCATGGCGGGGCTTTTTTCAAGTTTTGGCTGAGGCATTATGCCCAGCGCCCAGTCGCCAGAACGACTCCCGCTCGTGCGGGTGTCATGCGACTGTCATAGGCGCGCCAGCGCGTGCAGCACAATTCGGGGCCGTCCACTCCAACCTTTTGAGGCCCGCCATGATTTTCAAAAACATCTCTCGCCGCAACTTGCTGAGCCTGGCTGCAGCGCTGCTGCTGATGCCCCAGTTCAGCGCTCAAGCGCAAAACCCTGCCACCTATCCTGAGCGACCGGTGCGCATTGTGGTGCCTTTTGCGCCGGGTGCCGGCACCGATGCGATGGGCCGTCTGGTGGCCCAAAAACTCGCTGAGTTGATGGGCGGCAGTTTTGTTGTGGAGAACCGGGCAGGCGCCTCGGGGGCCATTGGCGCCCAGCATGTGGCGCAGCAGGCGCCCGACGGCTACAGCCTGCTGTTGCTGGCCTCCCCCTTCACCACAGTGGCGGCATCTTTGCCCAGCGCAGGCTATGACGCGCTGCGCGGTTTTGCGCCGGTGGGCTTGATTGCCACCGGACCTCTGGTGTGGGCTGCCAACACCAGCCTGCCAGTCTCGAACATGAAGGAGATGGTTGAGTTGGCGCGTCAAAAGCCCGGTGTGCTCAATTACGGCTCGGCCGGGGCGGGTGGTGTGAACCACCTGGTGCTTGAGCAGTTGAAAGCCAGTACCGCTACCAACATCGTTCATGTTCCCTACAAGGGCGTCGCACCCGCCACGCTGGACATGATTGCCGGCCAGATTCAATTGGTCACCGGCACCATTCCTGCGCTGCTTCCCTTCATTAAAGACGGGCGTGTCAAGGCCCTGGCCGTGACGAGCGCCAAGCGCTCGAGCGCCCTGCCCGAGGTACCCAGCATGGCTGAGTCGGGGTTTGCCGGCATCGATGTGCTGAACTATTTTGCGATTGCCGCTCCCCTGGGCACGCCAGCGTCGGTGGTGGACAAGCTCAACGCGGCGCTGCGCAAGATGGTGGCCATGCCCGATGTGCTGGTCCGTTTCAAGGCCGACGCGGTTGAGCCGGCCGTCGGCACGCCGGCCCAACTCGCCGCCTTCATCGAGGCCGACTACCGGGCCTGGGCCGCAGTGGTGAAAACCCAAAACCTGAAAATCGAGTAGCCCAGGCCAGATTCGGCAGGACGAGCCCCGGCTGCGCTCAACTCCCCTGGCCGGCTTGCGCCAGGCCCGCAGGGCAGGTCTGCGAGGGCGTAGTATTCTTGGCGCATTGAGCTAATTTCAGGAGTTTGATTAGTGAACAAAATTTTCCCCAGTGCGGCGGCCGCCTTGCAAGGCATCGTCCACGACGGCCAGCTGCTGGCTGTCGGCGGTTTTGGCCTGTGCGGCATTCCAGAGGCCTTGATCCAGGCCCTGCGCGACAGCGGCGCGCGCGACCTCACCGTGATCTCTAACAACGCTGGGGTGGATGGCTTCGGCCTGGGCAAGCTGTTGGAAACCCGCCAGATCAGCAAGATGATCTCCAGCTACGTGGGCGAGAACAAGGAGTTCGAGCGCCAGTACCTGGCCGGTGAACTGGAACTTGAGTTCACGCCGCAGGGCACGCTGGCCGAGAAGCTGCGCGCCGGCGGCGCCGGCATCCCGGCGTTTTACACCCGCACCGGCGTCGGCACCCAGGTGGCCGAAGGTAAGGAAACGCGTGAATTTGACGGCCATGTGTACGTGATGGAGCGTGCCCTGGTGCCCGAGGTATCGCTGGTCAAGGCCTGGAAGGCCGACAAAAGCGGCAACCTGGTGTTTCGCCGCACTGCCCGCAACTTCAACCCGGCCGTGGCCATGGCCGGCAAGATCACCGTGGTGGAGGTGGAAGAGATTGTGGACACCGGCAGCTTTGACCCGGATGCCGTGCACCTGCCCGGCATCTATGTGCACCGCATCGTGCTCAATGCCCACCCCGAAAAGCGCATTGAAAAACGCACCATCACCGAGAAAGCAGGAGTCTGAACATGGCCTGGACCCACGACCAAATGGCGGCCAAGGCTGCGCAGGAACTGCAAGACGGGTTTTACGTCAACCTGGGCATAGGCCTGCCGACCCTGGTGGCCAACTTTGTCAACCCTGATATCGAGGTTTGGCTGCAGAGCGAAAACGGCATGCTCGGCATCGGGCCGTTTCCCACGGAAGACGAGGTAGACGCCGACCTAATCAACGCCGGCAAACAGACGGTGACCACGATTGCCGGCTCCAGCATTTTTGGCAGCCATGACAGCTTTGCCATGATCCGTGGCGGCAAAATCAACCTGAGCATCCTGGGCGCGATGCAGGTCAGCGAAAAAGGCGACCTGGCCAACTGGATGATTCCCGGCAAGATGGTCAAGGGCATGGGCGGCGCCATGGACCTGGTGGCCGGCGTCAAAAGCGTGGTGGTGCTGATGGAACACGTGGCCAAAAAGAAAGACGGCACGATTGACCTCAAAATTTTGCCCCACTGCACCCTGCCGCTGACTGGCGTCGGCGTGGTGGACCGCATCATCACCGATCTGGCGGTGCTGGACGTCACGCCGCATGGTCTCAAGGTGGTGGAGATGGCGCCAGGTGTAAGCTTAGAGGAACTGCAGTCCAAAACTGGTGTGCCGCTGCACTAGGCCGCACTGGCCAGGGCGGCTCGGGCGGTCTGGGCCCTAAGCCGCTTGCCTGACCACATTGAGCAGCGAACGCCCGTCTGTCAAGCGCGCGATATTGTCTGCCATGGTGTGCTGACGTCGCAGCACCGTGCCGGTGGTCCAGCCGGACATATGCGGTGTCATCACGACATTTGGCAGGCTGGCAAAGTCCAGGCTGGAGGGGGCGCATTCGGCCTGTGCTGGCGTCGGGTACTGGTACCAGGTGTCGATGATGGCGCCGCCGATGCGTCTTTCGGTCAACGCATCAAACAGGGCCTGTTCCTCAATCACTGGGCCGCGCCCCACATTTAGGATAACGGCCTCGGGGCGCATCGCCGCCAGCTCAGCTTGCCCGATCAGGCCGCGGGTCTGTTCTGCCAAGGGCAGCGACACCACCAGCGCATCAGCCGAGCCCATGAACGGCTGCAGCTCAGCCAGGCTGAAATAGCGGTCTACCAGCGGGCTGCTCACTGTGCTGCGATTGGCCACGTGGACGCTCATGCCAAAGGCTTTGGCGCGCGCGGCAATCGCTTTGGCAATATGACCAAAGCCCAGCAGCCCGATGGTCTGGCCGCCGAGTTCGGTGCGCAAGCCGGTGAGCCGGCCCGCCCAGTAGGTCCAGCGCTGTGCCCGCAGGTCGGCGTCGGCGGCGGCCAGTGGCACATGCCGCAGCAGCAGGGCGGTCATTACGTACTCGGCAATGGCGGCCTCGTGGCCAAAGCAGTTGCACAAGGCAGCGCTGGCCGGCAGCAGGTCTAGGTCGATGGCGTCCGTACCCGCTGCTGGCGCATGAAACAAGCTCAAATGGCGTGGCAGCGGCAGGCTAGCGTTGAACTTGACGCCAATGATCACATCGGCCCGCTCGTACTCGGACCGCTCGGCTGCGCTGGCCAGACCCTCGCTCAAATCAATCAGCCGGTGCTGGGCGGCGAGCAGTCGCTCAAAGCCTGGACGGAAGTTGCTGGCGTTGTCGCCGTGAAAGATGATGCTGAGCTTCTCGTGGCGCATGGACTAGCCTTTTTTGTGGCCACAGCCCCTGGGCGCGCACCCTGGGCCGCTGACCTGGCTGGTGAATTGGAGCGGGTGAAGGGAATCGAACCCTCGTATGAAGCTTGGGAAGCTGCCGTTCTGCCATTGAACTACACCCGCGTTTTTTTAACCCATTGATTTGTTGGTAGGCTTTTATCGCCTAAGTCCTTAATTTACCGTAGGTTTTTGCCATTTTTGGCCTAGATTTTTGCGCAGCTTAGGTCTCCCTGCCTGCCGCCGATCCTTTTACCTCGGGGAGGAGTATAGAGCGGTGCAATTCGACACACGTGTTGCAAAGCTGTTGCAACCCGGCCAGCATCTGGTTGGCGTGGGTTGCCCTGGCCTGCGCTTGGAATCGGCCCTCGAGCCCATTGCATCTCGATCGGCAGCCAGCATCACGCGCTCGGATGCCCTCGACCTGCTGGAAACGCACAAAGGCAGGCCATGGCACGGTCGGAACCTGTTAGCGCGGAGTCTGGTGCCGGCGCGCAGTCGTTGACGGCACCCCGAGGGTTCGGTAACTATCGCTCTTTTAAGAGCGATAGTAAATAGCAAGCGTTCTTAAACGGATTCAATACTGTAAAATGATTGTCAATCTGCGAGAATAGTACCAATTGGAGTGCTTGTGTCCTTCAGGCGCTCTTATTAGGACGATTTCACATGGCTAATGCTGCTAACCTCTCCGTAGACCGAGCTCTCAAGACGCTAGGCCAGAGCATCGCGCTCGCGCGCCGGCGACGAGGTATGTCTCAAGCCGACTTGGCGTCCCGCATGGGCGTTTCGGTAAGCACGGTACGCCGGCTGGAGGACGGACATTCTGGAACGGCGCTCACCTACCTGGGCAGCGCTCTTCAGGTCTTTGGTGAGCTGGAGAAGCTGCGCTTACTCTTGGACACGCCGACGGATTCCTTGGGACTCGCGCTGATGGATGCAGAACTACCCACTCGGGTCTACAGCAAACGCCGTAAGGTACCCAAAGCATTTTGAAGGGTTGGCACGATATGGCTACGCGCACAAGTGCTGCGGCACAGAACATGAAGACCGAACTGGATGTGTGCCTGGGCAAGGTAGGCACGCCCGTGGGCAAACTCGTATTTGTGCGCAACGGGCCTCGCGTGTTCACGCAGTTTGCCTACTTTCAAGATTGGCTGGACAACAAGGACACGTTCAACCTATCACCGGACCTCACGGCCACGCCGGGGTACCAGAGCCGCAAGGCCGCGACCAAGGAGGACTCGTTGTTCTTTCTCGCGCTCGGAGACACCGAGCCGGATGCCTGGGGCCGCCGTGTCATCGCCCGTGCGCATGCCAAGCGCCGCGAGGATGCCCCGACTCTGGGGGCGCTGACCGAGCTCGATTACCTTTGCGCGGTCGATGACTTCAGCCGTATGGGCGCCTTGCGCTTGCGCAATACGCATGGCGCTTATCTGCAGACCGTGCCTGCCGGCCGGCGTGCGACGCCGCCAATGCTGGAGCTCGAGAAGATGCTTTCGGCTTCACGAGCGGTCGAGCTGGGCAGGGAAACAGCCAAGGATTTGGCCTATCTGCAAGGCAAGGGGACCTCCCTGGGAGGCATGCGCCCGAAATGCAGCATTCTGGACGAGGATGGGCTCTTGGCCCTGGGTAAGTTCCCGAGCATCACGGACGAACGCAACGTGACGCGTGCCGAGGTCCTTGCGCTCAAGCTGGCGAGCTTGGCGGGCATCAACGCCGCGCATGCCCATGTGCTTGTGGTGCAAGGCACCCCTGTGGCGGTCATCCGCCGATTCGACCGCGCGCCCGAGTATGCACGCATCCCCTACATGTCAGGCGCTACGATGCTCCAGGCCAGCCGACAAGCTGACCACGCTTACACCGAGCTACTCGCGGTGATGAAAGGGGCCTGCGCGAACTATTTGGACGACGCTCGAGAGCTGTGGCGCCGTCTGGTGTTTTACCACCTCATCACCAACGTAGACGACCACCTTCACAACATCGGATTCCTTTACATGGGCGGCAATCAATGGCAGCTGTCGCCGGCGTTTGACGTCAATCCGATGCCGGACAAGGACCGTGAATCCAAGACATGGTTAAGCGAAGACACAGGCCCCATCACCAGTATGGCCCAATTGATGGGGCAAGCCCCACAGTTCGCTCTGACGGCTGAGCAGGCGTTGGCCATCGTGCGTCAGGTCGTTGAAGCTGTGGGGCAGTGGCGCGCGGTGGGTCAGTCTGTGGAAGTGGGAATGACAACGTTCGAACTTGACGGGTACAAGCCGGCATTCGAACATTGCGGCTTGGCAGATGCTGAAAAGTTGGTAGGCCTGTAGGTTTTGCGTGGGTTGTTTGCAAGAAACTGCAATTTTCTTTGCGCGGCTGCCGTTCTGCCATTGAACTAAACCCTCGGTTTACGGCACCAGTTTAGTGCAAGCCGCACCCAGCCATCGGTTAAGATGACACTCGAATTGGAGCCTGCGCTGGCCCTGGGCATCTTGGCCCATCGGCTTGCAGGGGTTTTACGGATTCAATTTTTACAGTTCGAGGAGACAAGATGAGCAGATTAAAAACAGCCCTTCTGGGCATCGCTTTTGTTGCGATGACCGGTTGTGCGGCCACCAGTGGCGGTCAAAAACCAGCCTCTTCAGGCTCGGCCGTGGTTGACGCGGTGCAAGACACAGGCCGCTCCATGTGGGACGGCGTACAGTCATTTTTTGGCAAAATTTTTAAATAAGCCGCGCACTTTTTTTGCTCAGTTAAAGGCCTTTGTTGTGGCCTGTTTTGGGGTGACTGGCTTTTAAAAATTTTCTACGGCTGGCGCATGGTGGGTGCACCACTGGCGTGAACATCGGCACCTCAGTGACTTTTCACCCAGTTGTCCACTTTCAGCCCGGGGTAGCCCACAAAATCTGCTTCGTTGTTGGTGACCAGGGTTGCCCCCAAAGCGACCGCGTGTGATGCGATCAACTTGTCCAGCGCATCGCGGTTGCGGACTGTGTAGGCTGCGCGGATCGGGCCATAGGCCATGGCGGCTTGTGCATCAAACGGCGCAACCAGGATGTCTTCGAGCAGACTCGCCAATGCCGCCCGGTTGGCCGCTTGGAAGGCAAGGCTTGAGCAAGCGATGCCAAATTCAAGCTCGGCCAGTGTCACCGCAGACATGACGACGTCGCCGACAAAGCACGCCGCAAACCGCTCGCGCACTTCGGCCGGTTGGTGCTTCATAAGGTAAATGCAGATGTTGGTGTCAAGCATGTACCTCGGATCACATCACATCGCCTGCGCCCGAGACCGCACCGCCTGAATCAGGCCTTTCATATAACCCACAGCAAAAATCTGCCCGCGAATCATGTACCCGGGCTCGTCGTTGCGCTCTCCCTCCATGGTCGGGTTATGGTCTGGCCGCAGGGGGCCGGTGTAGCCAATGTCGTGGTAGGCCTTCATGGCTTCGAACA
>BJGT01000071.1 GCA_014190675.1 Comamonadaceae bacterium | reverse complement strand
GCCAACCGGCCCACTAGGCGCAACGACCTGTGCAAAAGTACACCAACTGGCGCCGGTCAAAAGGACGGCGAGTGAGGCGGTTTTCAAGCGTAGTTTCATTTTTCACTTCCTTGGTTGGGTTGCTGCCCTTCGCACCGCGGCGCGAGGCAAACTGCAGTGTCAGCCAGAACGATTCGGTTTGGCTGCGGTGTCTTTGTAAGCTGATGTAAGGTTGCGAGGAGGTTTACTGGCGCCGCGCGGACAGTCCTGCATCGGCAGCAGGGCGTCCGAGGTCGGCCAACTCTTTGGATACGCCCTGCCAATGCAAGTCAAAGCACCCAGGTCCAGTGGCCACGCCAGCATTTGCGACACTGATCATGGCCTGCCGGGCACCCGCCAGCACGCTGTCAACCAGCGGCACACCGAGGCTTGATGACAGGCCCTCTGCCAAACCCGCCAACCCAGCGCCGCCCAGTATCACAGCCTGTGCGTTAAAACGGCGGGCCGCTGCCTGGCAGGCCTGGGCCAACAGCGCCTGCGCCGCGAGCGGGTCGGCGGCCAGCTGCGCACCCGTCGGCGCCACGGTTTCAATGCCCAACAAGGTGTCGCCAAAGCCCAGCATATGAGCCAATCGCTCGAGCATGGGCTTCCAGCGCTCGCCACCGGTCACTATGGCAAAGCGGCCAAATTGCGCGGCCTCAAGAAAAGCAGCCTGCGCCAAGCCAATCACCGGCACCGCGCTGGCCTGGCGCAGCGCCAACAAACCCGGATCGCCAAAACAGCCTATCAAAACCACGTCTGGGCGGGGCTGGGGCGGCACCAGGGCCGCTGCCCAGGTATCCAACACGGCATGCGCAGCCACCGCGTAACTTGCCTCACAAGCGATATAGGGCGCGCCAAAGCGCGCTGACAGCGTGCGCACATCGGCCTGCTGATGCACGGCTTGCTGAATATGCTTTTGCAACAAAGCGCTGACTGCGCTGGAGGTGTTGGGGTTGATGACCAGCAGATGGCGCCTGGCAACGCCAGCCCCTGATGACTGGGCTGGGCGAATCACGCTGGCCGGCCTTTTTGTTGCCTTCGCTCCAGCCAAGAACCCAGGCCGAGCGCTGCGCCCATCACCACAAACGACACCACTGTGGTGACTGTGCCCAGCGCATAAATTGATGGGGTGGTGACGGTTGTCGTCAAGCCCTGCAACTCCAGCGGCAAGGTATTCACATCCCCAATGGCCTGCGAGGTGCGGGCGATCTCATCCCAGCTCAAGGTAAAGCCAAACATGCCCACCCCCACCACGGCCGGCGCGATCAGGGGCAAGACCACATGGCTGAAGGTTTGCCACGGGCTCGCGCCCAGATCACGGGCGGCTTCCTCGTAGGCTGGGTTAAAACGATTGAACACGGCAAACATGATGAGCAGTCCAAAAGGCAAAGTCCAGGTCAGGTGGGCCCCCAAAGCCGAGGTCAGCAGGCCCAAGGCGGTTCCATAGCCTTCAAGCAAGTCCGTCTGGCCGGCGGACTCCAGCATTTTCTTTATGCCAGTGTCGAGCAGCCTGAACTCCAGGCCGATGCCCAAAGAGACAATGATGGAGGGCATGATCAGGCTCGCCACCACCATATAAAAGAGCGTGTTGCCGCCGGCCAAACGCCGCCGAAAGGCCAGCCCGGCGAGCACTGAAAAAACCACCGTCACGGCCATGACGACCAGGCCCAGCATCAGCGAGCGCGTCAGCGCGGCCGCTATATCGACCACCCCTAGGCCCTGCGCCAATTTATGAAACCAGTGCAGCGACAGTCCGCGCAGCGGAAAGGTTAAACCACCCTCTGGCCCCTGGAAGCTCAGCACCACAATCACCAACATAGGCCCGTACATGAACAGCACGAACAGGGCAAAGAAAATAGCCAGTGGCCAAAACCCCACGGCGCGTTGGCTGTTTGCCACTCAGAGCTCCTTGCGAATATCGACCAAACGGGTCAGGCCCCAGATGATCATCAGCACGATGGACAGCAACAGCACGGCATTGGCAGCGGCCAAGGGGAATTGCAGGTAAGAGGTCTGCACTTGGATGATCTTGCCCACCGAGGCTATTTGCTGGCCACCCATGACACCAATGGTGACAAAGTCGCCCATCACAATCGTGATGACAAAGATCGAACCAATGATGATGCCGGTGCGCGACAGGGGAACCACAACATTCCACAGGGTTTGCCAGGCCGTGGCGCCACAGTCGCTGGCCGCTTCAAGCAGGCTGCGGTCAATGCGCATCATGGAGTTGAAGATGGGCACGATCATGAACATGGTGTACAGATGCACAAAGGCCAGCACCACCGAAAAGTCTGAAAACAAGAGCCACTCCAGTGGCTCCTCAATCAAGCCAGCGCGCTGCAGGCTCTGGTTCACCAAGCCGTTGCGGCCCAGCAAAGGCACCCAGGAGATCATGCGAATCACATTGGAGGTCCAAAAAGGAATGGTGCACACCACAAACAACAGGGTTTGCATGGTGCTGGAGCGGACATGAAAAGCCATGAAGTAGGACACGGCAAAACCAATCACCAAAGTGATGATCCAGACCAACAAACAAAACTTGAAAGTCGAGAAATAGGTTTTGAAAGTGACACACCAATCAGCGGCATTGCTGCTGCAACCTTCAAAAATTGACAGGTAATTTTTGAAAGTAAAGCCCGGCAGCAGTTCGTACTCGTTGAAATCCCAAAAACTGACCATCACGATCAAGGCCAGCGGGATCAGGAAAAACAACACGAACACCGCTGCCAGCGGGGCTGCCTGCAGCCACGCTGGCAGGGCGTGTCCGGGCGCTGCCGCTGCTGCGGCAGGCTTTGGCACAACAACCGTGATTGCCATGGGCAGCGCTCGCTATCAGGCCGCTACGAATTCATTCCACTTTTTAACCATGTAAATGTTTTCGTCCATCACCGCATTCCAGCAGGCAACACCGCCCATACGGTCCTCGTAACTGCCACCGTCTCGCACCGCACCGGTTTTGGCCAACAGATCGCCTTGTGGGCTCTTGATGTCTTGGGTGGCCGGCTTGCCCTCCATCCAATAGGCCCACTCGTAGGCTTCCATTTTGGTCTTGGCGGTTTCCAGCACGGCGCTGTAATAACCTTGGCGGTTCAGGTAAGCACCCGCCCAGCCGTCGAGGAACCAGTTGATGAACTCATAAGCGCCGTCCAGCTTTTTGCCAGTCAGGGTGGCGGGTACGCCAAAACCGGCTGCCCAGGAGCGATAGCCCTCTTTGAGCGGCTGAAACACGCAGTCAATGCCCTTGGAGCGAACCGCCGTCACTGCTGGTGACCACATCGACTGAATAACCACCTCGCCCGATGCCATCAGGTTGACAGACTCGTTAAAGTCTTTCCACAGACTGCGAAACTGACCGGCTTTTTTGGCTTCGATCAAGGTCTTGATGGTCAGATCAATCTCCTTTTTGGTCATATTGCCTTTGTCCGGGTACTTGTAAATGCCCATGGCTTCAACCACCATCGCCGCGTCCATGATGCCGATCGATGGAATGTTCAAAATCGATGCCTTGCCCTTGAACTCCTTGTTCAGCAGCTCAGCCCAAGAAGTGATGGGCCGCTTGATCAGGTCTGGGCGTATGCCCAGCGTGTCAGCGTTGTAAACGGTGGGGATCAAGGACATGAACTGGGTCGGGGTTTTGGAGAATACTTTGGACTTCTCGCCCTCCAGAAAAATCACTTTTTTCGGCGCTGTGCCCTGGTCGCCGATGGTTTTAGAGCCGACTTTGCCGGTGGTGAAAACCGAGGTTATTTTGTCGGCGTTTTTAATCCGTTTGGTGTCGATGCCCTTGAGGTTGCCTGTGGGCACGATTTTTTTCAATGAAAAATACTCGGTGTCGATCAGGTCAAAGCTGTTGGGCGCTGTGACCGCACGCTTGGTCACGTCATCGGTGGTTACAGCCACATATTGAATGGTGATACCGGTGTCGGCTTTGAATTTTTCGCCGATTGCTTTGTCCTGGTTCACCGCTGTTCCCAGATAACGCAACACGATAGGGTCAGCCGAATGGACGGCCGGGAAGATGCCGGTGGCAAGAATGCCCGCGGTTCCCTTGAGTAGGGTACGCCTTGGTATCGCGGCAGCGCTCGCAACAGAATCAGTTGATTGGTCAGACATGGTTAAAGCTCCTGGAAGGTTAAAAGTCTTCATTTGAAGACGGGACTGGCGGGGGAACTGGGTTTGGGAGACAGTGCATGCGCTTGGTGCGGCAGCCAAGACAAGCTGACGCCTTCGCCGAGCGCGAAGGGGCGGGATAAATAAACATCCTCCGGCAACATCACCGACCAATCGGCATCAGCGCTGCTGGTTGGTGCACTGCCGGGGCGGCGCAGGCCAAGCAAAACATAGCTGCCCTGGTATTCAATGTCGCTGACAACCGCGGCCAAGTGTTCGGGCGCGATGTCACCCTGGCTGATGGCCTGTATGCGGATATGGTCGTTGCGTACGCCGATCTTGCCAGCGGGCGTGTCAATCACATTGTGGCCACCCATGAAGCGCGCCGTAAATTCGCTTTTTGGCCGGTTGTAAATCTCGTGCGGCGTGCCGGTTTGCTCGATTCGACCCTGGTTCATCACCACCATCAGGTCGGCCAAGGCCATCGCCTCTTCTTGCGAGTGGGTCACGTGGATAAAGGTCAGGCCCAGTTCTTTTTGCCAACGCCGCAGTTCGGCGCGCATTTGTATGCGTAAAAAGGGGTCCAGTGCAGACAGGGGCTCATCGAGCAGCAACACCTTTGGCTCTGTAATGAGCGCGCGTGCCAGCGCCACGCGCTGCTGTTGCCCGCCCGACAACTCGCCTGGTTTACGCTGGGCCAAAGCGCCCATGGCAACCCGCTCTAGCAGTGCCCCGGCCTGGGCTTGTCGCTGCACCTTGGGGACGCCCTTCATCTTCAGGCTGAAGGCCACGTTATCCAGGGCACTGAGGTGCGGAAAAAGCGCAAAGCTCTGGAACATCATGGCCGTGCCCCGCGCCGCTGCTGGCAATAGGGTGATATTGCGGTTATCCAAAAGAATGTCGCCGCTGCTCACTGACTCATGGCCAGCAATCATGCGCAGCGTGGTGCTTTTGCCGCAGCCGGAGGGGCCCAGCAGGCAACAGTAGCTCGCACTTGGTATGCGTAGGCTGATGTTGTCGACAGCGGGCGGGCCTTGATCGAACCTTTTGCTCAGCGCGACAAGCTCTATCGCAGCGGGCGGCGGCATGTGCAGGTGAGCGCTCATAACCAGGGTGTTCGCAATTATTGGGCCGCTTTTGTGTACGAGAACAACGGTGTTTTGCACACAATATAGCACCACTCCGGTGCGCGAAGGCGTGTTTATGGTGCTTTATGGGTGTAAAAGTGCCTTTTGCACCAGTCTGGCCTTTAAGAATCGCGCTCCTACGGCCGCACAACCAGGGTAGTGGTTTGTGTTGCACCGGCGTCGTCATCGCCTGGCCTGCGGTGGGTCTGGCCAATCTCGACTAAAGCCACTGCGGCGCCTAAGCGGTTACCCCATAACCTTCTTGAACAATAGCCTGAGCCAAGGTATCCCAGGTCAGATCGCTGCTGATCTCAACCCGGCTGGCTGGCCTGTCTATACGCACTGTGGCGTCAGCATCAATCGCCTGTACCGCTTTGCTCACCGCTTTTTCACAGTGACCACAGCTCATACCCGAGACAAAAAACAAGTGTTGCATAAGCCTCCCTGCAAAAAATTAGGTTTATCGAGCGCCTGCCGAGCCCAACTGCTTGGCATCCAAGGTTTTTAACAGGTTTCACACAGCGCGCCAAAAACCGTTTAATCTTGCCTTTGTGAATACGTCTACCACCCCTTCCCCGAGCGCTACACCACTGGTCTTGAATATACGCGTTGGGGGCATGACCTGCGCGTCCTGTGTGGCACGGGTAGAGCGGGCGCTGAGCAAAGTAGCGGGCGTTCAGCAGGTCAGTGTCAATTTGGCGACCGAATCCGCGCGTGTCTTTGTTTTGCCCGATGAACAGGCCCTGGCCCGCCTGGGGCGGGCGGTACGGGAGGCGGGCTATGAACCACGGCCCGCTGACACGGCCTTGCTGAGCCAGACGAGCAGTCGCTGGGCGGGCTTTGCACCCGTAGCCCTTGGCCTGGCACTGTCGACGCCTTTGTTGCTGCCTATGTTGCTGGCAGCGCTGCCCCAGGGTGTGTTACCGCCTCTGGCTGGCGAGCTCGCGCTACCGGCCTGGTTGCAGTGTTTGCTCGCTACACCAGTGCAGTTTGTTCTTGGTGCACGCTTTTATCGCGCTGCTTGGTATGCGCTGCGCGCAGGCAACGGCAACATGGATTTACTGGTTGCTTTGGGTACGAGCGCGGCTTGGGCGCTCTCGATGTGGCTTTGGTTGAGTGCCCCTGCTGAGGCGATGGTGCACCTGTATTTCGAGAGTTCTGCCTTGGTTATCAGCCTGGTCCGGTTGGGCAAGTGGCTGGAGAGTAGTGCTAAACAGCAGATGACTGCTACTGTTCGGGCCCTTCACAGCCTGCGCCCATCCACATCCCATTGGCTGGGGCCTGATGGTGAGGTGGATCTGCCCAGTTCAGAGTTGTTGCGGGATGACCGCGTGGCGGTCAAGCCAGGCGAGCGGTTTCCGGCTGATGGTGTGGTGCTCGAGGGCCAGTCAGAGGTTGATGAATCAATGCTGACCGGCGAAGCGAGGCCGGTTCCCAAAGAAAAGGGCTCTGGGCTGACCGGCGGCTCGATCAATGGCTATGGCAGGATCGTGATGCGCGTGACAGCCCTGGGCTCGCAAAGCACGCTGTCACGCATGATTCGCCTGATGGAGGACGCCCAGGCGGTCAAAGCCCCGATCCAGGCTCTGGTCGATCAGGTGAGCAGCATCTTTGTGCCGGTGGTGCTGGGTTTGGCCTTAATCACCCTGGCCGCTTGGTGGCTCTCTGGACATCCTTTCGAGCTCTCGCTGGTCAACGCGGTCTCGGTTTTGGTGATTGCCTGCCCCTGCGCCTTAGGTTTGGCAACACCGGCAGCCATCATGGTTGGCACGGGTGTAGCAGCCAAGCATGGTATTTTGATCAAAGATGCCCAGGCCCTGGAACTCGCGCATCGGGTCGACACCATTGCTTTTGACAAAACTGGCACGCTCAGCCAAGGCCAAGCGAGCCTGCTTGGCACTTACCCCGAAGGTGGGCTGACCGAGCCTGAAATATTGCGCCTAGCGGCCTCACTGCAAGTGGGCAGTGAACACCCTTTAGCTGCCGCAGTATTGCGCGCAAGCAAGCGCAGAGGATTGCATGCTGTTGCAGCAGGGGATCTGAAAGCTTTTCCTGGCCGCGGTACCCAGGGGTGTATTGATGGGCAAACCTACCAACTTGCCAGTATGCGCTGGGTGCTTGAACTGGGTGTGCGGCCAGGTACCTGGTCTGCACTGGCAGAGCAGCTTCAAAGCCAGGGGGCAACCGTATCGGCATTGCTTTGCCAAACACCCAGCGGCTACCAGCTGCTCGCTTTGCTGGCTTTTGGCGACGAAGCAAAACCAGGCGCCATTGAGGCGCTGGCGGCTTTGCGCTTGCGTGGTCTTAAAACAGTCATGATTTCTGGTGACAACCGGGGTGCCGCTCTGGCCATGGGCTTAAAGCTGGGCTTTCGCCCTGAAGCCGGTGAAATAGTGTCAGAGGTGCTGCCTTCCGAAAAGGCAGCAGTCATCCGCAGCCTTATGAGCGCCAAGCACATCGTTGCCATGGTGGGCGACGGTATCAATGATGCGCCCGCTTTGGTCGCTGCCGATGTCGGCTTGGCTATTGGGAATGGTACAGATGTTGCCATGCATGCTGCTGGCATCACCTTGATGCGCGGCGACATTGCTTTGGTAGCAGCGGCTATTGATGTTTCTTCGCGAACCGTTCGAAAAATACGGCAAAACCTTTTCTGGGCCTTTGTCTACAACCTCGCAGGCATTCCCTTGGCTGCCTTCGGTTTACTCAACCCGGTGCTCGCTGGAGCAGCGATGGCCATGAGTTCCGTCAGTATTCTGGCCAATGCCTTGATGCTCAAGCGCTGGAAGCCTTGATGCATCAAACAATTTCTCAAGCCTGCCTTGTTGCTGACTTCTATACAGATTTTTATTTATAAATTAGTGGTAGTAGATAGAGGCGGGAAAATCGGTGGACAACTGCCAAATAGTCAGCTATATCAACTACTTTTGAGGCGGCAAAAGGTGTGGGTTACCAAGCTTTTCGAGCTTGCAGCTTTGGGGATAAGTTCGCGCTCTGGCCAGCAGCTGTGGACAAGTGCCACTTTGTGCCAGCATTGTCAACAGGTTTTTGCTTTGACAAAGTGCGTCCATTGGTGTGGAGAAAGCCAAGAAAAGAGTTTTTTGTGAAAAACCCAAAAAAGCGAGGTAACCAGAGGCCGCTTCGGCGGTAACAGAAATTTTGTAATCGAGGAAAGGGGAGTAGAACCAGAGCATGGATAATCACTATCCTTTTCCGCCCCCCTGATTGTTTGAGATGCCAGCCAGTACTTCTGAAGCCGCTGTCCATAGTTTGCGTGACTTATGGCGCCCTATTCTTGCCATGGTTGTCGTGATCGTGATTTCCAATGTGGTGGTGCAATTTCCGATCAACGATTGGTTGACCTGGGGTGCTTTTACTTACCCGCTGGTTTTTTTGGTCGCTGATCTGACAAACCGAGCCGTGGGCGCAACAGCCGCGCGTCGGGTGGCCTGGGTTGGTCTAGTGCCGGCCGTGCTGCTGTCGGGTCATTTTGCTACCCCGACCATCGCCCTAGCCTCTGGCACGGCATTCATCTTGTCACAGTGGATGGACATCACGGTATTTAACCGCTGGCGGGCACTGTCATGGTGGAAAGCCCCGCTCATTGGCTCCCTCGCGGCGTCGGTGCTCGACACGCTGGTGTTCTTCTCGATTGCGTTTTATGGCAGTGATATGAACTGGCTGATGCTGGCGGCTGGAGACCTCGGCATGAAGTGGCTGATGGCCTGCCTGTTGCTGCTACCCTACCGGGCTATGTTGCCGCGCATGACACTCTGGGTGCCTTTAGCCCGCTGATACGCTGGGCTTTGTCGCTTTTGTCGCCCTTGTTAGTTTTGTCAGCTTTGTCATTTTTTTCAGCTTAGGTAGTCGGGGTCAGATCGCGCGAGCTTGCGCAGCAGTGCTGGCCAAACCAGATTTGCGCCCAAGCCAACGGTCACGGTTTTGATCACACTGGCAATACCGGAGATGATTTCGGTTTTGATGGGTATGAGCTGGCCGCCGGCTTGAGCGTCGAGCTGTATGCGGCAAGTGTTTTCTAGGGTGTACATGGCTAAAAATGCTTCGGCGATGCTGCTGCCTACAGTCAACAGCCCGTGGTTGCGTAAAACCAGGTAATGGGCCTGCCCCAAATCAGCTGCTAGGCGCGGCTTTTCATCATCGCGAATCGCCACACCCTCGTAGTCATGGTAGGCCAGGGAGCCCAGAACAAAAGTGGATTGTTGGCTGATGGGCAGGATGCCGCAGGCCTGTGCGCTAACTGCGATACCAGCGCGTGTGTGGGTGTGCAGCACACAGGCGGCGTCAGCGCGGGCTTGGTGGATGCAGCTGTGAATGGCAAAGCCAGCCGGATTAACCGGGAATTGGGATTCGCGTAGTTTGTTGCAGTGATGGTCCACCGTGATCAGACTGGAGGCCGTGATTTCTTCAAACAGCAAACCGTAGGGATTGATCAAGAAATGGTGGTCGGGTCCCGGCAGGCGGGCGCTGATATGGGTAAAAACCAGGTCGCCCCAGCCATGGCTTGCAGCAAGGCGGTAGCAGGCCGCCAGATCACAGCGCAATTGCCATTCGACGGCGCTCACTTCGTGTTGTAGAGAGGGTATGTTCACGGCGTGCTTTTTGGTTTGGTGTGCCGGGCCGAAATCAAGCAGTGCTTGCTATGGATGGAAGAGGCTTAGGGTGCTAACCGGGCGGCGGCCCAGAGCACTTGCTCTACCACATCCGCTACACCTTTGTGAGCAAGCGGGTCCTTCAGGTGCCCCTGGGCGTCAAAGGCTTGATTGGCATGGCCAAGCGCATATTGTTTCGGTGCTACCCAGCACTGAAGGTTGCGTAAAACAGCACTCAAGTGAAGGAGTGAATTTTGGCCGCCGCGCAAACCAGGGGAAGCACTCAGCAGGCCGACAACCTTGCCGTCGAAGGGCTTGCTGCCCCGTGCCCAGTCTGGGTTGTTTTTAATAGGGCTTGAGGCCCAGTCGATGGTATTTTTGAGCAGGGCCGTGAAGCTGCCGTTGTACTCCGGCGAGCAAACAAGCCAGGCCGGATGGCTGAACATGAGCTGTTTGAGTTCAATCACGTCAGCCGGTGTAGCCTGTGCTTCGAGGTCGGCGTTGTAAATGGGAATGTTTAATCCAGAGAGCTCGAGTTGGGTCACGCTGGCACCCGCGGCCCGCGCCATGGCCGCAGCTTGGGATGCTAGTTTGCGGTTGAGTGACTCCAGGCTGGTGCTGCCCGCAAAGATAAGAACTTGCATGCCGAAGATTGTCGCTTGGTTTTTGCCGCCTATTTTTTGCCAGCCGGTAAAATCGGGCTTGGCCGCCTTGATGCTTGGTGTATCCCTGCTGCCGCACTTGATAGGCCGCAGCCATGCTTTACCCGCAACATTTTGATGTCATCGTCGTTGGTGGCGGCCATGCCGGCACAGAGGCAGCCCTGGCGGCGGCGCGCATGGGTTGCAAGACCCTGCTGCTGACCCACAATTTGGAAACCCTGGGGCAGATGAGCTGCAATCCCTCGATTGGCGGTATTGGCAAGGGGCATCTGGTGCGCGAGGTCGATGCGCTCGGCGGCGCCATGGCGGCGGCAACCGATGAAGCCGGAATCCAGTTTCGAATCTTGAACTCGTCCAAGGGCCCGGCAGTTCGGGCCACACGCGCTCAGGCCGACCGGGTGCTGTACCGGGCGGCGGTTCGGCAGCGCCTTGAAAATCAGGCCAATCTCTGGCTTTTCCAGCAGGCGGTAGATGACCTTCTGCTCGAAGGAGACCGGGTTGTAGGGGCGGTCACCCAACTTGGCATTCGGCTTATGGCCAGCACCGTGGTGTTGACAGCGGGGACGTTTTTGGACGGAAAAATCCATGTGGGTCTCAACAACTACTCGGCAGGCAGGGCCGGCGACCCGCCGGCGCTTAAGCTGAGCGCTCGACTCAAAGAGCTCAAGCTGGCCCAAGGGCGGCTAAAAACTGGCACGCCCCCGCGGCTTGACGGGCGCTCTATTGACTTTAGCCGCTGCCAGGAGCAGGCTGGCGACGGCATGCCGGGGGGCATGAACCAGAAGATGCCTGTGTTCAGTTTTTTGGGGCGGGCCGAGCAGCATCCAGCCCAGGTGTCCTGCTGGATGACCCACACCAATGCCCGCACCCACGAGATCATCCGAAGTGGCTTTGCTCGCAGCCCCATGTTCACTGGCAAGATCGAAGGTGTCGGGCCGCGGTATTGCCCGAGCGTAGAGGACAAGATCAACCGCTTTGCGGACAAGGAGAGCCACCAGATTTTTCTGGAGCCCGAAGGCCTGAGCACCCACGAGTACTACCCTAACGGCATATCGACCAGCCTGCCTTTTGATATCCAGCACCAGTTGGTGCGCTCGATGGCCGGGCTGGAAAACGCGCATATCCTACGGCCCGGCTACGCGATTGAGTACGATTACTTTGACCCGCAGCAGCTCAAAAGCACGTTTGAGACCCGGGCGCTGGGCGGGCTGTTTTTTGCTGGACAAATCAACGGCACCACCGGGTATGAAGAGGCTGCGGCGCAGGGTCTGTTTGCCGGCGTGAATGCTGCGCTTCAGGCCGGCGCGCGCACGGCCTGGGCTGGCGACAGCTGGTTGCCGGGGCGAGACCAGGCCTACCTGGGCGTGCTGGTGGACGACCTGATCACCAAGGGCGTCAGCGAGCCTTACCGCATGTTCACCAGCCGCGCCGAGTATCGGCTGCAGCTGCGCGAAGACAATGCCGACAGTCGCCTGACCGAAACCGGCCGTCAATTGGGACTGGTGGATGACCTGCGCTGGGACGCCTTTTGCCGCAAGCGGGATGCGGTTTCACGTGAAACAGAGCGCCTGAGCGGCCTGTGGGTCAGCCCCAAGAACCTGTCAGCTGGCGAGGCCCAGCGGGTTCTGGGCAAGGCCATCGAACATGAATACAGTTTGGCCGATCTCCTGCGCCGGCCAGGCATTAGCCATGCAGATTTGATGTCGCTCGAAGGCGGCCGCTTTGCTGAGATGGTGGCGGCGCCAACGGTTTCACGTGAAACCCCCCTCCAGGACGAAGCGTTTCTGGATGCTGCGGTGATCGAGCAGGTCGAAATCGCAGCCAAGTACTCGGGGTATATCGATCGCCAAAAAGACGAGGTCGACAGGGCCGCTCATTTTGAGCACCTGCGCTTGCCAGCCAGCCTGGACTACTTGCAGGTGGCCGCACTGAGCTATGAGGTGCGCCAGCAACTCACGCTGCACCGGCCGCAGACCCTGGGCCAGGCTTCGCGCATGTCGGGCGTGACGCCAGCGGCCATATCGCTCCTGTTGATCCACTTGAAGAAGAATAATTTCAAAGGCTTCGCCACGACCGGCAACTCGGCC
This sequence comes from Comamonadaceae bacterium, assembly GCA_014190675.1. GTDB lineage: Bacteria > Pseudomonadota > Gammaproteobacteria > Burkholderiales > Burkholderiaceae_C > Rhodoferax. The sequence continues at coordinate 3,257 of BJGT01000071.1, read as the reverse complement.
GGCCTGGCGACTGGTACCACGCCTGGTACTACGCTGGCTGCTTGATGCGCGAGCTTGAGGCGCCACTGCGGCGTGGCTTGTCCGAGCTGGCGCTTACGCTCGATGACAGCCAGGTGCAGCAGATGCTGGATTACCTGGCCTTGCTGGCCAAGTGGGGCCGGGTTTATAACCTGACTGGGCGCCTGGAGCCAGCCGAGATGCTGTCCCACCACCTGCTCGACAGCCTGGCCATTGTCAAGCCTTTGCGTCGGCAGTGTTCTGGCGCGCCTGTGCGGGTGTTGGATGTGGGTGCGGGTGCCGGCTTGCCGGGGGTGGTGCTGGCTATTTGCTGCCCCGATTGGCAGGTGGATTGTGTTGATGCGGTGGCCAAAAAAGCAGCCTTTGTCCAGCAGGTGGCGGCCAATTTGCGCCTGCTTAAACTCAGGGGCCTGCACGCCCGGGTTGAGAAACTGACCGACCGCTATGACTTGCTTACCTCGCGCGCCTTTGCCTCCCTGGCCGACTTCACGCAATGCTCTGGCAGCGCTCTTGCAGATGGTGGGGTGTGGGCAGCGATGAAAGGCAAGTACCCGGCCGATGAGATCGCGCAACTCAAGCCGCCGGCGAATGTGTTTCACGTGGAACCGTTGGTGGTGCCAGGCTTGCAGGCCGAGCGCTGCCTGGTCTGGCTCCGGCGGCACTGAACCGTCACGTAAACTCAGGGCCTCGCCTGAAAGAAATAGCCCATGTTTTTTGGTATTGCCGACTACCCCGCTTTTGCGCTTGCCATCCTGATTTTTCTGTTGATCCCAGGCCCCGGTAATCTGGCTTTGGTCACATCCACTGGCAAGGGTGGCATCCGGGCTGGGCTGGCGGCTGGCATGGGCATTATTCTTGGTGACCAGGTTTTGCTGTGGTTGGCGGTAGCCGGCGTGGCCGCTGTGCTGACGACCTACCCAGCCGCTTTTGTGGCGGTGCAGTGGCTGGGTGCCGCTTACCTCGCTTGGCTGGGTTGGCGCATGCTGAGCGCCGAGCCGGGTGCGCCACCAGTGCTCAATATCAAGCCTGGGCATTACTTGCGGCAGGCCATGGGCATCACCCTGCTAAACCCGAAGGCTGTCGTTTTTTACATGGCATTTTTTCCGCTGTTTGTTGACCCGGCACACCATCAAGGGCTGCTGACCTTCGCTGTCATGGCGCTCACCATCGCCGCCCTGGGCTTTGCTTATTGCTTGGTACTGGTGATGCTCACCCACACCTTGGCGGAACGCTTGCGCGCCATGCCACGGCTTGGCAGAACACTGGAGAGGCTGGTGGGCATCTTTTTGATCGGCTTTGGCATCAAGCTGGCGGTTTCCCGCTGAGCGCTTGAGCAAGCCCTGACCCGACTGCCCCGTCCGAGAACCGCGTATGGCCAAAATATTCTGCATTGCCAACCAAAAAGGCGGCGTGGGCAAGACCACCACCACGGTCAACCTAGCCGCCGGCTTGGCCAAGTCCGGCCAGCGGGTGCTGATGGTTGACCTGGATCCGCAGGGCAATGCCACCATGGGCTCTGGCGTGGACAAGCGCCAACTCGAGCTGTCCATTTACGACGTGCTGCTCGAATCTGCCAGTGTGGCAGAGGCCCGGGTGCAGAGCGATAAGTTGGCCGCCGCTGGGTGCAGCTACGACATTTTGGGCGCCAATCGGGAACTGGCTGGCGCCGAGGTGGAGTTGGTCGATGTGGAGCGGCGCGAAAAGCGGCTCAAGCAGTCAATGGCGTCGGTCAGCGCTGAGTACGATTTCATCCTGATCGATTGCCCGCCCTCGCTCTCCATGCTCACGCTCAATGGTTTGTGCTGTGCGCACGGCGTGATTGTGCCGATGCAGTGCGAGTACTTTGCCCTGGAGGGCTTGGCCGATCTGGTCAACACCATCAAGCAGGTGCATGCCAACCTCAATCGCGACTTGGCCATCATCGGCCTACTGCGCGTCATGTTTGACCCGCGCATCATGCTGCAGCAGCAGGTCAGCGAGCAGCTCAAGGCCCGTTTTGGCAACAAGGTGTTTGACACCGTTATTCCGCGTAATGTGCGCTTGGCCGAAGCGCCGAGCTATGGCCTGCCCGGCGTGGTGTTTGACCCCTCTAGCAAAGGCGCGCAGGCGTTTGTAAGCTTTGCCCAAGAGATGGTGACCCGAAGCAAAACCATGTAAGTAATAAAGGCGCAAGCCCCTGTCCCACAGGTTGTTTGCGCTATAAAAACAAGAGCAATGACAGATTCTGATGTGTTGATCCTGCCGGGCTGGCAAAGTTCTGGGCCGCTGCACTGGCAAAGCCGCTGGGAGGCGCTGCATGGCTACCAGCGGGTCGAGCAGCACGACTGGCTGCGGCCGCTGCGCGGCGACTGGATTGCTCGGCTGGAAGAGGTGTTGTTGGCCCGGGCCGTGCCGGTATGGCTGGTTGGCCACAGCTTGGGCTGCCTGCTGGTGGCCGCTTGGGCTGCGCATTCACGCCAGACCGCCCGGGTGGCGGGTGCTCTGCTGGTGGCACCTGCAGACCCCGAACTGCCTGCGCTGCGCCCGCTGCTGCGCAGTTGGGCGCCGGTTCAGCAAACGCGGCTGCCGTTTCCGGCGCTGCTGCTGGGCAGCAGCAATGACCCCTACTGCAGCCTGGCGCGGGCGCAGCAGTTCGCCGTTGACTGGGGCGCTCGTTTTGTTGGTCTGGGCGCGCGCGGCCACCTCAATGCCGAGTCAGGCTTGGGCGACTGGCCCGAAGGATTGGCGAGTCTGCAGGCACTGAAAACCGCGTCGCGTGCCACAGCCGTTCAAGACACCAAATTTCAAAAGGAATACGCCAATGGTTAGTAAAAAACCCAAGGGCCTGGGTCGCGGTTTGGAGGCCTTGCTGGGCCCCAAGGTCAGCGAGAACGCCGCCGATGACTCTGCGGCCAGCAGCACCAGCCCCGGCTTGCCGGCCTCCTTGCGGCTGGTCGATCTGGTTGCCGGTATGTACCAGCCCCGAACCCGTATGGACGAAGGGGCGCTCTATGAGCTGGCGGAATCCATCAAGGCGCAGGGCATCATGCAACCGATTTTGGTGCGCCAACTCAAAGATGGCCCCAACCAGGGCCTGTATGAAATTATTGCGGGCGAGCGGCGTTTTAGAGCAGCCGGGCTAGCCGGACTCGACAGCATACCCGTGCTGGTGCGCGATGTGCCCAATGAGGCCGCTGCGGCCATGGCCCTGATCGAAAACATCCAGCGCGAAGACCTCAACCCACTCGAAGAAGCGCAGG
>BJGT01000070.1 GCA_014190675.1 Comamonadaceae bacterium | reverse complement strand
CAGTCTTCAATGGTAGCCAGCTTCCTTTTGATGCCGCACCGCCAGAATGGTGACGGTTTCACCATCGAAGCGATAACGTGCCACATAGCCGCTGTTACCAAAATCAATCAGCCATTCCCGGAACTCTTCTGGAGTGTCCTCAACGGTACGGCCTATACCGGGTTGATACCCAAGAACTTTCACCTCTTGCCGCACGGATTTGATGGCGCGCGTGGCCGCAGCGATGTTTTTTACGGCAAGGAAGCGATAAAGGCACTGCACATCAAGCAGCGCCTGTCGTGACCAGATCAGACGTGACATTCAGGGGGCTCGATGTCGTTGCCCTGTTCGAGCTGGGCCAACCACGTATCGGCTTCGTCGGCCGTAATATGCAGCCTTGTGGAGCGATACTCTTCCCAGGCCTTGATCGTGTCTTGCCGGAACGACTCGCGCTTTTCCTCTCGGTCCACATACTGGGTAATGGCTTCGCGCATGACCCAATGTGCAGTCCGCTGGCGTGCCTCGGCCAGATTTTCAACACGGGCGCGAGTGCTCAAATCGAGTTTCACGGACATGGTTTTGGCGGCGATGTGTGGCTGTGGCATGGCGTTTCACCCAAGGTTTGAATAGGTATTACCTTATCACACTTGATTGTCACGCTTGGCTTCGGATGTCATCCAAGGACCCAGCCCGCAGTAACCCAGTGATTTGAACCGCGGCGGGCTTGGATTGGGGCTAGTCCTCAGGCCTGAGCCGTGAATACGGTTAGCACTCCGGTGTAGGCGTACAGGTGGTCGCGGGCGATTTCGCCGGCAGCAAAAAAACCGACCAGCGGCACATCGCCCAAGGCGCGGCGGATGATTTGCAGCTCGGCACTTGGGCCGCCAAAGTGCGGGCCGCCCCGTCCGGTGCAGCTGACATAGATTGCACCGGCAATACCCCGTGCCGGGTGCGGTGCGGATTCTGCCTCTGATGCATGCAGGGCGGTGGCGGCTTGTACGGACAGCTCTTGTGGCTCAAGCTCTTCTCGGATCTCGGCGCACACGCGCATCAGGTCGGACCGCGCGGCTTGAACATTGCGTTGACAAAAAGCCAATTGCATACCGGCCTGCACATAGTCCGACACCGCCACCCCGCGGCGTCCAGTGTCAAGCCCGATGATGTGGCGAACCAGCACGTCGTTGCCAAAATTGCCCGTGCGGCTGACCACCACCCCGTCGCCCACTGCCCCCCCGGCTGCTGGCGCTGGCATCAGGCCCACCAGCGTGGCACGAACCGCCTGTAGCGCAGCCTCTGGTTGCGCCAATGAGACCTTGAGTTCGCGCAGCATCACATCCAGCGCGGGCTCGTTACCCAGTGTCAAGGCCACATTGTCTTGCGCACTTGTCACCGAGTGGGCCTGGGCCAGCGGCAAGCAGCCCTGCGTCACGCGGGACAGCAAACCCACGCCCTCGCCAAATGCCACCCCGCTCAAACCACCTTGAAAAACTCCGCTGGCCGCACCCTGGCCGCTGATGTTGCCGTTACCGCCCACGGCAAATTGCAAGGTGCCCAGGCGGCTTGAAGACAGGCCACCAAACAGGTAGCCAGAGGCCGTACGGGCCGACATCTCCTTGATCAAATCGGGCAGGTCGGGGCTGCTGGCATCGGCATGCACCAGCGCCGTGTGGGCCTCAAAGCCCAGGCCCAGTGGCGCTACGCCGGAAAAAACACGGTATTGATCGCTGGGCAGTTCGCACAGCATCAAGGCCATGGCGGGTTCGTCAAAGTACTCGACATTGCTGGACGCTATACCAACCCCCACGGTGCCAGACCAGTCGGTGATGCTTGGCAACTCTGCGCTCAGGTGAGACAGAATGCCTGCTGCCTCTGGGGCGTAGCGGTCGGTGATGTAGAGAAGGGCCAGCGTGGGGCTGCTGGCGTAGCCGTGCAGTGCCATTTGCGCACGCACCTGCGCCAGAACCAAGCCGGCGGCCATGCGCCACTGGGGATGGGTGGCATGGCCGTAGGGGAACAGTTTCATCAAGCGGCCCTGGCGTTGCTGTTCACGGCCGCGCCTGTGGTGTTTTTTTGGTCGTCGTTTTGGCAGTCGCTTTGGCGCTGCCTGTACGGGCCTTGGCAGGCCTGCGGCCCGTCTTTTTTGAGCCAGGGCCTGCGCCGGTTGCCGCCGTGGCTGTGCTGGCGGCTTCTTTCATGGCAGTCGCCGCAATATGTTGGAACTGCTGGGTCAGCGCGGCCCAGAGTTGCAGGGGATCGGTCATGGCCGCGCTGGCCTTGGCTGCGGCCGATGCCTGCGCCGGGGCAGCGGGTTTGGGCTGAAATACTTTGGCCATCTCGGCCAGGTTGAGGTTCATTCCCTTCAAAGTATCGAGGGTGAGTTTTTGAACTTCAAGTGCCTGCACCGTAGCTGCCAGCGCCTTGGCATTCTGTTCCAGCCAAAATTGCACTGCGCGCAACTCTGAAATGCGCTTGTCTATATCTTCAACATTGAGTGTGGGCGCGACCCAGCCCGCGGGGCCGGGCATTGGTGTGCTGCCTTGGCTTGCGCCACTTGCCAGGTTCTGCAAAAAATCGAAACCCGGAACAAATTTTGCGAAACCGGCGGAGCTTGGATCAGTCATGAATTTCCTCGTGGCAGCGCATCTTGAACACTGCAAAGCTTAACCCAAGGCCGCCAGCCGCCAGGCTGTCCAACCTGGATTCAGGCCACCGGCTTCACAAGTCTTTCTCAAAGGCGGCCACCTCGGGGTAGGCGCTGTGGCCGCGCACCAATCGGCCCAGTCGGGCTTGGCGACCGTTGTAAACCTCGACTGCGTCGGCATCTGCGTAGCGCAAAAACAGCACCCGCCGGTCTTTGTCATGAGAGAAATTACCCTCGGATTTGTGCAGCATCCAGCAGGAAAAAATCAGGCAATCACCTGCCTCTAGAGGCAGTGGTCTGGCCTTGGATTCATCAGGATGAATCACCACCTCATGGCCAGCAAGTTTTTGGGTCGCCGTTAGCCCGGGCCGGATTTGTCCCAGTTTGTGGCTCTCGGGGAGCACCCACAAGCAGCCGGTTTGCTCATCGTTGTCCTCAAGTGCGGTCAGGCAAGTTACAGCGTTATAGGGTTCAAGCTCGCCGTAGCCATTGTCTTGATGCCATGCAAAACCTTTGGTGTGCCCACGCATTTTGAAGGTCAGTTGGGATGTGACGCCCTTGAGGTTGGGGCCTATGATTTGTTCTGCGATATCAACCAAAGGGCCGTTGAAATAGTAATCGCGCACAACCTGGGACTGATGGTGAATATTGGCCAGAAGCGCATTGCTTAACCAGTTAGCGCTGGGGTCGTAGGGACCTTTTTCTGACACCCATGCGCGCATACATTCATCGACCATGGTCCGCCTGCCTTCTGCGCTCAGGAGCGATTTGATCACCAGGTAGCCCTGCTCGTGGTAATGGCTCAGTTGCGTGGAACTGAGCCGGGTGTTATTGAACAAATCGCTGCGCCACCCGGCGCTGTTGCTGGGGCTCGTGCCCGTGCCCGTGCTTGTTTCTGTCGTCATATTTGTCCTAAAAAAACTTCAGGCTAAAAGGTCAGGGTCACTTTTTGAATCTTCGGCGGTGCATGAGGGTCATCACGGGGCGTTCAGCCGGTCACTGGCCCAATGGCCTATACCGATCAGCCCGGCGTCAGCGCCTAGGCGGGCTGGCGCCACTGCCACGCGAAAACGCGCCGGCAAGGCTTGTTGGGCCTGCCTGATGGCCTCGACCATGCCGGGCGCCAGGCCGACGCTGCCCCCCAGCCGAACCTCGTCAAGATCGAGCAGGGCATGTGCATCGGCCAGCGCTTGCGACAGCGCCTGAGTGGCTCGCTCCAGCAGCCGACCGCACACCGGGTCGCCCGCGTGCCAACCGGCAAAGACCGATGCCGCGTCAAGCGGCTTGCCGAGCAGATGAGACGCCTGACGGGCAAGCGCCGTGCCCGACGCTATCGTCTCCAGACAATTGAGCCGCCCACAACCGCAGCGGGTGTTGCCGTCCAAGGGGGCCAGCCCGCTGCCCACATGGCCGATGTGGCCGGCCAGGCCGCGCAGTCCGCTGCGCAGTTGGCCGCCCAGCACCAGGCCACCGCCGACCCCGGTCGACAGGGTCATGAACAGCAGGTTGCCGGGCTGCCGGTCGCACGACACAAACTCGCCCCAGGCCGCCGCTTGCGCGTCATTGAGCAAAACCGCCGGGCATTGCCAGGCCTGCGTCAGTGCATCTGCCAATGCGTAGCCGTCCCAAAATGAAACCAGCTGGGGGTTGACAGCCGTCCAAACCCGTCCGTCAGTCAAGCCTGTAACGGCCGCCGCCAACCGGCTCATGCCGGGGTAGGCTCCGGCCATCAAGGCCAGAGTCTGGCGCCAGGCCTCTGGGGTGGGCGGCATCGGCCATTGGCGCCGGTCTTGCAGGCGGCCACCCACCCAGCGGGCAGCCGCGACCTTGGTGCCACCAATGTCAAGCACCAGCATCGGGCACCGGGGGCCTGAGCGCTTGGACAAACCAGCTGGTGATGTGCTCGACGCGGGTGATCGCGGAACCAACCGTCACCGCGCGAGCACCTTCACGAAGCGCCTGTGTGGCGTGGGCTGGCGTGCGCAGCCGCCCCTCAGCCACCACCCAGCAGCCCTGCTGGCTGAGTTGCCGAATCAGTGCCCAGTCCGGCGGGCTGGCGTCTGCGCACAGTGTGTCTGCGGTGTAGCCGGACAAGGTGCTGCCCACCCAGTCAAAGCCCAGGTCACGGGCCGCCAAGCCATCGGTAAGGCATGAGCAATCGGCCATGGCCAGGCACTGGCCTTGCTTGATCCGTTCTAACAAAGCAGCGACCGGTACCGGTCGTAAGCGCTGGGTTGCGTCCACCGCCACCACCGTAGCTCCCGCAGCACACAGCGCGTCCACATCTTCCAGCAGTGGCGTGATACGCACCGCGCTGCCGGCAAGGTCGCGCTTGACAATGCCGACGACCGGGATACCAACCCGTGCCACCACCTGGCGTACCCGGGCAGCGCCTTCGATGCGCAGAGCGGTGGCACCCCCGGCCTGGGCCGCCAGTGCCATCGCCACCACAATCTCATCCTGGTCCATAGCGCCGCCCTCAAGCGGCTGGCAGGAGACGATCAGGCCGCCTGCCCAGTGCTTGGCCCGTGGGTCTTCGGCCACGGCTAGCCCTCAGGCGGCCAGCAGATTCATCTCGATCAGGTGCTGGCGCACCCGCTCCACCGCCGCTGGTGGCAGCGGCCGGTTGGGCTTGCCCATGTGATGGCTTTTGATCAGGCCCATGAGCTTGAGTGCTGTCTTGAAACTACCCACCCCCGAGGCCCCGGCACTGAGCTCATTGGCGGCGAAGAACACCATCTGGAACAGGCGGATCAGACGGTCCTGCTCGGCCCTGGCCTCTTGCCAGCGGCCGGCACGGGCATGGTCATACAGGCGCACGTAGCCATGGGGATCAACATTGGCCAAGCCGGGCACAATGCCGTGGGCACCGCCCAGCAGGGCCGCATCGGCCACCACCTCGGAGCCGGTGAACAGGGCGAAGTCTGGCAGGTCCTGCAGGTCACGCAGCAGCATGCGAAAGCCGCCCTCGTCACCGCTGCTGTCTTTCAGCGCCACCACCACCTGCTCGCGGGCGAGCGTGTTCACCGTGTCGCGCGCGAGCTTGATGTTCACGCAGACCGGAATGTCATAAGCCACTACCGGCAGGTCAACCGCGTCACGCACATACCTGAAATGGTCCAGGGTCTCGGTCTGGTTGGTGCGGGTGTAGTAGGGCGCGGTCAGCACCAGCGCCTGCGCACCCAGGGCCTGGGCCTGGCGGCCATGGGCGATGCAGTGGTCGGTGGTGGCATCCATCACACCCACCAGCACTGGCACGCGCCCGGCGGCCTCCTGCACTGCCGTCTCAATCACCAGAGCGCGCTGCGCCGCATTAAGGAACACGCACTCGCTGGTCGAGCCGAGCACGAACAGGCCGTGCACACCGCCGTCGATGAGGTGGCGCAACACCGCGCGCAGACCCTGAGGGTCAATCTGACCGGCGTGATCGTAGGGCGTGGCGACGGGGGGAACAATGCCGTGGAGCTTGAGCGTTGAGGTCATAGGTCAAACAATGGGTCAGGACATGAACAGCCTGGGCAGGGCCAGGATGAAGGGCGGGTACACAATCATCAGGATCTGCACGATGATCAAGGGAATAAGCCAGGGGATGGTGGCGCGGATCAGCCGGTGCATCTCCACACCATGGCTCTTGGACACTACGAACAAGATCATGCCCATGGGTGGCGTGAGCGTGCCGATCATCAAGGTAAAAATAATGTTGACACCCAAATAAACAGGGTCAATATTGAATTGCAGCGCCAAGGGTATGAACGATGGCACCAGCACCAGCAGCAGCGCCAGAACCTCAATAAAACAGCCCAGGATCAACAGCAGCACTGTCACCGCAAACATGAACTCGGTGGGCGTGCTCGCCACCGACATCAGCAGCGAGGCAATTTGCTCGGGTGCTTTTTCGCGCGCCATCACGACGCCCATCATCGACACGCCGCCTATGATCAGACCGATGGTGGACGACATGACAGCTGTTTCGTAGATTGCATCCCACAGCTTGCGCCAGGTCAGCTCATGGTAAAAAAACAGGTCGATAAAGATCGCGTACAGCACGGTAACCGCGGCCGCCTCGGTTGGAGAAAAAATGCCGCTGAAGATGCCACCAATAATCACCGCCGGCGTCAACAGGGCTGGGAATGAGACGATCAGTGAGGACCGAATTTGCCGCCATGTGGCTCGTTCATGAACCGGCAGCTTCACCCGCCCGGCGACAAAATAAAGCATGATCATCATCGCTGCGGTGCAAAGCAAGCCCGGTACGATGCCGCCTAAAAACAAGCCGCCAATCGAAGCGCCCGAAACCACTCCATAGACCACCATCGGAATGCTCGGCGGCACCAGCGGCCCCAGGATGGATGAGACGGCTGTCAGGGCCGCAGCCAGGTCGTGGGGGTAACCGGCTTTTTGCATGGCCTCGGCCTCGATCTTTCCCAGGCCACCCGCGTCTGCCACCGCTGACCCTGACATGCCAGAGAAGAACAGACTGGCCAAGATGTTGACATGACCCAGACCACCTCGTATGTGGCCGACCAGATGGGTGGCAAAGCCAAACAGGTTTTTGGTGATGCTCGAAGAATTGAAAATATTCGCGGCCAAGATGAACAGGGGCACGGCAATAATCGGAAAACTGTTGAGGCCGTCAACGATGCGTTGTGCAGCAAAACTGATGCCAATGCCGGTGTACAGAAAGTAGCCGACCGACACCAGAATCATCGAAACGGCGATTGGAATGCCGACAAAGATCAGCACCATCCAGGTGACGATAAAAGCCAGAAACGTCATGGTGCTCCTGCCATGTTGGTTTGCTGCTTGCCAGACACACGCAGAAACAAGCGCCCGGCCCACAAGACAGCACCCAGGGGCAGCGCGGCATACAGCACGGCGTCAGACAAAAACAGGGTCACCGACTCGTCATGCCAAGTGCGAATCACGCCTTTAACCCCCAGAAATGCCATGTACAGAGCCAACACACCGGTGGCCGCATCGATCAGCCGGTAGACGGTTTTTCGAACCGCCCGACTCCACAGTTCGGGGATCATCTCCATGCGGATATGTTGGTTGGTACGCTCAGCCTCGCTCACCCCGATCAGGGCCATCCAGACCCACAGCCAGCGTACTAGCTCCTCTGTCCACACCAGACCTGGGAAAAGCCCTAAACGGCTCGCAATTTGTAGAAAGATAAGCAGGGTCAGCGCAATCAAAAAAATCGCGCTGGCCGTTCCCTCTGGCGAATAGGGGCTGTGATTCATGGCGTTTACAACGCAGATCTGGACATGTTGGATTAGCTTACTTGGTTGCGATCATGCGCTGAATTTCGCCTGCGCCGAGTTCGGCCTCAAGTTGGTCATGGTAGGGCCTCATGGCAGCGCGGAACGGACCCGTGTCAACCGTGGTGACCGTGAGTCCTTTTGACTTGAAGAAGGCCACCAACTCGGATTCGCTCTTCATCACGCCAGCAGTTGAAACTTTGCCACCCGCCACGATGGCTTCTTCAAGCCACTGTTTTTGGGTGGGGTTGAGCTTCTTGAGCGCCTTGTCGCCCACCAAGATGGCTGAGCTGGCAATGAAATGGCCAGTCAGGGCAATGTATTTTTGTACCTCGTAGACCTTGGCCGCCTCAATGGTGGGCAGCGGGTTTTCCTGCGCATCAACCTGTTTGGTTTGCAGCGCCAGGTAGAGCTCGGCGAAAGCTACAGGGGCAGGCGTTGCCCCGACCGCTTGGGCATAGGCAATCAGAAAAGGCACGTTAGGCGTGCGCATTTTCAGGCCTTTGAGATCGGCTATGGAGTTGATCGGCTTGTTGGCGGTGGTGTGCCGTGTGCCCTCGTACCAGACATCCATCAGATGCACGCCCTTCTCGCGAAACTTTGCCTCCATGCGCTGGCCATAAGGGCCTTTGAGCACGGCCTTAAGGTGGTCATAGCTTGAAATCACATAAGGCGCGCCAATGAGCTTGAGCTCCGGGATGATGTAGCTCATGTCGGGGTAGCCGGTATTGGTTATGTCGAGATCACCGGCCTGTACCTGGCCCACCATGGCTTTGAAGTCGCCGAGCTGCGACCCTGGGAATAGCTTCAGGGTCATGGTCCCTTTGGATGATTCTTCAAGTTTGCGCTTGATTTCCAGAAAGCCTTTATAGACCACATGGGTCTCTGGCAATTGGGTGCCCAAGCTCAGCGTCAGGTTCTGCGCCAGTGCAGCAGCCGAGACGCAAAGCGACAGTATGGCAGCGAGGGGTTTCCAGGGTTTCATCATCAGTCTCCTTACTAGTATGGTTATGGAACGGTTACGGAAGGGTTGGCAAAAAACGCATCAATGCGGCCGGGCTACCGGCGCATACATCGTGTCAAGACGGCGGGAAATTTCATTGAAATGGTGGCGGTGCGCACGCTCCAGTGCCTGCACGTCGCCGAACTGCACCATTTGTGCGACCGCCAGATGGTCCTGCGCTGTGGCGCGCTGCGCCACAGCATCAGGAACAGGTAAGCGGTCAGACAAGCGGTTGAAGACCTGCCAAAACAGATCGACCAGGCTCAACAGGAAGGTGTTGTCCAAGCAGCGGAACAGCGTGGCGTGAAAGGCCCGGTCGAGTTCGGCAAAGCTCTCGCCGCGCTCGCTGCACTGCAGCATCTGCTGGGCCAGGTCACTCAATTCATCGATATCCGAGGGGCCGATGTTCGCCACCACCTGCGAAATCATGCCCACCTCGAGCGCGCAACGCACTTGCAGCAACTCGCGCAAACTTGAGCCCTGCGCAGCAATCGAGTAGGGCAGGTTGTGCAGGATCGGGTCAAAGGAAAAATGCGCAACGAACACGCCTTCTCCGTGCCGGGTGCGGATAATACCCAACGACTCTAAGGATTTGAGGCCCTCGCGCAAAGACGCACGCGACATGCCCAGCTCTTGGCACAGAACCGCCTCGGACGGCAGCGGATCGCCACCCTTGAGCTGATGCTGCTCAATGTAGCGCTTGACCTCGGTCGTCGCTAATTGGTATGCAGGCAGTCGGGTGAAACTCTTCACGATGAGGTCAAGGGCGGTGGGTGTTGCTAGAGTTCAGATGTCAGACATGTCTTGCTATTGTGCGCAGATCATGTGCGTCTGAACAGGGTGTTTACCCTAGGTCAAATTGGGGCGGCTAATGTCTAATTGGGGTCAGCTACGGTTTAATCTTCACACTTATGCCAGCAGCACTTATCCAGACTATCTTCAGCAGCGCGCTTGCGGCCCTGGGCGATAGCTTGCCCGAGTCTGCCTGACCTGGTGCCGAATGCCCCACACGCCAACACCTTTTGACGCATGGGCCACAGCCTACCGCAGGCTGCTCGAAACCTCGATCGAGCAAGCCGGCTTGGCTTTGCCAGCTCAGCCCTCACCAGCGCCCACCGCCAGCCCAGGCGCTCCGGTCTGCCTGGTGTTCTCACCGCACCCAGATGACGAGGCGCTGGTGGGCGGCTTGGCCTTGCGCTTGCGGCAGGAATCGGGCTGGCGTGTAGTCAATGTGGCGCTCACGTTTGGCAGCCGGCTGGAGCGCCGGGCCGAGCGCTGGACCGAGTTGCAGGCCAGTTGTCAGGTGCTGGGTTTTGACCTCATGTGCGCGGGCGAAGCCCCTGGCATGGGGCTCGAAGGTGTGCGAACAGCTGATGCCGCCGCGAACACGGTGCTGTGGCAACTCGCTGTGCGGCGCATCGAAGCGCTGCTTGATGAATATAAGCCGCGCGTGGTGATCTGCCCCCACCGTTTAGACGGGCACACAGCGCATATCGCCACCGCTTTATTGGTGGAGCAGGCGCTCGAGTCATCTCCCGCGTTGTCCCCTCACCTGTTGCAAAGCGAGTACTGGAACACCCAGCTCGAGCCCCGGCTGATGGTCGCGCTGTCTGATGCCGATGTGGGACGCCTGATGCTAGCCACCGCCATGCATGCCGGCGAGGTCAGCCGACAGCCCTACCACCTGAGGTTGCCAGCCTGGCTGATGGACAGTGCGCGCCGCGGGGCTGAACGGGTGGGGGGCGAGGGTGGCACAACCAGCGCCACCGCTTACGCGGCCCTGTACGGATGGCGGCGCCGGCTGCGGGGTGCGTGGGTAGAGATGCTGCCGCGGGTCTGCCCGCGCTCACAGGCTATGGGCGAGTTGTTCCCGGGCTGATCTGGCCGGCTGCTTTAGCCCAGCGAGCGCGGGCTGAGGTTGGCAAAATAAAACCACTCGTTGCCTGGCAGGGCCCGCGCGTTGGGGAACACGATATAGCCATCGCGCGGCGCCAACACCGGCTCGCCATCGTGGCGTACTGCCACCAGCTCGCCGGCGCGCAGCGGGTCAAAGCTGGACCAGGTTTTTGCCAGTTCGTCGTCTGCATGATGGCGGTCAACCACCTCGGAGAGTCGAAGAAATTCGGGCTCCAGGCAGGGGTCTGGCGGCGCCTGGGCCACCATGCCCAAGTGGGCCAGGGTACGCCGGATTGCCTGGTAGGCCAGCTCAGGTCCGCCCGGGTCGTCATGCTGACCACACTCCAGCGTGATGGCGTAGCCACCCTGGCGGCGCATGTACTCGGTGGTGCCCACCCCGTATTCGGAGTCGGTGCTGAGCAGGCCGGCCCGGTCCCGGGGCGCGGTGCGGGCCAGGCGCGACGCGACGCCTACGGCGTAGGTCTCAAGCCAGCCTTCAACGATGCGCCGCACCCCCAGGCGTAACACCAGCGCCTGCTCTTGTGCAGCCAGACTGAAGGGCTGTAACTTGCCAGTGTTGTTGGCCGGACCTATCATGGCAAAAGGCTGCCCTGAAGATTGGAAGGAATGCAAATCAAGCAGCGTGTCGTGCCCGGCGAGCAGCGGACACAGGGCATTGGCGATGCGGTCTTCAAAATCTTGCGGCTCGGTGCTCGGACGCAGGTTGCGATTGAGGTTGCGCTCGCCATTGCGTTGGCCTTTGTTATAGGCCAGCGGGTTGCTGATCGGCACCAGCGTTAGCGTGCCGCTGGTTAGAGTCAATTGCCCGGCATCAAGCTCTGCCACCAAGCGATGAATGCCTTGGGTGCCACAGGTTTCGTTGCCGTGAACCGCACCCAGCACAAGCAGCCGCGGGCCGCTGGCCAAGGCCGCAAATTGATGAACGCGCAGCATGGATTCAGAGGGTGTCATAGGGCAGGGCGATGGAGGGGTTGACCCAGCTGGGGCGAAATTCCATTTTAGGGGCCGAGTCCGGCACACAACAAAGCCGGAACGACGCACTCTTGAGCGTCGTCGTACTCGGTATTGACTATGATGGTGTTTAACCTTTCTCAAAGTAGGCGCGCCTCTTTCCCTTGTGCACTAAGTAGCGCTACGGCCTTCTTGTCGAATGACACAAAAGTTTCCCCGCCAAGCCAATTGCCGGGTCAGCGCACACGCAAGCGCGAACCAGTACGTTGGTGTCAACGGTGATTTTCATGCCTTGCCAGCCCAAGCTTGCGCTATTGCCTCGTTGATCTCTTGAATGGTGGCAATTTTCTTTGTCCGGTGCGCCAGCAGTCCGACGAAGCCGTTGATCGTACCGGTCGACTGGGCTGCCTTGAGCATGCCCCAGCCGTCTGGCAGCCTTGAAGTGGCCGAAATGCTGACTCATTTCAAGCCTTGAACTGGAACTTCGATTTTTGAAAGGCTGTCCGAACTGCTTCGCGAAATCGAATCGACAGCATTTTCACCAAAACGGCAAATCACCCAGGTCTTAACCCTGATTGACTGCGCAGCTTTTCATACAAGCCCGAGTGGTTCAGCAAAATATCTAGCAGCCCGTGCATCACGATGGGTGAGTTCAGCGCCTTGGTGCTCATGGCGTTGTGAGCGTCCAGCGAGTCGATGATGGCGTTTTGCAATTTGGTTTTCAGGTTGGGTGAATTGGCAAACTGCTCTTTGGTGTTGTTGGCGGCTTGCTGCTGCAGCGTAGTGGACTCGGCCACCTTGCCCAGGATGGTGCCGTTCACATAGCCCAGCTGGTCCTGCTCGCTGGTCTCGCTGCCAAACAGGTCGTTGAGCTTGTCGATCAGCTCGGCCACGTACACCTTTTGCTGCTCTTGCACGCTGCCACTGCCCGCCTCGGTGATCGGTGCCAGCTTGGGCGTCTCGCCCTGGTCGCTATTTTCCAGAATGCTGTTGAGCAACTGGGCTGCATATTCGGGGTCGGCCCGTTACATCTCTGCCATGGCTTCGTCGCGTGATCTATTTCTCATCGCTGCTTCTCCTTTGCCAGTCTTGCCAATAACTGCAGGCACGTCGACACGAAGCTTCCACACTCCGTCGCAAAGGTGTTTTTGGCGTTGTTGTGAGATTTGCAGAGTAGGTAGTCCATGGCTTTTTTTTCAAGGGCTCAAAAGCACCAAATCAAGCCCTTGCAGCTCGAAATTTTTAAAATCTTTGTCGAGCGTGACGATGCGCAGGCCGCTTTGGATGGCGAAGGCCGCCAGATAAGCATCCATCCAGACTTTGGGCGAGGCAGTGTCGATGGTGGCAAGAGATCGCCATTTTTCAAAGATGCCGGGCGGCTCACCCTGCCAGCTGACTTGGGGCAGGGCTTGCAAAGTTTCGAGTGCCTGCCATACGGAGCGGTTGGTCTGCCCTATCGCATCGTATGTGCGCTGGATAGACGCCGTGGACGCCAAGCGCATGAAGCTTTGCTCGGTGGCGCGACACCACACGGCAGGCTTCGCCGGGGTGCATTGCAGCAACGCCTTTTGGGCCGACAGGTAAAAAATATGCTTTGGAAATGTGGCGGCAAGCCAGACATTGGTGTCAAACAGAAATCCCGGCACGTTGCATGTCCTCGCTGTAGAGCGCATCTTGTTCGAGTTGTAGCAATTGTTCCACGGTCATGTGTCGTGCAGGTGCGTTATCGCCACCACGGAAAACTGGAAAACCGTTTTCATTGATTTGAATGGGCGAATCGGGCGGCAGCTCAGTGGGGGGCTTGGGCGCGGCCAGCCCCAAGCCTTGCCGCAGGAAATCGGTGGCCAGATCGCGCAGGGTGCGGCCTTGCATGAGGGCGCGCAGCTTCATCTCGCGCACCAGTTCGTCAGGAAGATCGAGGGTGGTTTTCATAGTGCCAAGCTTACCATCTAGCTGGGTTGCTGTAAAGCTGGCTTCCACAGCTTTGGCATCGAATTTAGTGGCTGAGCCCGCCGATCATGGTCAAGATGCGGTCGGTGACACGCAGTCCTCACATCCGCGCTGCTTGATCGCCTATTGCACCACGTCGAGACCTTGCGTATCGAGGGCAAGAGCTATCGCGCTCAAGGCCAGGTCGAGATCTGAAGGGGTCCTCGACTCAGGCCTCGACTGGCTGTGAAAACGGTGTTTGCAGCCCAAAACCCATCAATATCTCCAGACCGGCTAAACCTCTGCATGCTCGCTCCCGCAGCCACAACAGATAGCTATTTAAGTTACAGCATTCTTGTAACCAGACTCCCGTTGATGGCGTATTGCCAGCACTAGGACTTGGCCAAGAAATTGGTCGATATGGGGCAAAAACCGATAGAGAGCCAGATAGCCGCTTCGCCCCCTAGAGATCACCAGCTCGCGCTGCCCGAAGTGGGCTTTGCGGCCAATCTCCGGGTGCTGCACCAAAACATCCAGCGCGTCAAAAATCAGAGCTGCTGTGTTAAATCTGGCTTGCGGGTCGGTTTCCGGCAAGAAAGCGCTCGGCCGCTCCAGGTCCAGAAGCGCCTGCTCGGTGTAGATCAGCTTAATCACGTGGCGGTTTCATGGCTCGGGTCGTATCCAGGGGCTGCGCCTGCGGCCTAACAGGTGTGCCACCGTTTACCCGGGCCACGACATACGCTTTGACATCGGCCCCCTCATACACAGCGTTGCTGCGCAAGGTGTCTTGGTAAGCGGCTTCGCCGTCAGCATAAAACTGTTGGCGTACCAAAGCGTCCTCCATCGCGGCCTGCAGCGTATCCACCATCAGCGCATGGGAGGTCTTGCCCTCAACGGCGGCGACTTTGGCAATCGTTTTTTTAGATCGTCGGGTAGCTTGAGTGAGGTGGTGGCAGTCATGGCGTTTTCCAGTTGAGTAACACCATCGTCATACCGAGGGTGAATTCAAGGGTCATCCATACACCGCGTCATGATTGCCAACATTCACCGGGATGATCTGCCCATCTTGAATCAACAGCTCCAGCGTAATGCGGGACATTGCAAACTCCTGGCGTCTGGTTAAATGTGCTGTCGATCATCTGATCAAGCACACGATTAGTCTACTTCTGGGGCGTGCCGGTGCGGCGCGCCGGGCTGGGCTTTAGCGCTCCAGCCAAGCAAAAATACCGCGCTGAGGGTAGGCGAGCGCAGATGCCAGCGACTGTTCGATGCGCAGCCCCTCGTTCCATTTGGCCATACGCTCGGAGCGGGAAAAGCTGCCCACCTTGATTTGGGCCACACCCCAGCCGACGGCCAGGTGAACAATGCTGATGTCTTCGGTCTCGCCGGAGCGGGCTGACACGATGCAGCCGAGCTTGTGGCGCGCGGCCGCCTCAATGGCCTGGCGGGTTTGGGTCACGGTGCCGATCTGGTTGGGCTTGATCAAGACCGCATTGCAGGCGCCCAAGGCGGCGCGTTCATCGATCTGCTGGGCGTTGGTGACAAAAAAATCATCGCCAACAATTTGCAGGCGGTGGCCCAGGCGCTCGGTCATGGCGCGCATGCCCTCGATGTCGTTCTCGGCAAAGCCGTCTTCCATTGACACGATCGGGTAGCGGTCCAGCCACAGGGAATAGACATCGAGCAGTTGCTCGCGGGTGAAAGACCTCGATTCGCTGCGCCAGTGGTATTTGTCCTCGGAAAAATACTGGGTCGACGCCAGATCGAGTCCAACCGAGATATCTGTGCCCGGCTTGAAGCCGGCACGCTCAATGGCCTTGACCAGCGCCTCGATGGTGGCCTCGTTCGAGCCAAACTGCGGCCAATAGCCTCCCTCGTCGGCCACGCCCAGGTTTTTGCCCTGGCTGCTTAGCGCCCGTCCGGCGGCGTAATACACCTCGGCAATCCATTCCAGGGACTGCTCAAAACTGCTTGCGCCATTTGGAATAGCCAAAAAATCCTGCACATCCACGCTGCCCTTTGCATGGGCGCCGCCGCCAAAAATCTGAATCTCGGGCAGCGGCAGGCCCACCACCCGTTCGCCAGCCAGGTGTTGCCAAAGCGGCAGCCCGCGCGCATTGCTGGCAGCCCACAGGGCCGCTAGCGAAACCGCCGTCAAACTGTTGCCGCCCAGGCGTGATTTGTCTGGCGTGCCATCGGCTGCGA
>BJGT01000069.1 GCA_014190675.1 Comamonadaceae bacterium | reverse complement strand
AGTGAGTTTGATTGTCTATGAGCCTTCGTCGTGAGCTGCTGATCGCCGCGCCCGGTGCCGCCCTGGGTGTGGCGGCATTTGGCTTGTGGCCCAAGCCGGCAGCGGCGCAACCCACCGGCGACTGGGGTGCGGCCCAGGGTTACCCCACCGGCTGGGGTCCGCCAGGCCAGATGCCGCGCTTTGAAGGCTACCCCGCCTATCGGGCGGGCAATTATTCGGGCGGTTTTGAGGCCATGTTCCGGCACCACCTGATCGCAGCGCCGGCACCGGCCCAGGTCAGCCCCTTGCAGGCAACACCCGTGGCCGTCAACTACCGCTGGGGGTTTGGACGCCGCAGCGTGCAAGATTACCTAGACCAATGGCCGGTGAGCGGCCTGTTGATCGCGCGCCAGGGTCGGGTCTTGTCCGAGCACTATCGCTTTGGGCGCGATGCCAGCATGCGCCTGACCAGCTGGTCCATGGCCAAGAGCGTGACCTCGCTGCTGGTGGGCATTGCGCTGGACCAGGGCCTGATCCGCAGCCTGGACGACCTACCCCAAGACTACGTGCCCGAGCTGCAGGGCACACTTCACGGCCAGGTGCCGCTGCGCCACTTGCTCAATATGTCCAGCGGTGCCGACGTGCTGCACGAGCGCGACCCGGTGCGCATCGACGTGCCGGCCCTGCTGGGCTGGCCGCAGGCCCGCACCGTGGGCACCGACGTGAACCGGGTTGTGCGCGAATGGCGCAGCAAGCTGGAGGCGCCAGGCGTGCGCTACAACTACAACGAACTCTGCCCTTTGACCATGGGCATGGTGCTGCGCGCCGTGAGTGGCGGCAGTCTGGCCCAGTTCGCCCAGACGCAACTCTGGCAACCGATGGGCGCCGAGGCGGATGCCAGCTGGCTCACCGACGCCCTGGGCCGCGAATACAACTGCGTGGGCTTCGCCGCCCGCCTGCGCGACTGGGCCCGGCTGGGCCAGCTGGTGGCACAGCAGGGCGAGATGCAGGGCCGGCAGATCGTCAGCAAAGCCTGGCTGACCGACTGCGCCAGCCACGGCCCGCAAGACGCCCAGGTGCGCTACGGCACGATGCGCGCCGACATGGGCTACAAGAACTTCTTCTGGCACCCGCGCCCCGGCGGCACCTGGCTGATGATGAATGGCCACCACGGCCAGCGTGTGCTGGTAGACCGCGCCAGCCAGACCGTGCTGGTGCAAACCGCGCTGAGCCACGAGGGACCCTGGCAGCGCGAGCTGTTTGCGCTGTTTGAGGCGGCTATCGCTACACCGGGGTGAGCGGCGACGCCTGCCGGTGTAAGGCCTAAACCTCGCGCCGCGCCAGCGCCAAAAAGGCGCCTAAACCCAGCATGGTCACGCCAGAGGCGCGCGTCAGCAGCCGGGCCCGTGCCGCCCGCGCCGGCCCGGAGGACAGCAGCCGCTGCGCGGCAAACACCGCCGCAACATCCACCAGGGTATTGAGCACAACGCAAATGCTGCCCAGCACCACCAGTTGCGGCGCCAGCGGCAGTGCCGGCGCGACGAACTGTGGCAAAAACGCCAGAAAAAACAGCGCGGTCTTGACGTTCAAGGCCTCGACCAGAATGCCCTCACGCAAGGCCCTTGCCGCGCCCTGTGCCGCCACACCCGGCAGCACAAAAGTAGCGTCCTTGCGCCGCAGCATCCGCACACCCAGGTACACCAAATACGCCGCCCCCAGGTATTTCAGCATGCCAAACGCCATCGCCGACTCGGCCACCAGCAGCGACAAACCCAAGGCTGCCGCCAGCACATGCAGCAGCCCGCCAATGCCGGTGCCGATGCAAGAGGCCAAGCCTTCAAACCGGCCCCCTGCCACCGTGCGCGCCACCACGTAGGCAATGCCGGGGCCAGGCGTGATGGCCAGAACGACGGCGGCGACCAAAAAGGCAATCTTAGACATGGGGAGGGCTCCGATCAGGGTTGAGGTGGACCGAGGCGGCAGTGAACATGGTTCAGTCAGCCCAGCGCCTTTCTTTGCAACTGCCACCAGGAATGTACTGGCCAGTCACTGCGGTGTTGCCCCTCTTGCCCCCCAAAGACCACACGCCCACTCGCGAACACCGACGGTTGATGGGCAGCAAAAGTTTTCAGGCCTTTGAAGTAATCCCGGTTGACTGTTGCACCAGCCTTGATTTCGATCGCGTGCAATTTGCCGCCCGCTGGCATCAATAAATCGACCTCGTTGCCTTCAGAATCCCGGTAAAAGTACATCTCAGCCGTCTCACCGGCGTTAAGCCGGTCTTTCATGGCCTCCATGATGACAAAATTTTCAAACAGGCTGCCCCACAGCGGGTCTCGTGACACCTGGTCCGCGATGCGCAAGCCCAGTAGCCAGCAGGCCAGGCCCACGTCGTAAAAATACAGTTTTGGCGCTTTGACCAGCCGCTTGCCGGCGTTTCCAAACCATGGCGGCAGCAAATGGACGATGTAGCTGCTTTGCAGCAGGTCAATCCAGGCACGGGCGGTTACATGTGAGACACCGGCGTCGTTGCCCAGACTGGTCAAATTAAGCAACTGCCCGGTGCGCCCGGCACAAAGGCGCACAAATCGCTCAAAGCGCTGCAGGTCTTGCACAGCAGCGAGTTGACGCAGATCGCGTTGCACATAAGTGGCGAAGTAGTCGGCCAATGCTTGTGAAGGGTTGAGGCTCTGGTCATGTATGCGCGGGTAAAAACCTGTTAACAGGGTTTGGGTGAGATCGGGCGCTGATCCCATACCCTTGAGCCGCTGCACTTCGGCAAGGGTAAAGGGCAGCAGTCGCAGCACGGCGGTTCGCCCCGCCAGAGACTGCGACACCTGAGTCATCAACTCAAACTGGTGACTGCCCGTCAAGATAAACCTGCCAGGCTGTGGGTCGGCATCGACCATGCCTTGCAAATAGGACGCAAGCTCCGGCACACGTTGAATTTCATCGAGCACAGCACCTTGCACATATTGCCCAAGAAATCCACGCGGATCGTCTTGTGCATAGCGGCGCATGTCTGGATCTTCCAGGGTGATATACGGCTTGCCGGCAAAGATGCTTTTGGCGAGCGTAGTCTTGCCGCTTTGGCGAGGGCCAGTCAGCATGATGACCGGATACTGACTGGCCAGGTGCTTGAGCACTGGCGCGATATTGCGCTCAATCATGGCGGCATGATAACCTTAAAACCTGCAATCTGAAGATTAGATTTTCAAATTGCAGGTTTTTAAGGATCCAATCGCGAACCAGGGAGCCAAATGGCCAAGATTGGGGCCTGCGCCTCATGCACCTACTTGCCGATACAAAACTTAGAAAAAATCACGCCCAGCAAGTCTTCGGCGCTGAACTGGCCGGTGATCTCGCCCAGCGCGTTTTGGGCCAGGCGCAGTTCCTCGGCCAACAGGTCGAGGGCCTGGGCTTGTTGCTGCAGCAGGGTGGCGGCCTGTTTCAGGTGGTCTTGCACGCGGTGCAGCGCCTGCAGGTGGCGCTCGCGCGCCATGTAAACGCCGTCGGGCGCAGCCTGCCAGCCGGCCAATTCCAGCAGGCGGTGGCGCAAAGCATCCAGGCCTGCCCCGGTCTTGGCCGACAGGGCCAAGCCAGCGCCCGGCACCGCAGCGGGCGCTGCATCGGCCTTGTTCCAGACGTCCAGAACTGGCACACTTTCAGGCACTTTTTGGACTATAAGCCTTGTCACCATTGACTCTTCTGCTATATATTCAGGAGCATTCATACGGGTCATGTCGTGCAAGAACAGCACTGCATCAGCTTCGGCAATGGCGTTCCAGGCGCGGGCGATGCCGATTTTCTCTACCTCGTCATCGCTGTCGCGCAGGCCGGCGGTGTCCACCACATGCACTGGCACGCCCTCGATCTGGATGGTCTGCTGCACCTTGTCGCGGGTGGTGCCGGCAATCGGGGTGACGATGGCCAGCTCGGCGCCAGCCAGGGCGTTGAGCAGCGACGACTTGCCGGCATTGGGTTGCCCGGCAATCACCACCGTGATGCCCTCACGCAGCAATGCGCCCTGGCGCGCCCGCACCAGCACCGTTTGCACGCTGGTCTGCAGCTTGGTCAGCTGGCCCTGGGCATCGGCCTTTTGCAAAAAGTCGATCTCTTCTTCAGGAAAGTCCAGAGTGGCCTCGACCAGCATGCGCAGGTGGATCAGCGCCTCTAGCAGCGTACCAATCTCGCGTGAGAACTCACCGGCCAGCGAACGGCTGGCGCTGCGGGCTGCGGCCTCGGTGCTGGCGTCAATCAGGTCGGCAATGGCCTCGGCCTGGGCAAGGTCGATCTTGTCGTTCAGAAAAGCGCGTTGGGAGAACTCGCCCGGTTGCGCCAGACGCAATCGCGGCAGCAGCGGCCCGGGCTGGTCGGGGCACGGCGCGGCGGCAGCGGCCAGGCAGCGCGCCAACAGCAATTGCAGCACCACCGGCCCGCCGTGGGCCTGCAGCTCCAGCACGTCTTCGCCGGTGAAGGAGTGGGGTGCTGGGAAAAAAATGGCCAGGCCCTGGTCAATGGGCTGGCCGGTCGGGTCGAGAAACCGAAGGTAGGTGGCCTGGCGCGGCTTGAGGGTTTGCCCACACAAGGCCAGCACCAGCGGCTCCAGGCCCTGCCCGCTGACTCGGATGATGCCCACCGCGCCCCGCCCGGGGGCGGTGGCCACAGCGGCGATCGGGTCCTGGTTCAGAACTTGGGCAGGTTGAACTGCGGGGGCACGCCCATGCGGGTATTGATGATCCACTGCTGTGCAATCGACAAAATATTGTTGGTGATCCAGTACAGCACCAGGCCCGAGGGGAAGAAGAAGAACATCACGCTGAAAGCCAGCGGCATGAACCACATCAGCTTTGCCTGCATCGGGTCCGGCGGTGCCGGGTTCAAGGCAGTCTGCAGCACGGTGGTCAGCGTCATGACCAGCGGCAGGATGTAGTACGGGTCAGGCGACGACAGGTCGTGGATCCACATCACCCAGGGCGCGTTGCGCATTTCTACGCTGGACAACAGCACCCAGTACAGGGCGATGAACACCGGAATCTGCACCATGATCGGGAAGCAGCCGCCCATGGGGTTGACCTTTTCTTCGCGGTAGATGCGCATCATCTCCTGCTGCATCTGCTGCGGCTTGTCTTTGAGCCGCTCGCGCATCTCCATCACCTTGGGGTTGATGGCCTTCATCTTGGCCATGCTGGCGTAGGCCTTGGCGTTGAGCCAGTAGAAAGCAATTTTCAGCAGCAGCACCAGCGCTACGATAGACCAGCCCCAGTTGTTGATATAGCCTTGCAGACGGTCGAGCAACCAATACAAAGGTTTGGCCAAAATTGTCAGCCAGCCGTAGTCTTTGACCAACTCCAGGCCCGGCGCCAAGGCTTCCAGCACTTTTTCTTCCTGCGGGCCAGCAAAAAATTTGGCTTCCAGCGACTTGCTGGCCCCGGGCTCAATGCTGCCCAACTGCGCAATCATGCCCGCTGCATACAGGTTGGTGTCGACTTTGCGCATGAACATATCTCGCTGCACGCCATCGGGCAGCAACCAGGCGCTAGCAAAATAGTGCTGCACCATGGCAAGGTAGCCATTGGTAGAGGTTTTTTCGATGTCAATCTTATTCTTTTCAATATCAGAGAACTCCACTTTTTGGTATTTTTTGAGCTCGGTGTAAACCGCCGGGCCGGTGAACGTGGAATAAAACGCCGACTCGCCGGACGGCTTGTTGCCATCACGCACCAGTTGCAGATAAAGCTGCGGCGCCACAGCTACCGAGCCCATGTTGAGGATCTGGTGTTTGACTTTGATCGCGTAGGAGCCGCGTTTGAGGGTATAGGTCTTGACCAATTTAACGCCGCCCACGTCCCCCGACTCAAAGCTCAGAACCAGCTCGTCCACACCCGGCTTGAGTTGCCGCTCCCCCGGCGCGAGTGTCATCGCGGTTTTATGTGTTGGTAGCGGACTCAGCGCGGCCCCCCCAATCAAGCCAGTCTGGGCCAAATAAACGCGCTCTTTGCTGTCATCGAGCAACACAAAGTTGCGGCTCTTGTCCGCCATGTCAATATGCTGCAGAAACTCTGTGCGCAACAGCGATCCACCATCGGTATCAAAGGTCAGCTTGAAGACATCGGTGGTTACCACGATCCGTTCGCGCGCCAGGCTCGGGGCGCTGGGCACAGCCCCAAGCGGATCCGGCGCCACGCCGGGTACGGACTGCGCCCCAACCTGCGCCACCACCGCCGGGGTCGCCATGGGCACCGTGGATGCAGCAGCAGGGCTTGCGGGCGGTGCGCTTGCGCCGCTTTGAACCGAGGTCGGGAAAAAAGTGGCCTTGTGCCCGTTATAGACCTGCCACTGATCCCACAACAACACCATGGAAAAGCCAAAAACCACCCACAAAATGGTGCGGCGAATATCGTTCATGAAGACTTCTCAGGGGTAGATGAAGGAAACAGCCGGGTAAAAAGCCCGGGCTTGTGCTTGGGCACGGGGTCAAAGCCGCCGTCGCACCAAGGGTGACACCTGCCGATTCGGGCCAGTGTCAGGCAGGAGCCGGACAACGCCCCGTGCCGCTCAAGCGCTTCGAGCGCGTAGCGCGAACAGGTCGGCTCAAAGCGGCAGGATGAACCCAGCCAAGGGCTGAGCAACAAGCGGTAGCCCTTGACCATCAGGATCAAGCTGGTGCGGATCATGGCACTCCAGGCTCGGGGGCCGCCTTGACACCAGCCAAGCCAAGGCTGAACAATTGCTGCAACTCAAGCCGAATGGCTGCTTTGAGAGGCGCAGACGAAGCGCTCGCAAATCGGGATTTGTCAAAACCAGCACGCAACCTGATGACCAGCGCAACATCCGCCATCAAGGGCTCAAAGTCTTGGCCCACACTGAAGACCTGCCGTTTGATGGTGTTGCGAGTAACCGCTCGCTTGGCACACCGCTTAGGCAGGACTGCACCCACCCAAACCCCCCCGGTTTTGGCCATTTCGGCAAGGGGTGATTCTGTGCTGGGAGCAACAGACTGCTTTTTCACGGATGGGTTTAGGCGCTCGACATGCAAAGCAAAGTGCTCGGTGCGTGCCGCGGTGCTGGCAGCCATGACCACCTGAAACTCGCGCCACAAGCGAATGCGCTGCAATGGGAGGCGGTGCTAGGCTGGCGTTTTGGTCGCAGCAGAAAGCGAGTAACCGACTTAGACCGCCAAACGCTTGCGGCCTTTGGCCCGGCGCGCATTGATAACCGCACGCCCACCGCGGGTTTTCATGCGAACTAAAAAGCCATGTGTTCGGGCTCGGCGAATCTTGGAAGGTTGGTAAGTGCGTTTCATGGTGCAAATCTTGTAGGGCTTGGGCATTACCCGGACATTCTCCAGGAACCCACTAGCCACGGGGTTTTTCTTCTGACATCGTCAGCGCAACCTCGTATTATCACAAAAAATTCCCGCGCCCAAAAATTTTCGTGCCGCGCGGCCAAAGCATGGGCTACCTGAAAGTGGTTTCTGCTGCGTTCGAGCATCTGTCCTAGCTTGTGGATAAATTCTGAATAAATTGCACTATGATGGACCTAGACCAAGCATTTATCCACAGAGACCAGACAGACCCATGACAAGCGGCGTAAGCATCAGCGAAGCTGATCCCAGCAGCCGAGAGGCGGGTGCTATGTTGTGGCAGTCCTGCATTGAGCAACTGGCCCGGGAGCTGCCAGAACAGCAGTTCAACACCTGGATCAAACCCCTGTCGGCGCAAGTCTCGGACAAACTCTCTGAGGTCACAATTTTTGTGGCAAACCGATTCAAGATGGACTGGATAAGAACCCAATACAGCAGCCGGATTTCTCACCTGCTGGAGAAGTTTTCTGGCCAGTCTGTAGTGCTTCAGTTGGCACTTGCTCTCAAAGAACAGCCTGTGAGAGTCGAGCTTGCTGCTTACATTGCCGATATTTTGCCCTCTGAGGATGGTTCTGGCGCCGAGCTTGGGCGCCCCCCCGAAACCCAGAAAAATCGGCTCAATGCGGCCCTGAACTTTGACACGCTGATCGAGGGCGGGGCAAACCGCATGGCGCGGGCCGCAGCCATGCACGTCGCAGGCATGCCGGGCCACCTGTACAACCCGTTGTTTATTTATGGCGGCGTCGGCTTAGGCAAAACCCACCTGATGCACGCGGTTGGCAACTGCCTGCTGGCTGAGCGCCCAAATGCAAAAGTTCTCTACATCCATGCTGAGCAATTTGTCAGTGATGTGGTTAAAGCCTACCAACGCAAGGCATTTGATGAGTTCAAAGAACGCTACCACTCGCTGGATTTGCTCCTGATTGACGATGTGCAGTTCTTGGCTAACAAAGAGCGTACCCAGGAGGAGTTTTTTAATGCCTTCGAGGCTCTTTTGTCGAAAAAGTCGCACATTGTCATGACCAGCGACACCTACCCCAAAGGCCTAGCCGACATCCATGAGAGGCTGGTCTCGCGCTTTGATTCAGGCTTGACGGTTGCCATCGAGCCGCCCGAGTTGGAGATGAGGGTTGCCATCCTGATCAACAAGGCGCTTGCCGAGGGGATCAAAATGCCTGAGGAGGTGGCTTTTTTTGTTGCTAAAAGCGTTCGCTCGAATGTGCGCGAACTCGAAGGTGCTTTACGAAAAATATTGGCCTACTCCCGCTTCAACCAAAAAGAAATTTCAATTCTGCTTGCACGAGATGCGCTGCGCGACCTGCTGCTGATCCAGAACCGCCAGATATCGGTGGAAAATATTCAAAAAACCGTCGCCGATTACTACAAGATCAAGGTCGCCGACATGTACTCCAAAAAGCGGCCCGCCAGCATTGCCCGGCCGCGCCAGATTGCAATGTACCTGGCCAAGGAGTTGACACAAAAAAGTCTGCCTGAAATTGGCGAGTTGTTTGGCGGTCGTGACCACACCACGGTGCTTCACGCAGTGCGAAAGATCAGCGGGGAGCGGCAGCAGTTGAGCGATCTCAACCAACAACTGCATGTGCTGGAGCAGACCCTCAAGGGCTGAAAAAAACTAACAAAAGCGGAAAATTCGGCTCGGAAAGTAACACACGCAAGCCGGTAAATTGGATTCCTATGCAACGAATTAACAAGAGGTTGGCATGATTGTTCTGAAAACCACACAAGAGAAGGTTCTCTCTGTTTTACAGTCGGTGGCCGGTATCGTTGAGCGGCGACACACCTTGGCCATACTTGCCAACGTGCTCATCCGCAAGACCGGTTCGGCGCTGCAACTCACCACCAGCGACCTGGAAATTCAAATCCGTACAACCGCCGAGCTGGAAGGCGATGGCGGCGATTTCAGCACCACGGTGGGCGCACGCAAGCTCATCGATATTTTGCGCACCATGCCCCCAGAGCAAATCGTTTCTATCGAGTCGAGCGCCAGCAAGCTCATTCTCAAAGGAGGAAAGAGCAAGTTCACGCTGCAAACTCTGGCGGCAGAAGATTTTCCCTTGGTGCAAGAGGCAGCCAACTTCGGCCCCATGTTCAGCGTGCCGCAAAAAACCCTGAAAAGCCTGCTCGGCCAGGTGTCGTTTGCCATGGCGGTACATGACATACGCTACTACCTCAACGGCATCTTGTTTGTGGCCGAGGGCACGCAGCTTAGCTTGGTCGCCACCGACGGCCACCGCCTGGCCTTTGCCTCTGCGACGCTGGATGTTGAAGTGCCGCGCCAGGAGGTGATCTTGCCGCGCAAGACGGTGATCGAGTTGCAGCGTCTGCTCAGCGACGCCGATGGCGCCATCGATATGCAGTTTGCCAACAACCAGGCCAAATTCAGTTTTGACGGCATGGAGTTTGTCACCAAACTGGTCGAAGGCAAGTTCCCAGATTACAACCGGGTAATCCCGAAAAATCACCGCAACATCATCACCTTGGGCCGTGCTGCGCTGCTCGCCACCTTGCAACGCGCAGCCATCCTTACCAGCGACAAGTTCAAAGGGGTGCGGCTGAGTGTTGAGCCAGGCAGCCTGCGGGTTGCATCCAATAATGCTGAGCAGGAAGAGGCAGTTGATGAGCTCGATATCGACTATGGTGGCCCCAGCATCGAGATCGGCTTTAACGTGACTTACCTGCTCGATGCGCTAGGCAACATGAGCCAGGACATGGTGAGGCTTGAGCTTTCCGATGGCAGCAGTTCGGCGCTGTTCACGATCCCCGACAACGCAGCCTTCAAATACGTTGTCATGCCGATGCGAATCTGACACTGTCTCAAGCGACGGCGTCAGATTAAAAAACACTCCAAAAAAACCATGACTGAAGACAACCAGACTTCCCACAAGACCAACACCAGCCCAGAGGCGATCAACACCGGGGAAGGCAGCGCAGAGAGTTCAAATTTCCAGCCCACCATAGACGCCCACCAGGCCGGCGCCTCAGAAGCGTATGGCGAGGGCTCGATCCAGATCCTGGAAGGGCTTGAAGCCGTGCGCAAGCGCCCCGGCATGTACATCGGTGACACGTCTGACGGCACCGGCCTGCACCACCTGGTGTTTGAGGTGGTAGACAACTCGATCGATGAATCTCTGGCCGGCCATTGCGACGACATTCTGGTCACCATCCACTCCGACAACTCGATCAGCGTGGTGGACAACGGCCGCGGCATCCCCACCGGCGTCAAGATGGACGACAAGCACGAGCCCAAGCGCTCGGCCGCCGAGATTGCCCTGACCGAGCTGCACGCCGGCGGCAAGTTCAACCAAAACAGCTACAAGGTCTCGGGCGGCCTGCACGGTGTGGGCGTGAGCTGCGTCAACGCGCTGTCCAAGATGCTGCGCCTGACCATACGGCGCGACGGCAAGGTGCACGCCATGGAGTTCAGTCGTGGCTTTGTACAAAACCGCATCACCGAAGAAGTGAACGGCGTGCCGGTGTCGCCCATGAAGGTGATTGGCGAAACCGAAAAGCGTGGCACCGAGGTGCATTTTTTGCCCGACACCGAGATCTTCCAGCAAAACAACGAGTTCCACTACGAGATTTTGGCCAAGCGCCTGCGCGAACTGAGCTTTTTGAACAACGGCGTGCGCATCCGCCTGAAAGACGAGCGCACCGGCAAGGAAGACGACTTTGCCGGTGCCGGTGGCGTCAAGGGCTTTGTCAACTTCATCAACAAGGGCAAGACGGTGTTGCACCCCAACATCTTCCACGCCATGGGTGACCGGCAGAGCGACCAGGGCACCAACATCGGCGTTGAAGTGGCGATGCAGTGGAACAGCGGCTACAACGAGCAGGTGCTGTGCTTTACCAACAACATCCCGCAGCGAGACGGCGGCACCCACCTGACTGGCCTGCGCGCCGCCATGACGCGCGTCATCAACAAATACATTGACGACAGCGAGCTGGCCAAAAAAGCCAAGGTGGAAGTGACCGGTGACGACATGCGCGAGGGCCTGACCTGCGTGCTGAGCGTGAAGGTACCCGAGCCCAAGTTCAGCAGCCAGACCAAAGACAAGCTGGTCAGCTCTGAAGTGCGCGGCCCGGTGGAAGACATTGTGAGCCGGCTGCTGTTTGACTACCTGCAAGAGCGCCCGAACGATGCCAAGATCATCGTCGGCAAAATCATCGAGGCGGCCCGCGCCCGCGAAGCCGCCCGCAAGGCGCGCGACATGACGCGGCGCAAAGGCGTGCTGGACGGCATGGGCCTGCCCGGCAAGCTGGCCGACTGCCAGGAAAAAGACCCGGCGCTGTGCGAGATCTACATCGTGGAGGGCGACTCTGCCGGCGGCAGCGCCAAGCAGGGGCGCGACCGTAAGTTTCAGGCCATTCTGCCGCTGCGCGGCAAGATTTTGAACGTAGAAAAAGCCCGCTACGAAAAGCTGCTGACCAGCAATGAAATTTTGACGCTGATCACCGCCTTGGGCACCGGCATCGGCAAGGCCGGCGGCAGCACCGGCAGTGACGACTTCAATGTGGCCAAGCTGCGCTACCACCGCATCATCATCATGACCGATGCCGACGTGGACGGCGCCCACATCCGCACCCTGCTGCTGACCTTCTTTTACCGGCAAATGCCCGAGCTGGTGGAGCGCGGCCACATCTACATCGCCCAGCCGCCGCTGTACAAGGTGAAGGCCGGCAAGGAAGAGCTGTACCTGAAAGACGGCAGCGCCCTTGACACCTTTTTGCTGCGCATTGCGCTGGTCAACGCCTCGGTGTTTACCGGCGGCGCGCAGGGCAGCACGCTGAGCGGCGACACCCTGGCCGAGCTGGCGCGCAAACACCAGGTGGCCCAGGCCGTGATTGCCCGGCTGCGCAACTTTATGGACGCGGAAGCCCTGCGCTCTGTGGCTGACGGCGTGGCACTCAACCTGGACACCGTGGCCGACGCCGAAGCCTCTGCCGACGCGCTGCAGGCCCGCCTGCCAGACGCCGAAGTGGCGGGCGAGTTTGACGTGCGCACCGACAAGCCCATTTTGCGCATCAGCCGGCGCCACCATGGCAACGTGAAAAGCAGCGTGCTGACGCAAGACTTTGTGCACGGCGCCGACTACGCCGCGCTGGCCGAAGCCGCCAACACCTTCAAGGGCCTGCTGGGCGAGGGCGCGCGGGTGATGCGCGGCGAGGGCGAGCGGCAAAAAGAAGAGCGCGTGAGCGACTTCCGCAGCGCCATGGCCTGGCTGATTGCCCAGGCCGAACACGCCACCAGCCGCCAGCGCTACAAGGGCCTGGGCGAGATGAACCCGGCCCAGCTGTGGGAAACCACCATGGACCCCACCGTGCGCCGCCTGCTGCGCGTGCAGATTGACGACGCCATCGAAGCCGACCGCGTCTTCACCATGCTGATGGGCGACGACGTCGAGCCGCGGCGCGACTTTATTGAGACCAATGCGCTTAGGGCGGGGAATATTGATGTTTGAGGTTGTAGGTTCTTAGAAATATTGCAAAAATTCTCATATCGTGCAAATCCCTGCGCAACAACACGATGCGAACCCAGGTCGAGCTTCTGCATTTGCGTTACATGAAACATTGGATTAAGATGTTACATGCAACAAACGGAGCTGAAAATGAGTTCACCCACCACACAACGGGTTCAAAAGCACAGAGAGGGTCTGCGAGCTGCTGGTATGCGACCAGTGCAAATATGGGTTCCAGACACGCGACGTGAAGGGTTTGCATTGGAATGCAAACGCCAGTCGTTGTTGATCAAGCACGATCCGCTGGAAGTTGACACTGAGCACTGGTTGCAAGCTGTGGCCGATACGGATGGATGGCAATGAAGCGGGGTGATTTAGTCACCATCGCTTTGCAAGGTGACTATGGCAAACCAAGACCCGCTTTAATTGTTCAGTCCGACTTGTTCAATGAGCACCCATCGGTAACGATCTTGCCGGTAACGTGTGAATTGCGGGAGACACCCTTGTTTCGCATTCGTGTGATGCCCAACGCCGTCAATGGCTTGCAAAAATCATCCGACATCATGGTGGACAAAGTGCAATCTGTGCCCCGCGAACGCATCGGGGAAGCTTTTGGTCACATCAGCGCAGAGCAGATGCTTGAAGTGAGTCGATCACTTGCCTTATTTCTTGGGGTGATCTGATAGGGGATTTGCATACATTTTGCGAATTTTGAGAGCGGCGGTTGCAGAATCACTGCAAATATCGTTGGTTTGCCATGGGTCGTTTTTGCATGAATTTTGAGAACCGACAGAGGTTGTGCCAACGACGTGAAGCACCAAGGCAGCGTACCCATGAGCGTCACGCTGGCTTGCAGGGTGATGTGAAGCGGGCGCTGGCCTGGCTGGGGCCGCGCATGCTAGGCCACGACCTGCCGCCGCCGCGCTAGCCAGGCGGCATCAGCAAGATCCCACCTGAATGTGCAAAGGTTCGCTGCTCTTACAACTGGACCGCACGGCCATCACCGATACCTTCCTTGGCTGACAAAATGCCGCCACATATCAGCCTTTGCTGCAGTGGCAGATTTATTTTTGTCTAAGGCAGACAATTCCAACTTTCGAAAAACCCGCAACCAGTTGTATGAATACCACCCCTGAGCTCTCCTTCACTGCCCTAATGGAACGGGCGCACCCTGCCTTGCTGATGAATCTCACCCCGGACCCGGAGCAGGCCCGCCATGCGCCCAATAAGACCGCACGCCAAGTAAAGTCCGGTCATTACGTTGAGGTATGCCCAACCTCACTGCCAGCGCCCCGCTACGTCATTCACAGCCACGCCTTCTTTCAGGCATTGGGGTTGGCAGACGAGGTCGCCAGTGACCCGGCTTTTATGCAGTTCTTCACGGGTGATCTGGACGCAGGCGTAGAGGCAGCCAACGCCGACAGCTTGTCTGCGACCTTGCGCCCCAAAGGCTGGGCGACCGGCTACGCACTCAGCATTTACGGGCAGGAAATGGTGAACAACTGCCCCTTCAGAACCGGCAATGGTTACGGCGACGGACGCGCCATTTCGGTGCTGGAGGTGCTGCTCGCCGATGGGCAGCATTGGGAGTTCCAGCTCAAGGGCGGCGGCACCACCCCATATTGCCGCGGTGGCGACGGCCGTGCTGTGCTGCGCTCCAGCATCCGTGAGTTTTTAGCCTCGGAAGCCATGGCGGCCCTGGGAGTGCCAAGTGCGCGGGCCCTTTGCCTTTTTGTCTCGGGCAGTGAAACGGTCACACGTCCTTGGTATTCAACAGGTGCCAAAACCGAGGAGCCTGACCGCATGGTGGACGAGCCCGCGGCTATCACTACCCGTGCAGCCCCTTCTTTCTTACGGGTCGGTCAAGTCGAATTGTTTGGTCGGCGGGCTAGGCACAACGCGCACCCACGCGCGCTGGCCGAACTGGAGGCGATTTTTCTGCATGCACTCGACCGCGAATATCCAGACTTGGCCGCAGCCCTGCACGGCCCTGAGGTGACGCTAGCGGACAAGGTCGTCGCCATGGCACGTGAGTTTGGTGTGGGTTTGTCGCATTTGGTGGCCCACTGGATTCGAGTGGGGTACTGCCAAGGCAACTTCAACAGCGACAACTGTGCACTGGGGGGGCGCACGCTGGACTACGGTCCCTTTGGTTTCATGGAAGCCTATGACCCCGCGTTTCAAATGTGGATTGGTGGCGGGGAACATTTCGCGTTTATGAACCAGCCCATGGCCGCAATGGTCAATTTCAAGATGTTCTGCGCCGCCATGGCCCCCTTACTGGGACAGGACACCCGCGCCATTGAGGCCATGGACGCGGTGATGCAGGCGCTCCCGGACAGCATGGCGGACACTTTGCATGCCATGTGGGCACAAAAAATGGGCTTGATCGAATTTCGTGCGGAATTATTTGCCGAGTTGCACACCCTCATGGCACAAACCCCGGTGGACTACACGATCTTCTGGCGGGAGCTTTCCAGCCTGCCCAAGCAGGTGGCGGACTTGCGTCCCAGCTTCTACGCAAGCCGTGGGGCTTATGGCCAAGACCCGGCGGTGATGGAGACCCGCTGGGGCGCGTGGCTGCACAAGTGGCACACGGCATTAATGCAAGAAGGACGTGATCCCCTGGGGGTGTCGGTGGCCATGAAGCAGGTCAACCCCAAGTACATCCCAAGGGAGTGGATGCTGGTAGAGGCCTACCGCAGCGCCACGGACGCTGGGGACTTCACGCTGGTGCGGCGCCTGCACGCCTTGCTGGCAAACCCCTACGGTGAGCAGTCGCCAGAACTCGCCGCGCTGTACTACACCAAGAAGCGGGATGAGTACTTTGACTTAGGCGGTACCTCGCACTGCAGTTGCTCTTCGTAGGACAGGGCTTATTGCGAGCCGACCTTCCAACCAACCCTCAGAAGTCAGCCCCTTGCTCAATCTCGGCCCCTACAAAACTCTTTTCTCTGACCGCGAACTCAAGCGCATTGTGTTGGCCTCCATCCTGCCGCGTCTGCCGGCGGGCATCAATGGCCTGTCGCTGACTTTGATGGTGCAATCGCTTTACGGCTCGTTTGCC
>BJGT01000068.1 GCA_014190675.1 Comamonadaceae bacterium | reverse complement strand
ACACCCTGCTGTTTTACCGCATGGGGGATTTTTACGAGATGTTTGATGCCGACGCCGAGAAGGCGGCGCGGCTGTTGAACATCACGCTCACCAGCCGCGGCCAGTCGGCCGGGGTGCCGGTGCTGATGGCCGGGGTGCCGTTTCATTCGGTAGAAACTTACCTGGCGCGGCTGATCAAGCTGGGTGAATCGGTGGCCATCTGCGAGCAGGTGGGCGAAGTCGGCGGCAAGGGGCCAGTCGAGCGCAAGGTGATGCGGGTGGTCACACCTGGCACGCTGACCGACATGGCGCTGCTGGGCGACAAGACCGAATCGCTGCTGCTGGCGGTGCACCAGAGCCCGCGCCAGCGCTGCGGCCTGGCCTGGCTCAGCATCACGCGCGGCGAGGTGCTATTGGCCGAGTGCACGCCCGACGAGTTGCCCGAGTGGGTGGCACGCATTGGCCCGGGCGAGCTGCTGTACAGCGCCGGTGCCACGCCGGCCTTTGAGGGCCGGCTGCGCGCCCTGCCCGGCTTGTCGCTCACGGTGTCACTCACGGTGCGGCCGGATTTTCAGTTTGACGCCGCTTTGGGCCAGCGCAAGCTGCAAGAGCAGCTTCAGGCCGCCAGCCTGGCCGCTTGGCAGGCGGACGGCCTGCCGCAGGCCCACGCGGCCGCCGCCGCGCTGCTGGCTTATGCCGAGCACACCCAGGGCCGGGCTTTAAGCCATGTGCACAGCCTGAAGGTTCAGCGCCATGACGAGCTGATTGACCTGCCGCACAGCACCCGGCGCAACCTGGAGCTGACGCAAACCCTGCGCGGCGAAGACCAGCCCACGCTGCTGTCGCTGCTGGACAGCTGCATCACCGGCATGGGCAGCCGCCTGCTGCGCAACTGGCTGCTCACACCCCGGCGCGACCGGCAAGAGGCGCGCACCCGGCTTGGCGCCATTGCCGCTTTGCGCAGCGGCCCCTGGCAGACGCTGCGCGACGCGCTCAAGGGCAGCAGCGACGTGGAGCGCATCACCGCCCGGCTGGCGCTGCGCCAGGTGCGGCCGCGCGAGCTGGTAGCGCTGCAGCAGACGCTACAAAAAACAGAGCGCATGATGCCCATGCTGCAAGGGCTGGAGCCCTATTTGGCTCAAATTTCTGCGCAACTGGCAGCGCCGCCCGGCGCGGCCGAGCTGCTGCTGCAGGCCATCGCGCCCGAGCCAGCCGCGCTGGTGCGCGACGGCGGCGTGATTGCCGACGGCTTTGACGCCGAGCTGGACGAGCTGCGCGCCATCCAGACCAACTGCGACAGCTTTCTGCTGGACCTGGAGGGCCGCGAAAAAGCCCGCACCGGCATTGCCAACCTGCGGGTGCAGTACAACAGGGTGCACGGCTTCTTTATCGAAGTCACCCAGGGCCAGATCGACAAGGTACCCGACGACTACCGGCGCCGCCAGACGCTCAAAAACGCTGAGCGCTTCATCACACCCGAGCTCAAAGCCTTTGAGGACAAGGCGCTGAGCGCGCAGGAGCGCGCCCTGGCCCGCGAGAAATGGCTGTACGAGCAGCTGCTAGACCGGCTGCAGCCAGCAGTACCGGCGCTGACCCGGCTGGCCGGCGCGCTGGCCGCTCTGGACGCACTGTGTGCCCTGACCGAACGCTCGCTGACGCTGGACTGGTGCGCACCGCAGTTTGTGCGCGAGCCCTGCCTGGACATCACCGCCGGGCGGCACCCGGTGGTGCAGGCACGGCTAGCCGAGACCAGCCGGGGCAGCTTCATTGCCAATGACACGCACTTGGGCCCCAAGCAGCGCATGCAGATCATCACCGGCCCCAACATGGGCGGCAAATCCACCTACATGCGCCAGGTGGCGGTGATCGTGCTGCTGGCCAGCATCGGCAGCCATGTGCCGGCCAGCGCCTGCCGGCTGGGGCCGATTGACGCCATCCACACCCGCATCGGCGCGGCCGACGATCTGGCCAACGCGCAGTCCACCTTCATGCTGGAGATGCTGGAGGCCGCGCAGATTTTGCACAGCGCCACGCCGCAGTCGCTGGTGCTGATGGACGAGATCGGGCGCGGCACCTCCACCTTTGACGGCCTGGCGCTAGCCGCCAGCATCGCCACCCAGCTGCACGACCGCACCCAGGCCTACACCCTGTTTGCCACCCACTACTTTGAACTGACCGAGTTCCCGGCCACGCACCATGCGGCGGTGAATGTGCACGTGAGCGCGGCCGAATCGGGCCGCGACATTGTGTTTTTGCACGAGCTGCAGGCCGGCCCGGCCAGCCGCAGCTACGGCATCCAGGTGGCCCGGCTGGCCGGCATGCCCGCCGCCGTGCTGAACCAGGCCCGCCACACGCTGGACGCGCTGGAGCAGCAGGCCAGCGCCACGCAGGCCCAGGTGGACCTGTTTGCCGCCGCGCCCGACGAGGCACCGGCACCAACCAGTGCCGTTGACCACGCGCTGGCCGGCATTGACCCCGACCTTTTAAGCCCGCGCGAGGCGCTGGAGGCGCTGTACCAGCTCAAGAAGCTCTCCGGGGGCTGAGGCTTGGGGCGCCGCGTCCAAGCCATTGGCTGACCCAGGTTTTCGCTGGCAAAATCAAGCGCACCATGACTACACCGCAAAAAATCACCGGCCCGGCGTCCTATTTCCCGTCGATCGAGAAGAAGTACGGCTTCCCGATTGAGCATTGGTTGAGCCTGGTGGGGCAGCAGTCCGGCATGAAGCACATGGAGATCGTGAATTGGCTCAAGGCCGAACACGGCATGGGCCATGGCCATGCCAACGCCATCGTGGCTTACAGCCTGGCCAAATCCTTGCGCTGACCTGCCACCAAACGCGCCGACACCCCTGTGGCCAATGCCGACAACGCCAGGCAGGCCCAGATCACTAAGCCATAGCTACCAGTGTGGTCAAACACCAGACCGGCCAGCACCGGGCCGAGCAGGTTACCCAAGGCGGCGCCGCTATAGAGCATGCCGATGATGCTGGCCACCGCGCGGGCGCCAAAAAAATCCATGCACAGGGCAGGCAGCAGCGACACGATGCCGCCGTAGCTCAGTCCAAAGCACAGGGCGAACAGTGCGAACATGGGGTAGCTGGCCGCCCCCGCCCAGAGCAGATAAGTGGCGCCCATGGCGCCCTGCATCAGCACGAGGGTGAGGGTGCGGCCCAGCCGGTCGGCCAGCGCGCCGATGACAAGACGGCCCACCAGGCTGCCGATGCCGATCAAGCCTACCAGCCCCACCGCCTGTGCTGTGTTGATGCCGGCGTCGCGCGCCGCAGCTGACACATGGGCAAAGGGCACAAACATCGAGGGCGCTGCCAGCACCGCGCCCAGGTACAGCCACCAGAAAATGCGGCTGTGCAGCGCCTCGCGCAGGGTGTAGCCGGGTAGCGGCAGTTTGGCGCCGCCGCTGGTGGCCGAGGCTACGGGGGCACGGCGCATCAGGGCGGCGCAGCCCAGGCCCAGCACCAGAACTGCCAGGGCCATCACGCGAAGCGCATCGCGCCACTGCAGCCAGGCAATGGCGCCAGAGGCCAGCAGCGGCACCACCAGTGTGCCCGCACCAATGCCAGCGCTTGCAATGCCCGCCGCCAGGCCGCGCCGCCGGGTGAACCAGGGCTGCACGCAGGCGATGGACGGCGTGTACACCAGCGCAATGCCAATACCAATGCCAACCCCGTAGCACAGGTACACCGTGGCCATCGACTTCGCCAGGCTGGTGCCCAGCAGGCCGGCCGCAATACAAGCCATGCCGGTCATGCAAACGGCGC
Source organism: Comamonadaceae bacterium (assembly GCA_014190675.1). GTDB lineage: Bacteria > Pseudomonadota > Gammaproteobacteria > Burkholderiales > Burkholderiaceae_C > Rhodoferax. The sequence continues at coordinate 12,196 of BJGT01000068.1, read as the reverse complement.
GCGGGCCAAACCGGTCGGCCAGCATGCCGCCGCCAACACCCAGCACAAAGTAAATCAGCCCGCACAGGCCGAACACCAGGGCCACATCGGCCCGCTGTGCCGCAAACTCAGCAGCAAATGAGGCAAAAAAAGCGGCAAAGGAATACGACACGCCGAAGATCACCGCCAGGCTGCCGAAACAGGCCCACACCACCACCCAGGCGTAGGGTGGCTCTTGTGGCACCGGCTGAGCTGGCGTCAAACCGGAGGCTGGGGTGTTGGTCATGCAATTTCAGTCTATCAGGCGCTCAAGCGCACATTCCGTCACCTCTACACTAAAGGCTTTGCCATCGAAAACCATGACCTACTGCGTCGCCATCAAACTCAAAGCCGGGCTGGTGTTTTTATCCGACTCGCGCACCAATGCCGGGCTTGACCAGATCAGCACTTTTCGCAAGATGATCGTCTATGAGAAGCCGGGCGAGCGCTTCATGGTGCTGCTGTCGGCCGGTAACCTGAGCGTGTGCCAGTCGGTCCGCGAGATTTTGCAGGTGGAGCAACTTGCCGATCACGAAGGTGGCGAGCCGATAACCATCTGGAACGCGCGCAGCATGTTTGACGCCACCCGGGTGTTGGGTGCTGCCATCCGTCGGGTCTACGAGCGAGATGCCGCAGCGCTCAAACAGGCCGGGGTGGAGTTCAATGTGTCGCTGATCTTTGGCGGGCAGATTGCGGGTGAGGGCATGCGGCTTTTCGCAGTCTATTCGGCCGGTAACTTTATCGAAGCCACGCCTGAGACGCCTTATTTTCAGGTGGGCGAATCCAAGTACGGCAAGCCGGTGTTGGACCGCGTCATCACCCTCGACACCCCCTTGGATGAAGCCGCCAAGTGCGCGCTGGTGTCGATGGACTCCACCCTCAAGTCTAATTTGTCGGTGGGTCTGCCGCTGGACATGGTGGTGTACGAGGCAGACTGCTTTCAGACCGACAAGGTGTTGTGCATTGACGAGAACAACCCCTATTTCCGCATGCTGCACAACAGCTGGGGCCAGAAGCTGCGCGAGGTGTTTGACAGCATTGAAGACCCAATGTGGAACGGCGAGGCTACCGAGGTGCCGCTTCTGGCGCAATCGGGCCGCAGCCTGCCTTTGAAGAAAATCAGCACGCCGCAAGAAAAGCTGATCTGACAACGTGGCCCTGCTTGTTTTTTCCCATGCCAACAGCTTTGGCGCCAGCACCTATCGCGTGATGTTCCGCCATCTCAAGGCGCGCGGCTTCAAAGTACGCGCGATTGAGCGCTTTGGCCATGACCCGCGCTACCCCGTCAGCAACAACTGGCGGGAGCTGGTGCAGCAGCTGATCGATTTCACTCGAGCCGAGGTAGAGCGGGCCGGGCAGCCGGCCTGGCTGGTGGGCCACTCATTCGGCGGCTTTGTCAGCCTGATGGCGGCCGCACGCGAGCCCGAACTGGCGCGCGGCGTGCTGCTGCTCGATTCCCCCCTGCTGGGCGGCTGGCGCGCCACCACGCTGGGTGCGCTCAAAAGCACGCAGCTGGTGGGTTCGGTGTCGCCCGGTGCTGTCAGCCGGCGCCGGCGCAACAGCTGGGCCAGCCAGGCCGAGGCACTGGCCCACTTTCAGAGCAAAAAAATGTTTGCCCGCTGGGAGCCACAGGTGCTGCAAGACTACATCGCCCACGGCACGCACGACGAGGGCGAAGGCGACGACGCCAAGCGCGTGCTGAGCTTTGACCGTGACGTAGAAACCGCCATCTACAACACCCTGCCCGACAACCTGGGCCGCCTCCTCAAGCGCCATCCGCTCAAGTGCCCGGTGGCCTTCATCGGCGGCTTGCAATCGGCAGAAATGCGCCAGGTGGGCATGACCATGACCGAGCAGGTGGTGCGCGGTCGCATCATGATGCTTGAGGGCAGCCACCTGTTCCCGATGGAAAAGCCAGCAGCAACCGCCGCGGCCATTGAGGCGGCCCTTCTGGGCTTGGTCAGCGCCGGCTGAACAACTGCCGGTCTTGACGCTGCGGCGTAAGTGCCGTCTAATCGCCGCATGAATAGCGGTGAAAACCTGTATGTCTGGCAGCAAACCGATTGGCCGAATTGGCGGTTTGACGGCGACCAACTGACGCCCCTGCTGCCCGCAGTGCATCAGGCTTTGGGCCAGCTCACGGGTCGGATGCGAGACCAGGGGTTGGGCTCCCAGGGGCAAGCGTCTTTGCTGGCATTGACGGAAGATGTGCTCAAAACCAGTGAAATTGAGGGTGAATTGCTTGACCCTGCAGCCGTGCGCTCCTCTATCGCGCGGCGGCTGGGCGTTGATATCGGGGCCATCGCACCGGCTGACCGTCATGTTGAAGGCGTGGTGGCGATGGTGCTCGACGCCACGCGGGGCTTCGCACAGCCGTTGACCGTGGACCGTTTATCGGGCTGGCATGCCGCCCTGTTCCCAACCGGCTACAGCGGTTTAAGCCAGATCAACGCCGGCACCTGGCGCAATGATGCACAGGGCCCCATGCAGGTGGTGTCGGGCGACATGGGCCGGCGCCGTGTGCATTACCAAGCACCACCAGCGCACTGGCTGGACGCCGAAATGCTGGCATTTCTGGCGTGGATTGAAGGCAAGCAGGCGCTGGACCCGTTGGTCAAGGCTGGCCTGGCGCACCTGTGGTTTGTCACCATCCACCCGTTCGACGACGGCAATGGCCGCATCGCACGCGCCATTGGCGACATGGCCTTGGCCCGCGCCGACCAGCACACGCAACGTTTTTTCAGTCTGTCGGCACAGATCGAAAAGGAACGCCGGCAGTACTACGATCTGCTGGAAAAGACCCAGAAGGGCAACCTGGACGCCACCGCCTGGCTGATCTGGTTTTTGGGCTGTTTGCTGCGCGCGCTGCAGGACGCAGACCACACTTTGACCAGCGTCTTGATCAAGGGAAAATTTTGGCAGCACTGGTCGCAAACGCCTCTGAATGCGCGGCAGATCAAGGTATTGAACCGCATGCTCGATGGTTTCGAGGGGAAGTTGACCAACAAGAAATGGGCTGCTCTAACCAAGAGCTCATCCGACACGGCGCTGCGCGACATCACTGATTTGTTGCAAAAGGGCATGTTGACAAAAACCGATGGCATCGGACGTGGCAGCAGCTACGAGCTGGTGCTGCCGCCGCACTTGTCCTGACACAACGGCAGCAGGCCTGGGTCGATCAAGCCGCCCAGGTCACCAGCCCGCTCCAGGCGGTGCCCAGCACCACCAGCCCAAACACGATGCGGTACCAGGCAAAGCCGACAAAGCTGTGGGTTGCGATAAAGCGCAGCAACCAGCGCACGCACAGCCAGGCGCTGAGGAAAGAGAACACCAGCCCCACGGTGAACACCGGCAGATCAGCCAGCGAAAGCAGCGCGCGCTCCTTGTACAGGCTGTAGACACCAGCGCCAATCAGCGTGGGGATGGCCAGGTAGAAAGAAAAATCCGTGGCGGCTTTGCGCGACAGGCCCAACAGCATGCCGCCGATGATGGTGGCGCCGCTGCGGCTGGTGCCAGGCACCATAGCAAGGCACTGGGCCAGACCAACTTTGAGCGCGTCCACCGCAGTCATGTCGTCGGCCTCATGGATGCGGGCCACGGCCGGGTTGCGCGCCTGGCGCCGCTCGGCCCACAGGATGATCAGGCCTCCGATGATGAAGGTGCTGGCCACCACCGTGGGGGTGAACAAATGCGCCTTGATGGCCTTGCCAAACAGCAGGCCCAGCACCACCGCCGGCACAAAGGCAATCAGCACATTGAGAGCCAGCCGTTGCGCCTGGCGCTGGGTGGGCAGGGCCACCACGGTATCGCGAATTTTGTGCCAATAGACCATGATGACCGCAAAAATGGCACCGGTCTGGATCGCGATGTCAAACACCTTGGCTTTTTCGTCGTCAAAGCCCAGAAGGGCGCCGGCCAAAATCAGGTGCCCGGTGGATGAGATCGGTAAAAACTCGGTCAGCCCCTCCACCACGCCCATGACGGCGGCTTTGATCAGCAATTCAATCTCCAAGGGTGCTCCTGGCGTCAATCAACAGAGAAGAATTATCTCCGGCAGGCCTCACTCGTAGCGCAGCGCCTGGATCGGCAGCAGTTGCGAGGCCCGACGGGCCGGGTAGAAGCCGAAGAACACGCCCACAAACACCGAAAAACCGACCGCCAGCACAATCGAGCCCGGGGTCATGCTGACCTGCCAGCCGGCAAAGCGTTCGGTGGCCATGGTGGCTGCGGCGCCCAGGGCTACGCCGATGGCGCCGCCGATGATGGACAGCGTAACCGCCTCGATCAAAAACTGGGCCAAGATGTCGCGGCCACGCGCCCCAAGCGCCATGCGCAGGCCGATCTCGCGGGTGCGTTCGGTCACGCTTACCAGCATGATGTTCATGATGCCAATGCCACCAATAATCAAGCTGATGCCTGCCACCGCCGCCAACAGCAGGGTCATGATGCGGCTGGACGCTTCTTGCGCCTGCAAGATTTCGGTCAGGTTGCGCACTGAAAACGGATCGTCGCCGCCGGGCTGCACCTTGAAGCGCTGGCGCAGCAGGTCTTTGATGTTGTCTTCGGCCAGCTTCATGCTCTGGCCCTCGCGCACTTTGACGCTGATCGAGCCAATGCGGCGCAGCTTGCCGCTGGCGCCACCTTGAATGCGGTTGCGGTAGGTGGAGATCGGCACGATCACCACATCGTCCTGATCTTGGCCCATGGCGTTTTGGCCTTTACGAGCGAGCACACCCACAATGGTGACCGGTACTTTTTTCACGCGGATCACCTGGTCCAACGGATCAGCGTCGCCAAACAGCTCGCGCGCCACGGTCTGCCCGATGATGGCGACTTTGGCCGAGCCCTGCAGGTCTGCGGCATCAAAGCTGCGCCCGTCTGACAGCGGCCACTCGCGTGCCTCTAAATAGTCGTTGGTGGTGCCCAGCACCGAGGTGCTCCAGTTGGTGTTGCCGGCCACCACCTGGGCGCCGGTGCGCGAGCTCGGTGCTGCCACCTGCACCTCGGGCACCTCGCGGGCAATGGCATAGGCGTCCTCTTCCGTCAGGCCCTGCCCGGTCTGCGCGCCCAGGCGCACGCCGCCCTGGGTCACACCACCGGGGATCACCAGCATGATGTTGGAGCCCAGGCCCTTCATTTGCGCCTGCACCCGCTCTGTGGCGCCGTTGCCCACCGCGATCATGGTGATCACTGCCGCAACACCAATGATGATGCCCAGCATGGTCAAAACCGAGCGCAGCGTGTTAGCCGCCAGGGCCCGTAGTGCGATACGCACCGTCACCAAGACATTCATACCCGGGCACCCCCGGACTGCGCAATGTCTTCAACCATCAAGCCATCCCGGAACACCAGCTTGCGCCTGGCCCAAGCGGCAATATCAGCCTCGTGCGTCACGATCACCACGGTCATGTCCTGCGCATTGAGCTCGGTGAGCAGGCGCATGATGTCATCGCTGGTGACCGTATCGAGCGCGCCGGTCGGCTCGTCTGCCAAGATGAGCTGCGGCCGGTTCACCAAGGCACGGGCAATCGCTACCCGCTGCTGTTGGCCCCCAGAGAGCTCCGAAGGGGTGTGGGCGGCACGCTCGGCCAAGCCCACACGGGCCAGCGCAGCCAAGGCCCGCTCGCGCCGCTGGGCAGCCTTAACGCCAGAGTACAGCATGGGCAGCTCCACGTTTTCCAGGGCGCTGGTGCGGGGCAGCAGGTTGAACTGCTGGAACACAAAGCCGATACGCCGGTTGCGGATGGAGGCCAACTGGTCTTTCGCCATGGCTTGCACCTCCTCCCCGGCCAGTTGGTATTGGCCGGCGGTGGGCAGGTCCAGACAACCCAGAATATTCATCAGGGTCGATTTGCCCGACCCCGAGGCGCCCATGATGGCCACAAAATCACCCTCGACGATGTCGAGCGATACGCCGCGCAGCGCATGCACGGTTTGGTCCCCCATGGTGTAGGTTTTGGTCAGTGCCTGCGCCTTGATCAGCGGCGCAGCAGAATGGGCCGCAGCTTGCTCGGCTGGCCGGAGCGTAGCGAGATCCATCAGACAGCGCCCATCAAAACGGCAGGCGTGGGCCAGCGGCTGCGCCGCCGGGCGCAGCGCCAGTGCTGAGGGTTCCAACAATCACCAGGGCGCCCTCTTTAAGCACCAGCGCCTCAGGCGCGTTGGGGCCAATCAGCAGCTCGGTGCTGCTGCCGTCTGAAATACCCAGGCGCACCGCATAAGCCACCGGCTTGCCGTCAGCACCCATCAGGTAGATGCGGCCTCTTGCACTTTGCCGCCCCGCCATGCTTGCCACCAGGGCCGCGTATTTGACTTTTTGCTCTGGCGTGAGCAGCTCTGTAATACGAGCTCGGTTGTCGGCCCCGATTCGCTCCCGAGCCTTGGGCCGCTCTTCCGGAGTCAGGTCGCGCAGAGCAGCAAAACGGGGGCGCGATTCAGCGTAAATCGCGTCCACTTTTTCAGCCTGCGCTGCGCTCAGCGCCAAATCGGTAACCAAGCGGTTGCGAAACTCCAGCATCGGATTGCCATTGGTCGGCAGCAGCGCCGCCGGGCCTGCCGGCGCGCTGCTGGCTGCAACGGGGCCAGCAGCCTTGGCAGCGGCATCGTTAGGTGTCGCTCTTTTTACCTCTTTTTGGCCTGCTGGCGGTGCCGTCCCCTGAGCAGCAGGCTGGCTGACAGATGGCGCTGACGCGACAGCGCCACCCGGCTGGGCCTGAGCCAGCAGCTGCTGGTATTTGTTGCGCTGGCTGGGCGACAGCATGGCGCTGATGGCTGTTCGCATGTCAGCGCTGACCTTCTCGCGCGCCTCAGCGCGTTGCTCTTGCGGCAACTCGCGCAGGGCCATAAAACGGGGCCGCATTTCGGCACCAATCGCATCGAGCCGGGTTTGTTGCTCGGCACTGAGTTGCAACTCGGTGACCAGCCGCTCGCGCATTGCAGCCATCCCACCCCCCGGTCCGCCGCCCTGCCCGCCCGCCGGTGCTGGCTGCGCCAGCGCCTGGCTGAACCAGCTCCAAGTGCCCGGTGAGGGCAACAGGCTACCCGTGCTACTTCCAGCAGCAGGTGCGCTGGTCGACGAGGCTGGTGCCGAGGCCGGCGCGGCTGCCGGCTCAACACCGGCAATACGCACCCGCAAAGCAGCATTGGGCACCCTGAGCACGCTGTCGCGCACATCGGTCACCACCCGCACATTGGCCGTCATGCCGGGCAGCAGGCGCCCGCCGGCATTGGAAAAACCCACCACCGCCACATAAGTCACCACATTGGCCACGCTTTGCGCGGCCTTGCGCACCTGGTTCACCTCGCCATCAAAAGTTTGGCCGGGAAAGGCGTCAACGGTGAAGGTGGCGCGCTGGCCGGTGCGGATACGCCCCACATCGCTTTCGTCGATGCTGGCGTCCACCTGCATGTCTGACAGGTTTTGTGCAATCACAAACAGCTCGGGCGACTGCAGGCTGGCAGCCACAGTTTGGCCACGCTCAATGGCGCGTTTGATCACAATGCCATCGACTGGCGAGGTGATGCGGGTGCGGGCCAGATCGATGCGGGTTTGCGCCAGCGCCGCCTGCCGCTGCGCCACATTGGCTTGCGCGCTCTTGATCTGCGCCTCGGTCACGCCGGCCTGAGCTTGCGCCTGCTTGAGCAACTCGCCCGCAGTGTTGACCAGCGCACGTGCACGGTCCGCCTCACTTTGCGCGATGAACTGCTTTTCAACCAAAATTTGTTTGCGCTCCAGATCTCGCTGCGCCTCTTGCAGGTCCACCTGCGCCCGCGACACGCTGGCCCGACTGGCCGCGGCGGCCGCCTGCGCTGTCACCACGGCGGCATTGGCGGCGTCCACGTCGGCCTGGGCCGAGCGCACCCGGTACTCAAAGGTTTCCGGGTCAATGCGGGCGATCAGCTGGCCGGCCTTCACTTCGGAATTGAAATCCACATACAGGTCCTTGATCTGGCCCGACACCTGGGTGCCCACCGACACCTGTTTGACTGGGTTGACCGAGCCACTTGCAGACACCGTGGCCTGGAGGCTGCCACGTTCAATTTTGGCGGTGCGGTACTGCACCGCCTCGGCGGCGTTGCGCTGGATCCACCACCAGTAGCCACCACCAGCGGCCAAGGCCAAGCTGATCAACGCCAATACGGGATAAGTCTTTTTCATGCTGCTCATTCTAAGTAGGCTGCCGCCAAGGCGAGGGCTGCTCGCGCCGGCCAGCAGCCATTGGCGCCGCTGAAACCGCGGCTCGTCGCAAGCGCATGGCGGCCAGCGCACAGATTGCGAAAATACCATCCATCTCAGCAACAACCCTTATGACCATGCAGTTCACCCCCCTCATCGCCGTGCACATGACCGCCGCACTTGGCGCGGTAGCGCTCGGCCCGGTGGCCCTGTGGGCACGCAAGGGCGCCAAGCAGCGGCCCAAACTGCACCGCGCCTTTGGCTATGCCTGGGTCACGCTGATGGTGCTGGCTGCCGGGTCGGCCATCTTCATTCGCGACTTTGGCCTGCCCAACCTGGCCGGCTACACCCCCATCCACCTGCTGATTCCGTACACGCTGTTCTCCATCGTCATGGCTTTTGTCTACCTGGCCCGGGGCGACCTGAAGGGCCACCGCCAGACCATGCAGTGGCTTTACATCGGCGCCTGCGGCATCGCTGGCGCATTCACCCTGCTGCCCAATCGCTACCTGGGCCAACTGGTCTGGGGCCAGTGGCTGGGCCTGCTTTGAGCCAGGCCATGGTCGCAGGGTCGGCGATCACAGCCACCGCGCCGCGGATGCTCCGGGGCTGGCGCTGGCTGCTGGCGTCGGCCTTGCTCAATACGATGATTGCGCTGGCACTGACGCTGGGCCACAAAGGCCAGGGCATCGGGCTGCACGCCCTGGGCGTGAACTTGGTGTACTCGCAGTGCATCGGGCTGGCCATCTGGGGCTTGATTGACCTGGGTCGGGCGTGGCTGACGCCCGACGAGCCGCGGCACAGGCCCCGGCTGTTCGGCATCGTGCCGGTGGGCGTAGGGCTGGGCTACCTGGGCGGTACCCTGGTAGCCGACGCATTGCTGGGCAGCCCGGCTGGCGGTGGCATGTCGCTGCTGCAATCAGGCCGCAGCACGGGGCTGCTGCTGATGAGCTTGGCGATTGGCGCGGGCTGCACCTATTACTTTATGAGCCAGTCCCGGCTGGCTAGCGCGCGCGAGGAGGCCGCCCGCGCCAGCGCCCAGGCCGAGGCCGCGCAACGCCAGGCGGCCGAGTCGCAGCTCAAGCTGCTGCAAACCCAGCTGGAGCCGCACATGCTGTTCAACACCCTGGCTAACCTGCGGGTACTGGTCGGGCTCGACCCGACCCGTGCCCAGACCATGCTGGACCACCTGATTGCCTACCTGCGTGCCACGCTGGGCGCCTCGCGAGCCACCCTGCATCCCTTGCAAGACGAGTTCGATCGGCTGGCCGACTACCTGGCGCTGATGGCCGTGCGCATGGGGCCGCGTCTGAGCTATGCCCTGGACCTGCCGGACGAACTGCGCGCGGTACCAGTGCCGCCACTGCTGCTGCAGCCGCTCTTGGAAAACAGCATCCGCCATGGCCTGGAGCCCAAGCTTGAAGGCGGCAGCATCAACGTGCAAGCGCAAATGCAGGGCAGCCGCCTGTTTTTGGCGGTGACAGACACCGGCCTTGGTTGCGATACAAGTGCGCCGCCAGCCACCACGGCACTGCCCAGTGGCTTTGGCCTGACCCAGGTGCGTGAACGCCTGCAGACCTGCTACGGCGCCGAGGGTGCTATTGAAATAGTAGCTATACCCTCAGGCGGGACACGGGTTAGCATCAGTTTGCCCTTAAAAAAGTGACGCTGGAATGAGCCACCCTCCCCGCCCCATGGCCCTGATCGCGGAGGACGAGCCGCTGCTCGCAGCCGCCTTGCAGGCCGAATTGGCCCGCCTTTGGCCTGAACTGCAGGTGCTCCCCAGCGTGGGAGACGGGCACAGCGCGCTGGCGCAGGCCCTGGCGCTGCGGCCCGACGTGTTGTTTTTTGATATACGCATGCCAGGCTTGAGCGGTCTGGACGCGGCTGCCGCGCTGGCGGACGCCTGGGACACCACCACACCGGGCGCCAAGCCGTTCCCGGCACTGGTGTTTGTGACCGCTTATGACCAGTACGCCGTGCAGGCCTTTGAGGCGCAGGCAGTGGACTACCTGCTTAAACCGGTGCAGCCTGAGCGCCTGAAGAAAACCATACAAAAACTCCAGCAAAGCCTTACCAGTAAACGCTCTGCTGCTACTGATTTTGAAGCGACGATGAGCCAGTTGCGGGGCCTGCTCGAAATGTCATCCTCGCCACCCTCCCTGCCCAACTCGGCGTCCACGTGGCTTCAGCACATCCAAGCCAGCGTTGGCAATGCGATCCACCTGGTGCCGCTGCCCGAGGTGCTGTACTTGGAGGCAGCCGACAAGTATGTGCGGGTGCTGACCGCCGACCGCGAGTACCTGATCCGCACCCCGCTCAAAGAGTTGCTGCCGCAGCTGAACCCCGTCCAGTTTTGGCAGATTCACCGCGGCACCGTGGTAAACAGTGGCTCCATCGAGCTGGCGTCGCGCGACGAGCAGGGCCGGCTAAGCCTGTCGCTGCGTGGCCGCCCGGAACGACTGGCGGTCAGCCGGCTATTTGCTGGTCAATTTAAGGCCATGTGAACCCGCAGTTCGTGCGATGATGCGCCTCCAATTTAAATAAGCCGCATGTCCGAGAACCTCACTGATTTTTCTGTGCCGCTGTTTCCCCTGGGCACTGTGCTCTATCCGGGAGGCTTGTTGCCCCTACAGATCTTTGAGGTGCGCTACCTCGACATGATCGGCAAATGCCACCGCAGCGGCTCACCCTTTGGCGTGGTTACCCTGACCAAGGGCTCTGAAGTGCGCAGGCCCGACGCCGGCCAGCCCGGGCGAGACGGATTTGCCGAAGAAACTTTTCACCCGGTCGGCACGCTCGCCACCATCACTGATTTTTCAAGCCCGCAACCGGGCTTGATGGTCATTCGCTGCAAGGGAACCCAGCGTTTTCGCATCAGCGGCTCTGACCGGCACCGGCACGGCCAATGGTTTGCCAGCGCAGTACCGCTGGCTGAGGACCTTGCCATTGAAGTGCCAGATGATCTGCGCGACGCCTCCACAGCCCTGAGCAAGCTGATCAACACTCTGCATGCACGCGAACTCGATCCCGATCAAATGCCCCTGCTGGCGCCCTATCTGCTGCAGGACTGCGGCTGGGTCGCCAACCGCTGGTGCGAGTTGCTGCCCATGCCGCTTGACCAAAAACACCGCATGATGACCTTGGACAGCCCGGTGCTGCGCCTCGAATTGGTGTGCGACATGCTCAGACAAAAGGGAATCCTGAAATAAGAGGCAAAAAAGCAGTCTATTTGTGGCTCAAGGGATGCAGATAATCAGCCGATAAGAGAATCAATCCAGGCCCACAGACATGTCATTGCACTACACCAACGCCGCCAACGTCTTGCCCGACAACAAGATGCGGATGTACCCCACCAAGGTGATCAACATTATTGGTGGACCGGGTTGTGACAAATCCTTGTTCAGCTCGGCCATCATCCTGCGGCTGAACCTGCGCCACAAGAGCGTGGAAAACATCCCAGACTACGCCAAATCGCTGGTCTGGCAGCAAGACTTCGAAGCCCTAAAAAACCAGTACCTGATCGCCAAACGACAGTTTGAGATGATCAACCTGCTCGACGGTCAGGTGCAATACCTGGTGACCGAGTGCTCGCTGCCTCAGGTGCTGTACTACAACGAGCACTATGAGGACAACATTTGTGATGTCGCCAAAACGCGGGGCCACATCTTGGCTTGGTACAAGCAACACAACAACGTGAACGTGATGGTGGAGCGCGGCGACAAAAAATACGTGCACACCGGCCGGTTTCAGGACGAGGTGCATGCCCGCGCCATCGACCGGGCCCTGCGCCAGTGCCTCACGCGCGAACACATGCCCTTCACCGTGCTGCCGCCGAACATCGACGCCATCAACGCGTTTGCCGACGCGCTGGAGTAAGACGGCTGCCCCTCAGGACAATCCCAGGCGCCGGTCCAGCGCCCAGCGGCCAGCACCACGCCCGGCCAGGTAAAGCAGCAGTGCCGCCCAGCTCAGGTGGGTGGGCCAGGCTTGCGGGTACAC
>BJGT01000067.1 GCA_014190675.1 Comamonadaceae bacterium | reverse complement strand
CAAACTTGGCCGCCAGCACAATGGTGATGGCCGCGGTCAAGGTGGTCTTGCCGTGGTCGACATGCCCGATCGTGCCCACGTTGACGTGGGGCTTGGTACGTGCAAATTTTTCTTTTCCCATTTTTCAATTCTCCAAAGAACAAAGTCCCGTGTACAGGTTTAATGTCTGCACGCTGTTGCTGGTTCGCCCCGCACGGGAACAGGGCGGCACAGAGTCGCAGACAGCTTGAAATCAGGGGCGCCTGATCAACTCCGCTGAACGAACATTGATCCGGCACCTGGTCATTACTTCGCCCTTGAAGCCATGATGGCCTCTGACACATTGCGAGGGGCCTCGGTGTAGTGCTTGAATTCCATGGTGTAGGTGGCACGGCCCTGCGACATCGAGCGCAGCGTGGTGGAATAGCCGAACATTTCTGAGAGCGGCACCTCTGCCTTAATGGCTTTGCCGCCGCCAACCATGTCTTCCATGCCTTGCACCATGCCGCGGCGGGAAGACAAATCGCCCATCACATTGCCAGCATAGTCTTCCGGCGTTTCCACCTCGACTGCCATCATTGGTTCAAGGATGACCGGGCCCGCCTTGCGGCAGCCTTCTTTGAAGCCAAAAATGGCCGCCATCTTGAACGCCAGTTCATTCGAGTCCACGTCGTGGTAGGAGCCAAAGTGCAGCGTGACCTTGACATCCACCACCGGGTAGCCCGCCAAGACACCCTGGGTGACCGCCTCGTGGATGCCTTTTTCAACCGCCGGAATGTACTCACGAGGCACCACGCCACCCTTGATGGCGTCGACAAACACAATGCCCTTGCCGGGTTCGTTGGGCTCGATCTTCAAAACCACATGGCCATACTGGCCCTTGCCGCCCGACTGGCGCACAAATTTGCCCTCGGCATCTTCGATGGTTTTACGAATGGTTTCCCGATACGCCACCTGGGGCTTGCCAACATTGGCCTCTACGCCAAACTCACGCTTCATCCGGTCGACAATGATTTCAAGGTGCAACTCGCCCATACCAGCGATCAATGTCTGCCCTGATTCTTCGTCGGTTTTAACCCGGAAAGAAGGATCCTCTTGAGCCAGGCGCTGAAGCGCAATACCCATTTTTTCTTGATCAACCTTGGTCTTGGGCTCGACCGCCTGGGTGATCACGGGCTCCGGGAAAATCATACGCTCGAGCATGACAACCGCAGACGGATCGCACAGTGTCTCGCCCGTGGTGACATCCTTGAGGCCAATGCAGGCGGCAATGTCGCCGGCCCGAATTTCACTCACCTCTTCGCGGTTGTTGGCATGCATCTGCACGATGCGTCCGATGCGCTCTTTCTTGCCGCGAATCGGGTTGTAGACGCTGTCGCCCTTGGTCAAAACACCCGAGTAAACCCGCACAAAAGTGAGCTGGCCGACGAAGGGGTCGGTCATGAGTTTGAAGGCCAGGGCAGCAAATTTTTCACTGTCGTCAGCCTTGCGTGTGACGGCTTTTTCGTCCTCATCCATGCCCTTGACGGGCGGGATATCGACGGGCGAGGGCATGAACTCAATCACCGCATCCAGCATACGCTGCACGCCTTTGTTCTTGAACGCCGAACCGCAGTACATGGGCTGGATCTCGCTGGCGATCGTGCGTGTACGGATGCCGAACTTGATTTCATCTTCTGTCAGGGCGCCACCTTCAAGATACTTGTTCATCAGCTCTTCGTTGGCTTCAGCCGCAGCTTCGACCATTTTTTCGCGCCACTGATTGGCCAACTCGAGCAGCTCGGCCGGAATCTCGCGGTAATCAAACAGCATGCCCTGCGAAGCCTCGTCCCAGATGATGGCCTTCATTTTGATCAGGTCAACCACGCCCGTGAAGTTTTCTTCGGCGCCGATCGGGATCACCATAGGCACCGGGTTGGCCTTCAGGCGCAGCTTCATTTGCTCCACCACCTTGAAGAAATTCGCACCTGTGCGGTCCATTTTGTTCACAAAGGCCAGCCTCGGCACCCGGTATTTGTTGGCTTGGCGCCAGACCGTCTCGGATTGCGGCTGCACACCACCAACCGCACAATAGACCATGCAAGCACCATCGAGCACGCGCATCGAGCGCTCGACTTCAATCGTGAAATCAACGTGGCCGGGGGTGTCAATAATGTTGATGCGATGCTCAGGCAGGGATTTGTCCATGCCTTTCCAAAAGCAGGTAGTGGCCGCTGAGGTGATGGTGATGCCGCGCTCCTGCTCCTGCTCCATCCAGTCCATCGTGGCGGCACCATCGTGAACCTCACCGATTTTGTGGTTCACACCGGTGTAGAAAAGTACTCGCTCGGTAGTGGTGGTTTTTCCGGCGTCAATGTGAGCCGAGATACCGATGTTTCGGTAGCGCTCAATGGGGGTATGGCGAGCCATGGTGAATCCTGGTTGGGTCAATCTGTTCAATCTGCCAAACCCGCCAGCCGCTGTGGCTGGTTGGCTGGGCTGGCGCGCGGCAGAAAGAGCCGCAGCACCGCGGGCGCTTTCAGAAACGGAAGTGTGAGAAGGCCTTGTTGGCTTCGGCCATACGGTGCACCTCGTCACGCTTCTTCATGGCACCGCCTCGACCTTCGGTGGCTTCCATCAACTCATTGGCAAGGCGCAGGGCCATTGATTTCTCGCCCCGCTTGCGCGCCGCCTCTTTGATCCAACGCATGGACAGGGCCAGCCGGCGCACTGGCCGCACCTCTACGGGCACCTGGTAGTTGGCGCCGCCCACCCGGCGTGATTTAACCTCGACCATGGGCTTGACATTGTTGATGGCCATGACAAAGGCCTCCAGCGGATCTTTGCCGGGGTTTTTCTTTTCGATTTGCTCCAGCGCGCCATAGATGATGCTCTCGGCGATCGCTTTTTTGCCGCCCTCCATGATCACGTTCATGAATTTGGACAACTCGACATTGCCGAACTTGGGATCGGGCAGGATTTCACGTTTGGGGACTTCGCGACGACGTGGCATTTTTTCACCTCTTGTTTGCTTCAGTTGGCATCTTTGCAGACGCCGCAAAAACCATCTGGTTTTTACTTACTCGACCCAACAGTGGGTCACTACGTTGCCACACCGCGCCACGCGGAAGGCAACACCGACGGAGCCGGCAAAGCGCCGGCTTATTTGGCCTTGGGCCGCTTGGCACCGTACTTGGAACGCGACTGCTTGCGGTCTTTGACCCCTTGCAGGTCGAGCGAGCCGCGCACGATGTGGTAACGCACACCGGGCAGGTCTTTGACACGACCGCCACGAACCAGCACCACGCTGTGTTCCTGTAGGTTGTGGCCTTCGCCGCCAATGTAGGAGATCACTTCAAAACCGTTGGTCAGGCGCACTTTTGCGACCTTTCGCAGGGCCGAATTGGGTTTTTTAGGGGTGGTCGTGTAAACCCGGGTGCACACGCCGCGTCGCTGCGGCGAATTTTGCATCGCCGGGCTTTTGGACTTGATGGTTTCGACCTCACGCCCCTGACGCACTAGCTGATTGATGGTTGGCATTAAAAAACGTCCCTCAACGTTTGGTGACTAAATACTTTATCGACCTGGCAGCGGCTTGCACAGGCACAAGACCGGCAAAGCAAAAAATACTGCCCTGTCGGCAATTTCCGAAAAGCCTGCGACTATATCAGCCCGCAAGGCCATCGGCAAAACAATTTACTCAAATAATTGGCGCAGTTGGCCGAACGCGGCGGCTTGGGGTGGGCTGAGCCGGGTTCAACGTATCCACAAACGCAAGGCGTCCCAGGCACGACCCAGCACGCCAGACTGCTCGACTGACTGCAGCGCCAGCAGCGGCATGTCCAGCAGTTGCTGGTCGTTGCTGGTCACCCTGAGGGTTGCCACGGCCTGGCCCTTGGCAAAGGGGGCCACCAAAGGCTCAGTGCGCAACACCTGGGTCTTGAGCTTGGCCACGCCGCCGGCGGGTACTGCCACCACAATCGACTGCGGCCGACCCAGCTTGACCACGGGGTCCCGGCCCTTCCAGACCGGCGGCGAGACAACCACCTGGTTGGCATCGAACAGTTTGACCGCCTCAAACGCGGTATAGCCCCAATTGAGCAGCTTTTGGGACTCGCTGGCTCGGGCTGTGTCGCTGGCGGCGCCCAACACAATTGACAGGAGGCGGCGGCTGCCAGTGGCCGCGGCAGAACCTGGCGCCGCCCCGGGCGTCACCAGGTTCGCAAAGTCACGGTGCGCGGTGGCAACCAGGCAATAGCCGGCCGCGCTGGTGTATCCGGTTTTCAAGCCATCGACCGATGGGTCGCGAAACAACAGCACATTGCGGTTGCTGTCGTTGGCTGCCGGCGTACCCTCGTACCGGTATTTTTTCAGGGCGTAGTAGGCCACGTAGTCGGGAAAATCCTGCATCAGGCGGGTCGCCAGCAGGGCCAGGTCCCGCGCCGTGGTGCTGTGCCCCACCTCGGTCAGACCCTCGGGATTTTTATAGGTGGTAGCCTGCATGCCAAGCGCCAGCGCCTGGTCGTTCATGAGTTGCACAAAACGCTCTACGCTGCCGCCTACACCCTCGGCCAAGGCTATGGTGGCGTCATTGCCGCTTTGAACAATCATGCCCTTGATCAGGTCTTCCACCGGCACCTTCATCTTCGGGTCGATGAACATGCGTGAACCCGGCATCTTCCAGGCGCGCTCGCTGACCGACAGTGTCTGCTTGAGGTCAATCTTTTTGCTCTGCAAGGCCTGAAACACCAAGTAGGCGCTCATCAGCTTGGTGAGCGACGCCGGTTCGACTGGCACATCGATGTCTTTTTGCGCCAGCATCTGGTTGGCGGTGACATCGAGCAACAGGTAGCTGCGGGCTGCTATTTCGGGCGGCTGTGGCATTTGAGCAGCGGCTCGAAGAGCAACTGCTGCCAGGACAGCAAGGAGAATTTTTTTCATGGGTATTTTTCAAATGCCAGGCGGGCTGGCAATTTCAGCGGACGCCCATTGGGCAGGGGCCAGCACTGCAACAACTATCAACGGCCCAAATGGGCAGGGGTCAACAGGCGCTCGACCACCTGACCGCCCTGGAGGTGAGTTTGCACAATATCGTCGATGTCTTGCAGGTCGACATAGCTGTACCACACCGCCTCTGGGTACACCACCGCCACCGGACCTGCGGCACAGCGGTCAAGGCAGCCCGCCTTGTTGACCCTGACCTGACCTGGCCCGGCCAGCCCGGCCGCCCGAACCAGGGATTTGCAGTGGTCAAAGGCCTGTTGCGCCTGGTTTTGAGCACAGCAGGCCTCGCCGTTTTTACGCTCGTTCAGACAAAAGAAAATATGTCTTTGGTAATACGAGGGGGCAGGCGAGGCGCTGGGGCCGGCTCCGTCCAAGGTGCTGGCGGGGGGTTGTTGGTTGGTCATGGCGCGGATTCTAGTTTTTTCGATCCGGGTGCCAGACCCGGCTCAACCCATAAAGCAGTGCGGCATAGGGCCACAACCAGCCCAGCCACTGGGCGATACCATGAAAACGGATAAAGCGGCCCTGCTCCCAGGCCGACAGTGTTTGGGCAAAATAGGGGCTGGTTGGCGCCTGGTTGAGCAGGCTCAGGTAAATACCAAGGGACAACAGTAGCAAAGCGGAACTGGCACGCTCTGGCACCCACAGCAGTGCCAGCACCAGCAGCAAGGCGGCCAGCAATCCGGCGCGAGCTGGCGCATTGAGCCAGGCCCATAGGTGCTCGGGGCCGTAACTCAGTCCCGCCGAGAGCGCTGTGGCCCCCACACCCAGAAGAAACACGGCCAGCGCAAACTGCCCTCGGCGCAGCGGACTGCGGATAATGCCGTAACCCAGCAGGCAGGGAATCAACAGGCCCAGCATCACGCACAACAACACAGCGCTGGGCACCTGCGGCTGCAACTCCAGGTCGCGCACGGGCAGCCAGTCCAGAAAAGGGGTGTCTGCCAACCATTCGGCCAAACCGGATTCGATACGCTCAAAAACTTGCCCCAAGCCAAAGGGCACAGCCGCCGGAAACAACAGCGCCATCGGCCACAGTGCCAGCAGCACCAGGCCACCCCTCGCATCGGCCACAAACCAGCGCCGGCGAAACTGGCTCCATTGGTCGATCGCGCCCAGTGTTTCCAAAAAACGGGCAGCAATCGCCCCCAGCCAGGCACCCAAGCCGTTGAGCGCCAGATCAATCGAGGATGGCACCCGGGCAGGCAGATAGCTCTGCAGTGACTCCATCAGCAACGAAAGTGCCACGGCCAGCGCGGTAGAAAGTAGTACCGCAAAGCCCGGGCGCCCGCTGCGCATCGCACTGAGGGCCAACAAAAAACCCAGCGGGCCGTAACCCAAAATATTGATTGCTACATCAAAGCCAGACCAGTACCTGGGCATTGGATTCGCCAAAAAGGCCCAAGGCGTGATGCCCTGATACCGCCAATCAACAAAGGGGTAGAGGCTGGCATACACCAGCAAGCCGATGTACATCAGCGACAGGGGCCAGGCTGAGGTTTTGTGCATCAGCCTGGGCTGGCTCAGAAGGGTTTGACGACCACCAGGACGACCGCTGCGAGCAGCAACAGCACCGGTAACTCATTGAACCATCTAAACCAAACATGGCTGTGCAGCGATTGACCCTGGGCCAGTTGCCTGAGCAACCGGGCGCAGACATGGTGGTAGACCAGACTCAGCACCACCACCAGCAGCTTGGCATGCATCCAGTCATTACCGGGGCCGCGACCGATGCCGTAACCGAGCCAAAGCCAAAATCCGAGCGCCAGAGCTGGCACAGCCAGCAGGGTGGAAAAACGCAGCAGCTTGCGCGCCATCAACAGCAGTCTGTCCCGCTCGGCCTGCGAATCTGGCGCCACCATGGCCAGATTGACAAAAATTCTGGGCAAGTAGAACAGGCCTGCAAACCAACTGGCCACAAAAACAATGTGAAACGCCTTAACCCAGAGCATCGCCACAGTTTAGGGCAAAAAAAACCCCAGCCCTGGGGCTGGGGAGTCAAGCCTATTTGCTGTCACACATCAAGGCCCCGCTCAGGGAGGAAAAGCGGGAAGCAGCGAACTGCCTGACTGAAATATACCAAAAAAACCAATTTTTATCAAATAAATCTGTCGATTTAAATCAATAAATTTAAAAGTTGCGTTTGCACCACGAATTTGCTTCAACCGAGATTGCCCATGGGGGCTTGGCGTGCAGGCGGATGCAGTGAGGAGGCAGGTCTGTACTGACTAAGGCGTGTATGGCTTGGGCTATGGACAACCTCGGTTAAAGGCTTACACTTTTACGATGCAACAACCCGCCCCCTACCCCCTTGGCCGCCCGCGCCGTTTGCGGCGCGACAGCTTCACCCGCAACCTGGTGCGTGAGCACGCACTGACGCCGCATGACCTGATTTACCCGGTATTTGTGGTGGACGGCCAACAACAGCGCGAGCCGGTGCGCTCCATGCCCGGCGTAGAGCGCCTGAGTCTGGACCTGCTGCTGCCGGTCGCCGCCGACTGCGTGGCACTGGGCATTCCGGTGATGGCGCTGTTTCCGGTGATCGACCCGGCCCTCAAAACACCGGACGGGCGTGAAGCGCTGAACCCGGATGGCCTGGTGCCGCGCGTGGTGCGGGCCTTGAAAGACGCCTACCCCGAGCTGGGCATCATGACCGACGTGGCGCTGGACCCTTTCACCAGCCACGGCCAGGACGGTCTGCTCGATCCTGACCCGGCCGAGGGCGGCTACATCATGAACGATGAGACCGTGGCGGTGCTGGTGCAGCAGGCGCTGACCCAGGCCCGGGCCGGCGTGGACATCGTGGCGCCGAGCGACATGATGGACGGCCGCATCGGCGCCATCCGGCAGGCGCTGGAGGCAGAGCGCTTCATCCACACCCGAATCATGGCCTACAGCGCCAAGTACGCCAGCGCCTTTTACGGCCCGTTCCGAGACGCTGTTGGCTCCGCTGGCAACCTGGGCAAGAGCAACAAAAAGGTCTACCAGATGGACCCAGGCAATACCGACGAAGCCCTGCGCGAGGTGGCTTTGGACATTGCCGAGGGCGCCGACATGGTGATGGTCAAGCCTGGAATGCCCTACCTGGACGTGGTGCGGCGGGTGAAAGACGAGTTTCGTGTGCCCACCTTTGCCTACCAGGTCAGCGGAGAATATGCCATGCTCAAGGCCGCCGCGCAAAACGGTTGGCTCGACCACGACGCGGTGATGCTGGAAAGCCTGCTGGCCTTCAAGCGGGCCGGCGCCGATGGCGTACTGACCTATTTTGCCCGGGACGCTGCCCGTTTGTTACAAAAATCATAGCTAAATCACTAGCTAGGACAAGGGTTAGAGCCTGTTTTGACACTTAAAGCATGATCGCGAGACCGGATGCGGATTTTCTCCATTGCAGGCGGCAACGTCACTGAAACCGACCAACTCGCGGGTCTGGTCCGCGCCCCTGCGGGCGAACCGGCCTACCTGTGGATCGCTTGCGCCCGGCGCGAGTTTGAGGTGCTGCAGGCCCAGATCCAGTCGACCCTGCACGAGTTGACGGGCACCGCGCTGGTCGACCTGCATGTGGCCGACCTGCTGAACAACCAGCTGCCCTCTCACTACGACTACACCTCGCAGTACGACGTGTTGGTGTTTCGCCGCCTGGCGGCCGGTCAGACAGAGACCGACCTGAGCCGACCGGGGCTGCCGCTGAGCCACTTGAGCGCGCGTGGCGGGCCGCCGATCTTGCGCCGTATCGACACCAGTCCGGTCGGCTTTGCCGTGTTTGACCATGTGCTGTTGACCGTGCACCCCGCCGACTGCGCGGTGCGTGACGCCTATGCCGCCAAATTGCTGGGTGCGGCCTCGGCCGAATCGCGCGCCGCAGGCGCCCGCCTGCCCAACGGGCCGGCCGATCTGATGCTGCGCATCGTCAACCATATGGTGGATGGCTACCTGGACCTGCGGCGCGAACTCACGCACCAGTTGGACCACTGGCAGTCGGAGCTGCTTAACCCCCGCACCCGTTTCAACAACTGGGGCTCGCTGCTGGACGCCAGGCTGTCGCTGCATCAGCTCGATGAGATCTGCGAAGACCAGCGCGCCGCGTTGCAAGACTGGGTCGAAGCCCTGAAAACCTGGCCTGCCGCCGGCTCCACTGCCGAGGGGCAAGAGCGCGAACTGCTGCACGTGCGCAGCCGCGATGTGCTGGAGCACATTGAGCGTGTGGTCCACCACGTGCGCCGGTTGGAGCAAAGTGCCGAGACTGCGGTGCAAATGCACTTCAACGCGCAAAGCCACCGCGCCAATGAGATCATGCGTACGCTGACCGTGCTGACAGCCGTGTTTTTGCCGCTGAACCTGATTGCCGGTATTTTTGGCATGAATTTCGAGTTCATACCGCTGTTGCACCTGGCAAACGGCTTTTGGATTGCTATGGGCCTGATGCTGCTGGTTGCCGTGGGGCTGGTGATTTATTTCTGGCGCAAGCGCTTTATCGAGCACGGCGGGCGCTGAGCGCCGGCCTCGGGCCCCAGCAGCGAGTTGACCGCGCCGCTTTAGGGCTACTTCAGGCCAGATGCGTGGCCAAAAACGCCAGCGTGCGCTGGTAGGCCAGTTGGGCCGCTGCTGCATCAAACGAGCCCCGGTGGTCGCAGTTGAAGCCGTGGTCGGCGGCGTACACCTGCACCTCCACGCTAGGCTGGGCCTGCTTGAAGGCCTCGACGCTGTCCAGAGAAATCCAGTGGTCCTTGGCGCCAAAATGCGCCAGCACCGGGCAACCAGGCGTGCGCGCCGCCTCAGCCGGGCTGGTGACGCCGCCGCCATAGTAGGGCACGGCTGCACTCAGGCCCTGCAGCAAACAGGCGGCGCGCCAGGTCAGCAAACCGCCCCAGCAGTAGCCCACCACCGCCACCTTTCCAAACTGCGCGGCGTGGTCAATGGTCACTTGGATGTCCTGCAGCACGCCAGGCGCCGGCAGCGCCTCCACCGCCGTTTTCAGGGCAATGCCAGCCTGCATGTCAGCGCCCTCGTAGCCTAGCTCCACTCCCGGCTTGACACGTTGAAAGGCGGCCGGCGCCAGCGCCACATAGCCCGCCGCCGCGAAGCCATCGGCGACGGCGCGGATGTGGGCATTGACGCCAAAAATCTCTTGCAACACGAGGACCGCGCCTTTGGGCGCGCCCACCGGGATGGCTTGGTAGACGGGGAAGGTGTGGTGGTCGGGAGCGGTTAGGGTGAGGGTTTGAAGCATGACAATGAGACCTGGTTGATTTGACTGGCTTTAGCGCCTAAAGAGCGACAGCGTACCAGTCGACTACGCCATCTGGGCAGGCGCCAACGACGGCAACATTTCCAACAGCCCTGCCCGTTGCACCAGCGCCATTGTCGATTTTGGCATCCACTTGCAGCAGCACATCGCAGGGCAGGTTATAAAACACGATGGCGTTGCGTACCGTCGGGTTCGTAGCGGCAAAGGTGGGGACCAGTGCAGTGGCAATGGCGCTGGAGACCAAGTGCACGCCACCGTAGCTGGTGGAAATCAAGCGCAATGGCTCGCCGCTGTCGACCTTGCCGACCAAGCCGGCATTGAAAAGGTGTAGAGGTGCCCACGCAACCTCCGTGCGAGCGACTGCCAAGCCCGTGCCAGCAGTCACATTGCCAGCGCCGCCGATCTGCCCATTGCCGTCACCGGTCATCAGAACACCAGGGATGTCGCCCGCCGCCGCCGGAAAATCACCCGGTAGGTAATTAAAGCGTTGCTTGAACAGCGTGCTGGCCGTGCGCAGATCCTCCACGATCGCCACCACATCGTTGACCTTGGCACTGCGTATCAAACTCTGCCCACCCAAAATGCCACTCAGAATGAAGCCGATGATGGCCAGCACCATACCCATCTCGACGAGGGTGAAGCCACGTTGTTTCAGACAGATCGATTTCTGACCGTACATGGTTTTCATCATTAACGTCAAGGGCAGGTTGTGCTTGTGGGTGCCGCAGGAAGCGGTGCACTGGCACCGACTGAGATTAGAGGAATCCCGGAGGCAGGCGTCAGCGGCGTACATCCACCAGCAGCAGAGGCACCGCAATAGGCTCGGCATGCACCCAAAAGCGTCTTTTCATTGATCAGCGGCTGCAGCAAATCCTGTGGGGTCAGGTAGGCTACCAAATCATCAATTGGCCCGCCGGGATTGCTAACAGCATCCAAGGCTAGGTCGTTGATTGGACGTTTCACAAAGATCTTTGAACCTACCGTGCCGGTTGTTAGTTCATCTGCAGCTGCACTTGCCGTCGGCAGAGGAGCCACCGCTACAGCCCTGACCGTACGGGCACCCAAACCGTTTTTGCCATGTGACAAAATCACGGCTACAGCGTTTCGCGCCTCGTCGGACAGAGCGGCGCCGGGTGTTACACGTGTTCTGACGAAAAGAGTGGCGTACGAGGAGGCGGCTGGGGTCGGGGCTGACGCAACCGGCGTGGGCGTCAAGCTGCGAATGTCAAAACCAGCATTAGTGGTCCAGTTGTGGTTGTTGTAAAGGTGAAGAGGCGGGCTGACGCTTCCTGTAGTCACACTGGTCGGAGGATCAATAGGGCGAAAATTCGCGACCCGGTAAGTGAAATAGTTGTTCCAGCCGTCTAGCACCGCTTCTCTAGCCAGCCCTAGAGTTAACCACGGCACCACACCCGAGCCAGCCGCCGGGTTGGTCGCAAAAGCTGCCGTGGTGCAAGGCGTTGTTTCAAGCCCGGTGGGGGCGGCCGGCGCGGCAGTGGTATCGGGACAGGGTAGTCGGCCATTGCTTCGCATGAAGCTCACTAATGCCAACTTGATCCTCTCCTGCTTGGCCTTTGTCTCACTGATAGCGCCGTTTTCCAGCGTCGCCGTGAGCATTTTCAAACCCATGGTCATGGCAATGCCGATGATCGCCAGTACGATCGCAATTTCGGCAAGGGTGAAACCGCTCTGTTTGACTTTCTGTTTCATGTCGTTCTGGGTTGGTGGCTAAGGCATCGGTAAGGCATGTCCTTACGGCACCTTTGTCACGAAGTACGTAAGTATCCCGCGCTGACCACCGGCGGTCAATCCGAAAACTTTTACGGGGTCTACCCAGATCGATTAACTTCTGGCGTGCCATCGCACTGGCACCACACTCAAAGGCCAAACATGACCCCCACCCTCCTTATCACCGGCGCCTCCCGCGGCATTGGCGCGGCCACTGCCTTGCTGGCGGCGCAGCGCGGCTTTGCTGTGGCTGTCAACTACAGCGCCAACTCTTTGGCAGCAGACGAGGTGGTGCGGCAGATCCGCGCCGGCGGCGGCACGGCGATGGCGGTGCAGGCCGATGTGGCGGACGAGGCGCAGGTGCTGGCCATGTTTGCGCACATCGACGCGCGGCTGGGGCCGCTCACCGCGCTGGTCAACAACGCCGGCGTGGTGGACATGGCGGCACGGGTGGACGAGATGAGCGTGGCGCGGCTCAAACGCATGTTTGACATCAACATTGTGGGCAGCTTTGTCTGCGCGCGCGAGGCAATCCGGCGCATGAGCACGCGCCACGGCGGCTCGGGCGGCAGCATCGTCAACCTGTCCAGCGCGGCGGCGCGGCTGGGCGGGCCGGGCCAGTATGTGGACTATGCCGCCAGCAAAGGCGCCATCGACACCTTCACCCTGGGGCTGGCGCGCGAGGTGGCGGCCGAGGGCATTCGCGTCAACGCGGTGCGGCCCGGCATCATCGAGACGGACATTCACGCCTCGGGCGGGCAACCCGATCGGGCGCGGCAGCTGGCGCCCATCGTGCCCATGCAGCGCGCCGGCAGTGCGATGGAGGTGGCGCAGGCCATCGTCTGGCTGCTGTCAGAAGACGCCAGCTACACCACCGGCGCCCTGATCGACGTGGCCGGCGGCCGCTAGGGCCGAGGCCAAATCCAACGCTGAAGAGATGCATGATGCCGCCACCCGCACCAGCATTGCGGTGGTACCGCTGACCATCCCGCTGCTGACCGGCCCGGCCACCATGTCCACCGTGGTGATTTACGCCGAAAAGGCCAAGACCTTTTGGCAGACCGGCGCGCTGGTGGGCTACGGCGTGGTGATCGCGCTGGCCACCGCGCTGTGCTTCGCGCTGGCCGAGCCGATTGCCCGCTTTCTGGGCAAGACCGGCATCAACGTCATGACCCGGCTGATGGGCTTGATCTTGGCGGCGCTGGCGGTGGAGGTGATGTCGGACGGGCTGGTCAAGCTGTTCCCGGTGCTGGGGCGCTAAAGGCAGACCGAATCAGCTCAGCGTCGCCGCCGCCAGCAGCGGCCCCAAATCGGCGCAGTCACCCAGGCTTGAGGCCAGCGTCCAGCTTTCTTCGGCCTTGGCCTGGCCCAGCACCGGCGCGCTCTGGTCGACAAATTTAGCCTTGAGCTGTGTCTCGCTCATGGGCCGCTGGGTGCTGCCAATGGCGTGTTCGATGACGATGTGCAGGTCGCGCCCGTCATGGGTTTGCACCCGCACATCGGCTGCGGCCTCGCTGATGCGGTCGTCCACAATCGCCTCCACCTTGGCGCGCAGGGCCAGCACGGCGGGTGAGTTGACCACCGCGTCGGTGTACTCGTGTTCGCCGGCGCGGCCAAAAATCAGGCCGACCGCGCAGGAGTGGTAAACGCTGAACTTGCTCTCCAGGCCGTTGGTCGGCGTCTTTTTGCCGGTCAACTCCAGCACCAGCGAGTGCACTTTGATCGTCACTTTTTTGATGTTGTCAGGGGTCAGACCGTGCTGCTCGCGCAGTTGCACACAGCCGTCGATGCTGGGGTGAATCACGATGCCGCAGGCAAAGGGTTTGTAGGTATTCAGGGCAATTTCCCAGCTGTCGCCCAGCCCTTCCGTGGCCTGCGACCAGTCGGTTTTGCTTGAGAACACCTGCATCAAACCGCGCGGCGCCTCTAGTGCGCGTTTGGAGGCGGTGTAGCCGTGCCTGGCCATCAAGGCCGACATCAGGCCCACTCGCGCTGCGCCACCAGGGTGAAAGGGCTTGGTCATGGTCCCAAACTGTTCGCGCAGGCCAATCGGTTGCGAGGCGGCAATGCCGATGGCCATCTGCGTGCGCACGGCATCCAACTTGAGCAGGCGGGCGCAGGCGGCAGCACTGCCCAGCATGCCGGTGGAGCCGGTGATGTGCCAGCCCCGGTCGTAGTGGTCGGGGTAAATGGCGTTGCCGACACGGCAGGACACCTCAATGCCGATGACCAGCGCGTCGATCAGCTCCCGCCCAGACACCCTCAGGTGCTCGCCCAGCGCCAGCAGGGCCGGCGCCACCGGGCCGGCCGGATGAATAATGGTTTTTAGGTGGGTGTCGTCAAAATCAAAGGTGTGCGAGCTGATTCCGTTGAGCAGCGCGGCACTGGCTATGTCAACGCGTTCCCGACGGCCCAGCACCGCCGCTTGGGCCGAGGGTGCCAGCTCCATCACGGACGCCAACGCCGCCGCCATGGTGTCGTGGCCGGATGGGCCGATGGCGCAGCCGACCCAGTTGGCAAAGGTGCGGTGCGCCTCGCGCTCGACCGCGTCGCTCCAGCCCCGAGACGGATGGCTGACGGCAAAGTGTGCCAGCAGTGCGGTGACGGGCGGTGCATGGTGGTCAGCCTGAACGACGGTGTTGATGGCCATGAAGTTGCTCCTGATAGGGGGATTGAAGGGGCCAGGGCGGTGTCAGGCGGCGGCCACCACCCGCAGCACTTCTGGCCCATAGGCTTCGAGCTTTTTGGCGCCAATACCGCTGATGCCCTGCAACTCATCAAGCGAACCTGGTGCCAGTTCGGCAATGGCTTGCAGGGTGGCGTCATGGAAGATGACATAGGCCGGCAGGTTGTGCGCGCGCGCCACTTCGGCGCGCCAGGCCTTGAGCGCCAGGTAGCGGCCTTGCCCCTCGGCATCGAGCGAGGCCGGAGCCTGGGCGGCGGCAGCGCTGCGCTTGCTCTTGCTTTTGCGCTGAACTGGCGAGGACACCGACTGTCGCAGGCGCACTGGCACTTCGCCCTTGAGCACAGCGCGCGAAGCGTCGGTCAGTTGCAGGGTGTTGAAGGCCTCGGCGTCCACCGCCACCGCACCAATGGCGATCAGCTGGCGCAGCACGCCGCGCAGTTGCACCTCGGTCAGCTCGGCGCCAATGCCAAAGGTGCTCAAGCGTTCGTGGCCGCGCTGAGTCACTTTGTCCGTCACCTTGCCCCGCAAAATGTCCATGATGTGACCGGCGCCGTAGCTGATGCCGCCCATCTGCTGGACCCGGTACACGGTGCTCAGCAGCTTGCGCGCAGCATCCGTGCCATCCCACACGTCAGGAGGCTGCAGGCAGTTGTCGCAGTTGCCACAGGGCTTGCTGGCCTCACCAAAATAGGCCAGCAAGCGCACACGGCGGCAGTCGGTGGCCTCAGCCAGGCCCAGCAGAGCGTCGAGCTTGCCGCGCAGGCCCTGCTTGAACTCTTCGCCGGCGGGGCTCTCATCGATCATGCGCCGCTGGTTCACCACGTCTTGCAAGCCGTAACACATCCAGGCGTCGGCCGCCGCACCATCGCGCCCGGCGCGGCCGGTCTCCTGGTAGTAGCCTTCAATGTTTTTCGGCATGTCCAGGTGCGCCACAAAGCGCACATCGGGCTTGTCAATGCCCATTCCAAAGGCGATGGTAGCCACCATCACGATGCCATCGCTGCGCAAAAAGCGGTCCTGGTTGGCCTGGCGAACCTGGCCGTCGAGGCCGGCGTGGTAGGGCAAGGCGTCGATCCCCTCGTCACACAGCAGCTGGGCCACCTCTTCCACCCGCCGGCGCGACTGGCAGTAGACGATGCCAGCGTTCCCGCTGTGCTCCTGTGAAATGAAGCGCATGAGCTGCTGAGTAGCGTCTTTTTTCTCGACGATGGTGTAACGGATGTTGGGCCGGTCAAAGCTGCTGACAAACAGGCGCGCAGCCTGCAGTTGCAGCCGCTCGATGATGTCGGCCCGGGTCAGGTTGTCGGCCGTGGCGGTCAGGGCAATGCGCGGCACCGTGCCAAAGCGTTCGTGCAGCACGGTAAGCGCCCGGTATTCAGGACGGAAATCATGGCCCCACTGGCTCACGCAATGGGCCTCGTCAATGGCAAACAGCGCCAGGCCGCCGCGCTCAAACAGGGCATCAAGCTGGGCCAAAAAACGCGGCGTGGTGACGCGCTCGGGCGCGGCGTACAGCAGGGTGATGTCGCCACGCAGCAGGCGCTTTTCCACCTGGGCCGCCTCTTCGCCAGACAGCGACGAGTTCAAAAAGGCGGCGCTCACACCAGCCTCTGCCAGCGCGCCCACTTGATCATGCATCAGCGCGATGAGCGGC
>BJGT01000066.1 GCA_014190675.1 Comamonadaceae bacterium | reverse complement strand
GATTGGCCTTGGGCAGGCCGGCCGCCTCGGCAATGGCGGCCATGGTGGCGCCGCCAAAGCCGGCGCCGGCAAAAATACGTTCGGCGGCGGCCATGATCAGGGCCTCGTTGTTCTGCCGGATCTGGCCTTTTGCCAGAGCGTCGGCCGGCGCCAACCGGAAAGATGCGGGGGACGGCTTCATGGCAAGCACAAAAAGGACCCTAGCCCTGAGGAGACGACCTCGCCGCGCCCGTGGCCCGCCGCGCGGCCAAGGCCACATACCAGTCCAGGCAAGCCGGGTTGGCCATAGCCTCGCGGTTCACCACCTTGTCCAGCGGCTGGCCGAGCAGCAGCTTCTTGATCGGCAGCTCTTGCTTTTTGCCCGACAGGGTGCGCGGGATCTCGGACACCTGAAAAATCTCATTGGGCACAAAGCGCGGTGACAGCGCGGTCTTGATGGCGTCCACCAGACGCTGGTGCAGGGCGGCGTCGAGCGACAGGCCGTCACGCAGCACCACAAACAGCGGCATGTAGCTCTCGCGGCCCAGGTACTCCAGGTCGACCACCATCGAGTCCAGCACCTCAGGCATGGCCTCGACCGCGCTGTAGAGCTCGCTGGTGCCCATGCGCAGGCCGTGCCGGTTGATGGTAGCGTCAGACCGGCCGTAAATGATGCAGCTGCCGTTGCTGCCCACCTTGAGCCAGTCGCCATGGCGCCAGACGCCCGGGTACATGTCAAAGTAGCTCGAGAGGTAACGCTGGTGGCCGGCGTCGCCCCAAAAATACAGCGGCATGCTGGGGATGGGCTGGCTGCACACCAGCTCGCCCACCTCACCAATGACTGGTTCGCCCTGCTCGTTCCAGGCCTCCACCGCGCAGCCCAGCAGCCGGCACTGCATCTCGCCCGGGACCTGCGGCAGCTCACGGTTGCCGCCAATGAAAGCGCCAGCAAAGTCGGTTCCGCCGGAGATGTTGCACCACCAGATATCGCCCCCACGCTCCCGCACTTCGTGTCGGTCGCTGCCCCCCGAGGGGGTTAATTTCCCTTGGGGCGGCCCGGCGGGAAATTGCTTTCCTACGCTTGCGTTTTCGCTTGCCTTGCCCGCGGCGTGTAGGTTTCGGAACTGTGCTGTACCCCAGTTTTGGGCGTCGACGCTCAAGGGCGAGCCGGTGGTGCCCAGGGCGCGCACCTGGCGCAGCTCGCCGCAGGTACGCAGGTCCAGGCCGGCTTTCTGGCAGTTGGCAAAGAAGGCGGCGCCGGCACCAAAAAAGGTGGCGCCCACATCGGCGCCAAAACGCCACAGCGTGCCCCAGTCGGGTGCGAGCTTGTTGCCGGCCTCGTCCATGCTGCGGCCGGCCGGGTTGCCGTCAAAAATGCAGCAGGTGGTGCCGTTGAGCAGGCCGCCCATTTGAGCGTTCCACATCACCCAGCCGGTGGAGCTGTACCAGTGGTAGCGCTCGCCGAGCGAGTTGGCGGCGTAGCTACAACCCACATCGTTGTGCAAGACCTTGAGTGCCAACGCCACGATCACCGTGCCGCCATGGCCGTGCACGATGGGCTTGGGCAGGCCGGTGGTGCCGCTGGAATAAACAATCCACAGCGGATGGTCAAACGGCAACCAGAGCGGCTCAAACCCGGCAGTTTGCGCATCATCCCGGGCGCAAATGCTGGCCGTGGAGGCACAGTTGGGGAATTTTTGTGCGGCCTCAGCGCGGGTATCAAACACCTGGTGCAGCACCACATGTTGCACGCTGGGCAGTGCGGCTAGCAACTCGGCCACCACGCTGCCGCGCTCCAGGCGGCGCCCGCCGTAACGTACGCCGTCGCAGGCAATCAGCACCCGGGGCTGAATTTGCTTGAAACGGTCCAGCACGGCCTGGGTGCCCATGTCAGGCGCGCAGATGCTCCAAACCCCGCCAATGCTGACGGTGGCCATGAAGGCCACCATGGCCTCTGGAATGTTGGGCAGATAAGCGGCCACACGGTCACCCGGCTGAACCCCCTGTGCGCGAAGGTGCAGTGCCATCGCCGCCACCTGCTGGCGAAGTTGCGGCCAACTCAGGGTGCGCGCACTGCCCTGGCCCAGGCTCTCTTCGTCGTGGCTGATGATGGCAGCAAAGCCCGCCGCATCGGCCGCAGCCACATGGCGAAAAACCTGGTGCACATAGTTCACCCGGGCCCCGGTGAACCAGCGGGTGTGTGGCATGGCCACGCCATCGCACACCTGGGTGTGTGGCGTGGGCGACTGCATATCAAAATAGTCCCAAATGCTCTGCCAAAAAGCACTCAGGTCGCTGATCGACCAGCGCCACAAAGCGTCATAAGATTCAAAGCTAAGGCCGCGCTCCTGTGCCAACCACGCGCGGTACAGGGTCATTTGGGGCGTAAAAGATGCTTTCATAACCCAATGTTGCCATGAAGTTCACACTAACTTCAAGCCGCGACAAACCCTCAGGCTAATTCCTGCACAGCCAAGGCCTGCGCGACCCGTATAGTTGGCAGTCTTCTGTAGCTGGGATATGTGATGCCGATCTGGAAAACTCCCCTTTGCCTTGCCGACTTGACTGCGCTCAATCAAGGCACGGCCGCCGCCCATTTGGGCATGGAGATGCTCGAGATTGGGGACGACTTTCTGCGCGCCCGCTTGCCGGTGGACGAGCGCACCAGGCAGCCCTTTGGCCTGTTTCATGGCGGCGTAAGCGTGGTGCTGGCCGAAACGCTGGGCTCCATCGGTGCGGCTTTCAGCTGCCCAAGCGGTTATCGCGCGGTGGGGATCGACATCAATGCCAACCATATCAAGGGCGTCACCCATGGCTGGGTCACTGGCACGGCCCGCCCCGTGCACATAGGGCGAAGCACCCAGGTCTGGCAAATTGACATGCACAACGATGCAGGTGAGCTGACCTGCGTCTCACGCCTGACGGTTGCAACCCTGGCAGCGCCGAGCCCGACGCAACTGCCGCTGTCGGCGGGCGACACCGCAAGGGTCCCATGAACAGGGGCCGCTTGCGGCGCTCTTGTAAGGAAGCGCCCGCCTCGGCCAGAGCCCCAGCCAATCGGCGAGAATCTCGCCGCCCCCCACACCAATAAGGAAGCTGCTATGTCTGTGTCCCCCAAAGTTGCCATCGTCACTGGCGCCGGAACCGGCGTTGGCAAGGCCGCCGCCCTCGCACTGTTGGGCGCTGGCTACCGTGTGGTGCTGGCCGGGCGGCGCCTTGAACCCCTGCAACAGGTGCTGGCTGAGTCTGCTGCGCCGGCAAGCGGCCTGGCGTTGTCGGCCGATGTGTCGGACCCGGGCTCGGTCGAGCAGCTGTTTGCCACCACGGTAGCAAGCTTTGGCCGGCTTGACTTGTTGTTCAACAATGCTGGTGTCAGTGCACCCGGTATACCGCTTGAAGATCTCAGTTTTGAGCAGTGGAAGAACGTGGTCGACATCAACCTCACGGGCGTGTTTTTGTGCATTCAGCAGGCCTTTCGGGTGATGAAGGCGCAAACCCCCAAGGGCGGGCGCATCATCAACAACGGCTCTATTTCGGCGACTACGCCCAGGCCAAACTCCATCCCCTACACCGCCACCAAGCATGGTGTCAGCGGGCTCACCAAAACCGCCTCACTCGACGGGCGCAAACACAATATTGCGGTCGGTCAGATCGACATCGGCAATGCCGCCACCGAGATGGCCGCGCGCATGGCCAAGGGGGTGATCCAGGCCAATGGCGAGATAGCGGTGGAGCCTTTGATGGATGTGAACATCGTCGGCCAATCGGTGCTCTACATGGCCAGCCTGCCGCTCGAAGCCAATGTCATGTTTCACACCGTGATGGCCACCAAAATGCCCTTTGCTGGGCGCGGCTGATCCCGCAGACGCTTGGCTGCTTGGGTCGGGCTCAGGCAGCGCGCTGCAACTTAAAGACCGGCCGGCGCTCCCCCACCGACAGTTGGCGGGCATTGCGCAGTATGCTGGCCCGCCACGGCGCCAGGGTCGTGCGCTGTGCAGCGTCAAGCCAGCCGAGTTGGTCCAACACCTCCACGCTGGCTGCAAACAGTGCGGGCTTGTTGCCGTCGATGATCTTGATGGCAAAAGCCTCGCCGCGGCTCTTGCTGCCCAGCACCTGCACGCCGTCGGCGCCAACCTTGCTCACCCAGTCGCCCCGGCCGGCCTGCATGAAGGCCAGGTCATTGCGCCCGGTGCCTGACACCATCTCGGGGTGGCTGGTCATGGCCTCGCTCAGCATGGCAAAACTCTGGCCAAACTCGGCGTCTCGCGCACCGCTGGCCAGCCGGGCATAGCCGTAAGCCAGCTTCGAGAGGGGCAGGG
Source organism: Comamonadaceae bacterium (assembly GCA_014190675.1). Classification (GTDB taxonomy): domain Bacteria; phylum Pseudomonadota; class Gammaproteobacteria; order Burkholderiales; family Burkholderiaceae_C; genus Rhodoferax. The sequence goes on along the minus strand of BJGT01000066.1, from coordinate 12,315 downwards.
CGTAGTTGGGCGCCGAGCAGCCGTCCAGCCCCATTTGGAAGTCTTCTGCGTCCATGCCCACGGCCCGCGCCACATCGCGCCGTATCGCCGCTTGCAGCGGGTGCTGCGGGTCAATGTAGTCGTCCAGGCTCAGGCCGTGTTGCACGCAGTAGGCTAAAAAGCCCGCGTGCTTGCCGCTGCAGTTGTTGTGTCGCTCATCAAACTGCAGCCCGGCTGGCGGCGCCTGGTCCAGCAATGTGAACAGGCCCGGCACATGGCAGCCGCAGCGCAGCGCCTTGTAGGTGAGGCCGGCTTTGTCAAGCAGGCCCTGGGCCTGTGCCACGTGCATGTCCTCCCCGTTGTGGCTGGCACACAGCAGCGCTACCTGCGCCGTAGTCAAACCAAAATGCGCGGCACCACCTGCCTGAATAAAGGGCAGTGCCTGCAAGGCTTTGAGCGTGGAGCGCGAGAAAGTCAGCCAGTGCGGATCGCCAACTTGGGCCAGCACCTGCCCACGGGTGTTGGCCACGGCCACGGCGCCAAAGTGCAGGCACTCGGGCGTGCCGCCCCGGCTGAGTTCGATCAGGGGAACAAGGTTCATGGCAGCTCCTGCTTTGGGGTCACGGGTAATCGGGTTTCTGGCGCGCTATTGTGATGTCTGCGCTCCCGCTTTGGCGGGGCTGGGTAGCAAGTTGAGCTGTCTATACTCAAAACCATGTTTTGCGCTTTGACCCAGGCCCAGTTGGCCCGCTACCAGCAGGACGGTTTTCTGGTGCTGCCGGGCTTCAAGCCAGCCGCCGAGTTGGCGCTGCTCAGAGCGCGCGCGAAGCAAATAGTTGAGGCTTTTGAGCCGGGCCAACGGGCCAGCATTTTCACTACCCAGGCGCAGAGCCGCGCAGCGGACGATTATTTTTTGGGCTCGGGCGACCAGGTGCGCTGCTTCTTTGAAGAGGAGGCCTTTGACGCCACCGGCCAGTTGCGCCAGGCCAAGGCGCTGTCGATCAACAAGATCGGCCATGCCCTGCATGACCGGGACCCGGTGTTTGACGCCTTCTCGCACGGCCCGGCGCTTGCGGCGGTGGCCGCCGGTCTGGGGCTGGCGCAACCGCAGCTGTGGCAGTCGATGTACATCTTCAAACAGCCCGGCATCGGCGGCGAAGTGGGCTGGCACCAGGACGCCACTTTTTTTGAGACCGAGCCCATCAGCGTGACCAGCTTTTGGTTTGCACTGGAAGACGCCACGCTGAGCAACGGCTGCCTGTGGGTGGCACCCGGCGCACACCTTGGCCCGCTGCGCCAGCGCTTTGTGCGCCAGGGTGATGTGGTCCGCATGGACACCTTGGACGCCACGCCCTGGCCGAGTGGCGCCCAGGCGCAGCCGCTGGAAGTGGCGGCCGGCACGCTGGTGGTGTTTCATGGCCTGCTGCCGCACTACAGCGCGCCCAACCGGTCCCCACAGTCACGCCACGCCTACACCCTGCACGTGACTGACAGCCAGGCAAGGTATGCGGCGCATAACTGGCTGCAGCGCGATGGCCGCTTGCCGCTGCGCGGCTTTGTTTGAGACTGGACCCATGACCGAGATCAATGCGAAGTCTGCCCAATGTGCAGCCCGGCAGATGTGGCAGCCTGCTAACCTAGCGCCATGGACGACGCCTTCAAGTCACAACTCTGCCTGCCGCTGAGCGCCACCCTGGTCAGCGCACTGGCCCGGATGACCGCGGCCATTGGCAGTGCAGACTGGTTCGATGCCGTGCTTAATTTGCTGGGCACAGTGTGCGCCATCGATTCGGGGGGTGCGATGGTCTACTACCGCGAGCAACGCCCACGGCGTATCCTGCACCGGTTCGACCCATCGGAGCGGGCGCTGCCCGAGGATGCATACCTGTCTGGCCCCTATGTGCTGGACCCGCATTACCAGCTGTTTGCGGCGGGTGCGGCCAGCGGTGTTCACCGGCTCACCGATATTGCGCCTGACGATTTTTTTCAGAGCGAGTACTACCGGGTGTTCTATTCGCAGATCGGCTTGTCGGATTCGATCGAACTGCTGTGGCGCATCGACGCGGACAGTGCGCTCAATATCTTCATCGAGCGCAGCATTCGTCACCCGAAGTTCCAGGATGCCGACATGGTCGCAATCAACACCCTGTTGCCGGTGATCTTTGCCGCCGCTGCACGCCACCATGAGCTCACCGCCGCTGCCTCGCGGCGCGACACCGACAACTTGACCCACCGCAAGGTGCAGGCCACGATCGAGAACTTCGCCAGCTCGCTGCTGACACAGCGGGAGCGCCAAGTGTTGTTTTACCTGATCAGCGGCTACTCGTCGGCGCTGACGGCGCAGCGGCTCGCCACCACCGAGGGCACGATCAAAATCCACCGCCGAAACATCTACCGCAAGCTCGACATTGGTTCGCAGGCAGAGTTGTTTTCGCTGTTCATCAACTGCATCCAGTTTGCTTTGCCCGAGGCGCCGGTTGACCCGCTGCAGACCTACCAGTCAGCACCCCATGCGTCGCGCACGCTCTCACTGCTTGGCGTGGCTCCGGGCTGAGCTAAAGCCCTACGTGACTATTGTTACCTAAGCGACCAGCTATCTTCAAGGGCGCGGCGGTATGTAGATCCCACCCTGGTTGTCGTTCAGCCAAGGCGCGATGTCCATGTCTCGATCCAGCGGGAACATCGGGCGCGGCACCTGACTGAAGGGCAATGCGGTGTAGTTGACGGTGCACAAGGCGCCGCTGTCGCACACGATGACTTGGCCTGCAATAGGCTCGAAGGCCGCACGGAAGTGCTGCATGGATTTCAATGCCACCACGTTCTTGCGTGAGGGGTCTATCCCGAAGGCCAGGAACTGCTGAAGATCAAGGATCTGGGCCCGCACCGTCACCACCAGAATCTCGATGCCCTCCACCTGCACGACGGCCAGCGGCCCCCAGGACCGCTGCAAGCCCCCGATCATGGCACCACTGCCTGTGTAGTGGCCATTGGTATTGAGTGAAACCAGGGTGCACGTCAAGGCCAGCGGCGTGCCGCCAACACGCGGATCAGTCTTGCCGCCAAGCTCAATGCGGACGGTGTCACCGGGCGCATGGCCTTGCAACTGCTGCACGGTTTGGGCGTCGACCATCGGCCCGAAACAGGCGTTTTGCAAGCCGGCGTCCAGCATGGCCTTGAGCAGGTTGGTTGAGTCGCCATAGGTACCGCCACCCGGGTTATCGGCATAGTCGGCGACGATGATCGGGCCCCGGCCCTGCGGGCGGTAGGCCTGGCAGATCGCCGCCGCCTGCGCTACGGTGTGGAACTGGTTGATGGCGTCGTGGCGGCGGGCCCAGATGTCGTCGGCCAGCTCACTGGCGAAGACCGCGTGGCGGGCCATGTCGCCTTGCGCGGTCACTGTCACGCTCGCGCCAACCTCAGCGATATTGGCATGCGGGAAAGCGCCGTTGATGCTGACAGCAAACACGTCGGCTTGCTGCTCATAGACCCGCGCTCGCGCCAGGCGGTCGACCATGGGCCCGATGTCGGTGCGCCCGCCGTTGGCCTCTTCCAGCATGGGGCGGGTCACGCGCAGCGTCACCGGGTGGATCTCGCCTTGCATCGTGCGCTGCAGAATGTCGGCGGCATGCCGTGCTGCGACGCGCATGTCGGTGTGCGGGTAGGTCTTGAATGACACGATGATCTGGGCCAGATCACACATGGCGCGGCTGACATTGGCGTGCGGGTCCAGGGTGATGCCAATCGGCAGGTCAGGGCCGACCACGGCGCGCAAGCGGCGCAGCAGTTCACCCTCGCCATCGCCACAAAAATCAGTCACCATGGCGCCGTGCAAGCCGAGCAAGATGCCGTTAAGGGTGTTGCGATGGACCTTGGCCGCGGCCACGATGGGTTCGGTGAGTGTGTCAAAGGCCTCGCGCGTGACGAGTCCGCCCGGCTGCGCGTGGGCACTGATCACATGCGTAACGTCCCAGTTGTAAGCGGAGCCGGCCTCCAGAAAACCACCGAGCTCGGTGTTGTTGTCTTGACGCGCCGCGACGGCCGCAGCGCCGTAGAGCAATCCGCGTTCGGCAAAGACCGCCAGGTTGGTGGGTAATTTGCAGAAAGTGTTGGTCTCGTGCAGAAACTCGGCGGTGAGCACGTGGAATCGGGTCATGGGCTACCTCGCAGGTGTGGGGCCGGTTGGCCAGGGTTTCAGGACCCCAGGGGGTGGTGGCAGGCCAGGCTGTGGCCCTGGTCCAAGCCATCCGCGTGGATGAGTTCAGGTCGCTCACTGCGGCAGCGCTGCGTGGCTCCTGGACAGCGGGCCGCGTAGGCGCAGCCGGCCGGCAAGTTGAAGGCGTCGGCAATCTCGCCATGCAACAGGGTCACGGTGCGGCGTCGGCGCGGGTCGGGCTCGAAGGTGCTGTCCATCAGCGCCTGGGTGTAGGGGTGGCGCGGCGCTGCGGTCGGGTCGGGCAGGATCTCGACCACCCGGCCCAGGTACATCACCACAACCCGGTGGCAAAAGTAGCGCACCAGCCCCAGGTCGTGCGAGATGAACAGGTAGGTCAGGCCCAGGTCGGCCTGAAGTTGCTCCAGCAGGGCGATGATCTGGGCCTGGATCGACACATCCAGCGAGGCTGTGGGCTCGTCGAGCACCAGAAAGTCAGGTTGCAGCGCCAAGGCCCGCGCAATGCCAACGCGCTGCTTCTGTCCGCCCGACAACTGGTGCGGGTAGGTGTCGGCCAGCACCGGGTTGAGGCCAACCATGACCATCATTGACTCTACCTTGGCCCGGTTGGCCGACTCATCCCGCGCCAGGCCCTGAACGTGCAGCGGCTCCAGCACCGCATCGTGCACGCTGTAGCGCGGGTCGATGGACGAGTAGGGGTCCTGAAACACCATCTGCATGCGCCGGCGCAATGCCCGCAAACCGGCGGGCGGCAGGCTCGCCAGGTCGGTGCCGTCGACATGCACGCTGCCGCTGCTGGCATCCAGCAGACGCAGCACAAGCCGGGCAAGGGTTGACTTGCCACAGCCGGATTCGCCCACCACGCCGGTTACGCGGCCACGCGGGATGTCAAGGTCGACATCGCTCACGGCTGCCAGCGTGCGCTGCTTTGCGAACAGGCCGGCCCGGCTATGGAATACCCGGGTGAGGCCCCGGGTTCGGACCAGTGGGGGCGGGTTGCCGTCGGCGTTGTAGGGCGGTTCAGACATGGGCTGCTCCGACGCTCGCAAAGTGGCAGGCGACGCGGTGCGTGTTGTGCACTTGCGTGGCGGGTACCTCAGACTGGCAGCGGGCCTGTGCCAGGCTGCAGCGCGGGTGGTAGCGGCAGCCGCCGGCGTAGCTGGCCACGCTCGGGACGATGCCTGCGATGCCCCGCAGGCTGCCGCTGGCCTGGCCGCTGCGCGGGATGCAGGCGATCAAGGCCTGGGTGTAGGGGTGGCGCGCTTGGGCAAAGATGGCCTCGACCGTGTTGCTTTCGGCGATGCGGCCCGCGTACAGCACAAGCACCTGGTCGCAGGCCTGGGCCACCACGCTCATGTCGTGCGTGATCAGCAAGAGCGCCAAACCGCGCTGGTGCACCAGGTCGACCAGGATTTGGATGATTTGGGCCTGGATGGTCACGTCCAGCGCCGTTGTGGGTTCGTCCGCAATGATCAGTTCAGGGTCGCCGGCCAGTGCCATGGCGATGACCACGCGCTGCTTCATGCCCCCCGACATTTGATGCGGGTACTGGCCGTGTACGGTGGCGGCATCAGGGATGCGCAGCTGGGTCAGCAGCTCGATGCTGCGGGCACGAGCGTCTGCTGCTGTCAAACCCCGGTGCAGGGTACCGACCTGGTCGATCTGTGCCCCAACGCGCTGGATCGGATCCAGCGAGGTCATGGGGTTTTGGGTGATGAGTGCGATGCGCCGGCCCCGCAGTGCGCGGTAGCGCTCACTGTCCAGGCCAACCAATTCGGTACCATCAAAGCGCACCGACCCTTGGCTGACCCTGCCACCCAGAAGTGGCAAAAGGCCCATGAGTGCCATCGCGGTGAGCGACTTGCCAGAGCCGGATTCGCCAACCAGGCCCAGGATACTGCCTTTGTCCACCGAGAACGTGACCCGGTCCAGCGGCTGCAGCGAACCGATGGTCACAGAGAGGTCGCGGACTTCAAGCAGCGCCATCAGTGGTCCCGCACCCGATGGCGGATGTCGAGCGCGTCAATGAGCGCGTCGCCAAACAGATTGATGCAAACCACGGCAATGGCAATGGCCAGGCCAGGGCCGAGGATCGTCCATGGGGCCAGGAAAATCTGGGCCGAGCCGCTGCTCATCATGGCGCCCCAGCTCGGTTTGGGGGGCTGCACGCCAAGTCCGAAAAAGCCCAGGGTGGCCTCGAGGATGATGGCCTCACCCGTGGCCAGCATGCCAGCCACGATCACCGGCGTGATGGCGTTGGGCAGCAGGTGCCGGAACAGGATGTGGCCATGGCCTGAACCCAGGTTGACTGCGGCCTCCACGTAGGCTTCGCTCTTCAGCGTCAATATCTGCGCCCGGGTCAGCCGAGCGAACTGCGCCAAGTAGGCAATGCTGATGGCCACGATGGTGCTGTAAAGCCCCGCGCCGAGGATGGCGACGAAGATCAGGGCGATCAGCACTTCAGGAAACGACCAGGTCAAATCAACCACCGCCGTGACGGCACGGTCGAACAGCCCGCCGAAGTAGCCCGCGGCGGCGCCCAGGCACATGCCCAGGGTGACCGAGCCGCAAATGGCGGTGAGCGCCACCGTCAGCGAGGTGCGTGCGCCGTAAATGATGCGCGACAACACATCTCGGCCGAACTCGTCGGTGCCCAGCCAGTGGGCCAGCGATGGGTCTTTGTTGGTGGCAGACAGGTTCTGGATGTCATAGGGGTAGGGCGCCACCCAGGGCGCGAACAGGGCGGCCATGGCGATCAAGACCAGGACGGCCAGCGACAGCCCGCCGCGCCAGGTGCGCACCGTACGCCCGAGCGCTGAATTTTTCCAGCGACTCATCGCAAATGCTCCCGTACGCGTGGGTCCATGCTGGCTTGGACCAGGTCGCCCAGCAGGGTGCCCAGCATGACCGCGATGGCCAGCATCAGCAGGCAACCCTGAACCACAGGGTAGTCGCGTTGCGCCAGCGAGGTGATCAGCAGCGAGCCCAGCCCTGGGCGGGCAAAGACATACTCGATGGTGACGGCGCCGCCAATGATCCAGCCAATGCGCAGGCTCAGGATGGTCACCACCGGCAGCATGGCATGGCGCAACACATGCTGCAACTGAATGCGCTGATGTGAGAGGCCTTTAGCATGCAGCATCAGCACGAAGTCACGCCGGCTGACGTCGAGCATGGCGGCACGAGTGACCCTAGCGACCAGGGCGACACCGTGCAAGCCGATGGTCAGGACCGGCAGCACCAGCGCGGTCCAGGTGCGCGCGCCGGACACCGGGAACCATTCGAGTTGCACCGCAAACAGCAGGATCATGAGCAGACCGAGCCAAAAGCTGGGCAGGGTTGAGCCGAGCAGGATCAGGGCCATCACGCTGCGGTCAACCCAGCTGTCTTTGAACACGGCCGCCAAGGCGCCGGTGGCTATGCCCACCACGGTCGAGAACAGAAAGGCCAGGCCGCCCAGGCGCAGGCTGTGCGGTAAATTTTCGGCGATCAATTCGAGCACCGGGCGACGCAGGATGATGGCGTCGCCCAGGTCGCCCAAGCTCAGGTTGCGCAGCCAGACCCCGTACTGCAGCAGCAGGGGTTGGTCGAGGCCGTAGCGCGCGACCAGGGCGGCTTTTTGTTCCGGCGAGGAACCGATCTGAACCATGTTGTCGATCGGATCCCCCGGAACCCAGTGGATGATCAAGAAAATGACCACCGACACCGCCAGAAAAACAGGGATCAGCAGCAGCAGCCGCCTGAGGCAATAGTTCAACAAACCGGGACCCCCTCCGCCGTGTCAAACGCAGCAAGGGCTGCTGCCGGCACGGAGCACTTTCTTTACTTGACCTCGATGTCCATGATGGACTGGGTCGCCATCTTCATGCCGCGAATGGTCTCTGGCAGTTTCAGGCGCGTCTGGCTGTAGGCAAAGCTTTGCGTCGGCTGGTAGATCGGTGCAAACGGGAACTGCGACAGCACGTACTCGTGGTAAACCTTGAAGTTCGCCACACGCTCTTCCCAGGTGCGCGACTGCTTCATGGCCCGGGCGTTGAGTTCTTCGGCCTTGGGGTCGTTGAACATCGACACGTTGGGGTAGCCCAGGCGGGTGGCACTGAAGAACCAGTCAATGATGTCGGCGTTGGTGTAATCATAGGCCCGCACGGCGAGCTGGTGGTCAGTCTTCTTGCGGTACTGCGCATTGATCGAGGCTGGCTCGTGAACGGTGATCTCGGCATTCACGCCCACGGCTTTGAGTTGGGCCTGAATGACTTCGGTGACCCGCTTGAACTGTGTCCCGTTCTGGGTCCAGAGCTTCAGCGTCAGTGGGGCGCCGCCTTTGGCACGGATGCCGTTGGCGCCTATGACCCAGCCGGCCTCATCGAGCAGCTTCTTCGAACGGTCGGCGTTGTAGCTGATGTTGAACTTCGGGTTGATGTTGGCTTCTTGCAGTGCGCTGACCAGGAAGTTGTTAGCCACCATGCCCAGTCCACCGAAGATGCTGGCCAGAATCTCTTTCTGGTTAACGGCCAAGGCGATGGCTTCTCGAACCTTGATGTCGTTGAGCGGCGCGACAGACGTGTTCATGGGCATGTAGAACAACTCGGTGCCCGGCATGGTGGTGACCTTGAGCGAACTCTCTGCGTTGATGCGCGGCAGAAAGTCTGTGGGCACGCCCAACAGCAGGTCGACACCACCGGTCTTGAGCTCGAGGAAGGCCGTTGCATCTTCCTGGATTTCACGCAGGGTCAGGCTCTTGATCTTGGCGGGCCCCTGGTTCTTCGAGAGGCTGCTGGCCCAACGGTAGTCGTCATTGCGCACCAGCTTGGTTTGCTGGCCCACGGTGAAGCTGACCAGCTTGAACGGACCGCTGCCAACCGCTGCCGTTACGCCGAATTTGTCGCCCAATGCCTCGTAGGCCTTGGGTGAGGGGATGCCCATGAAGCTGGTGGCCATGTTGAGCAGCAAACTGGGGTCCGGGCTCTTCATCTGAAAGCGCACGGTGTAGTCGTCGATCACGATGACCTTGTCGATCTCCTCGACCATGAAGGCGTTCTCGGTGCCTTTGTATTTGGGGATCCACCACTCGATCACCTTGGCGTTGAAGGGCTCGCCATCATGAAACTTAACGCCTCGGCGCAGTTTGAAAGTCCAGCTCATGCCGTCCGGCGAGGCTTGCCAGCTTTCAGCCAGTTGCCCGTGGAAGGACTGGTCGGCATCCTGCATCACCATGCGGTCGAAAATCAGGTTGTTGGCGATGTTGAGCTTGGTGCCCTTGATCGGGTTGTAGGTTGGGGCGCCGGCTTCGCGGGAATTGAGCACGAAGATGGCATCCTGGGCCAGTGCCGGGTTGAAGGCGGTCAGGCTGCAAACACTGGCTGCGGCCAGTGCCAGATGGCGCAGGGTGCTGTCGAAGGAAGTCATGGTTTCTCCTGGAAGGGGCGCGCCGGGGTGGGCGCAGGGGGTTGTCACGGGGTAGTCATCTCGCAAGAGAATAGCGGCAATCCTTCTGGCCAAGCAGGACCCTACCCCCAAAGGCATAGCACAAATCAGTGCCGGCTGGCGCGGCGGTTGGGCCCTATCACTTTAGGGGTAGGCACTGGGCGCGGGCCCGCTTTTGGTGCGGGTGAGTCCGGTGTTTTGTCTTATTCTCACGCTCACTGTTCCGCTGCCCGTGCCTGTTGCACGTGGTGCCGTGCCCTGCTACCTAGCCCTGTTACCGAGCCCTCCCCACACCATGCGCCAAATCCGTAAACCCTACCTGTTGTTCTTGGGCGATGTCGACCTCAAGTCGGACGCCAAGACAGCTTTTGGCCTGCGCGACTGGTGCCGCAGCGATGTCATGGGGGAGTGGTCTCTGCCGGCGGCCACGGTGTCGCTGGATCTGCCGCGCCACAGCCCGTCGCAAGCCGCTGCCTTGGGTGCTGGCTCCATCGTCGTTGGTGTGGCGGCGGTGGGTGGCGTCTTGCCCGCCCACTGGCTGCCCGAGCTCGAAGCCGCCTTGGACGCTGGCATGGACGTTGTGAGTGGCCTGCATTCCCGGCTGACGTCATTTCCCGCGCTGGTGCAGGCTGCGCAGCGCGGTGGTGGCCGGCTGCGCGATGTACGGCATTCTGACCAGGTGTTTGCCGCCGGTACGGGGCGCAAGCGCAGCGGTCAACGGGTGCTGACGGTCGGCACGGACTGCGCGCTGGGTAAAAAGTACACGGCGCTGGCCCTGACCCGGGCTCTCAAGGCGCGTGGCGTGCCGGCCACCTTCCGGGCGACCGGCCAGACCGGCATCATGATTGCTGGGGCTGGTGTCGCCGTGGACGCGGTGATCGCCGATTTCATCGCTGGCGCGGCGGAGGCCCTGTCGCCCGACAACGCCGGCAACCACTGGGACGTGATCGAAGGCCAGGGGGCACTTTTTCACCCAGCCTATGCCGGGGTGACGCTGGGCTTGGTGCATGGCTCACAACCCGATGCCTTGGTGCTCTGCCACGACCCGTCCCGCGACACGGTGGAGGGCTACCCCGACTGCCCCATCCCGGACCTCCAGCACGCGATCGACCGTTACCTGGAGGCAGCCCGCCTGACCAACCGGCGGGTGCGTTGCGTGGGGGTGAGCATCAACTCCTCGTCCCTCACGGATGCCCAGTGGCAAGCCTATTCGGCGAGTGTCGGACTCAAGCTGGGCCTGCCGGTGGTGGACCCGATGCGCGGCGGCGTTGACGCCCTGGCCGACGCCCTGCTGGCCCGATGATCAGCTGCCGCACGAGCATCGAACACTGGGCGATGACCGAGCCCTTCGAGATTGCCCGTGAGGTCATCACCGACCTGCCGGTGTTGATGCTGGGCCTGGGCGACGGTCAGGGGTATGTCGGCCGTGCCGAGGCAGCCGGGGTCGACTATGACGGCGAGACGCCACACAGCATGGCCGGACAAATCGCCGGTGTGCTGGGCCAGTTGCATGATGACATCAGCGGCGCCGACCTGATGCGCCTGCTGCCAGCGGGTGGTGCGCGCAACGCGCTGGACTGTGCCCTGTGGGACTTGCGCGCCAAGCAGACTGGCGTGCCCGCCTGGCGCCAGGCTGGTCTTGCCGGGCTGAAGCCGGTCATCACGGCCTACACCATCGGCCTGGGCGACGAGGTCACCACCCGGCGCAAGTTGCGGGACGCCCGCCGTTACCCGCTGCTCAAGCTCAAGGTCGATGCGCAGCGCCATGTGGACATTGTCCGTATGGCGCGCGAGGAACACCCGCAGGCACGGCTCATGGTCGACGCCAACCAGGCCTGGTCGCGGGCACTGCTGCTGGAACTGCTTCCTGAGCTGGCAGCGTTGGGTGTCGAACTGGTGGAGCAGCCGCTGCCGAGAGGCCAAGATGCCGAGCTTGACGGTCTGGTCTCCCCGATTCCGCTGGCGGCTGACGAATCCTGCACCGACAGCAGCTCGCTGGCGCACCTGGCCGGCCGTTACCAGTACATCGCGATCAAACTGGACAAATGCGGTGGCCTGACCGAAGCCCTGGCCATGGCCGATGCGGCCGAGCAACGGGGCTTGGGACTCATGGTGGGCAATATGTGTGGCACCTCGCTGGCCATGGCGCCGGCATTTCTGTTGGCGCAGCGCTGCCGCTATGTGGACCTGGACGGCCCCTTGTTGCAGCGACTCGACCGTGCAACACCGATGCACTTTCACGACGGCCTGGTGGACCCGCCAACGGCCGCACTCTGGGGCTGAGAAATACAGTGGCGTCTGGCCACCGTGCGCTGACCGTGAACTGCCGCAAAATCGCGGCATGCATTTAATTCGATCTCCACTCCAAGCGCAAATTGTTCAATGGCTGGTGCAGCCCGGCGACCTGGTGCAGGCTGATGCGCTGCTCGTGGTGCTGGAGGCCATGAAGATGGAGCACGAACTGCGGGCACCCTGCGCCGGCCGGGTGAGTGCGCTGCTGCGCGACACTGGTGAATTGGTGGCACAAGGCGACATGCTGCTCAATATAGAGCAAACTATTCCAGCGGAACAAGGGCTGGAGACCAAAAACGCGCAAAGTTTTTCGCCCAGCCCGCCCAGCCTTTCTACACCTAGCCCGGCCACCGTGCGGCCCGACCTGCTGCGCCTGCAGCAGCGCCAGGCTTTGACGCTGGACGCCAGCCGGCCCGAGGCCATGGCCAAACGCCACGCGCTGGGCCTGC
>BJGT01000065.1 GCA_014190675.1 Comamonadaceae bacterium | reverse complement strand
CCGGCCTGTTTGACGATGGCGCCAAGATGGGCCGGCTTGCGGCATTTTATGCCCGGCGCCTGCTGGCCAGCGGACTGCAATTTGACATGATTTTCGGCCCGGCCTACAAGGGCATTCCGCTGGGCGTAGCGCTGGCGGTGGAACTGGCGCGGCTGGGGCACAACGTGCCCTTTGCCTACAACCGCAAAGAGGCCAAAGACCACGGCGAAGGCGGATCTCTGGTGGGTGCCCCACTGCAGGGCCGGGTGCTGATCGTGGACGATGTGATGAGCGCCGGCACCGCCGTGCGCGAATCGATTGCACTGATCCAGGCGGCCGCCGCCACACCGCACGCGGTGGTGATCGCGCTAGACCGGCAGGAAATGGCCACCGAAAAGCATCCCGACGGCAGCACCTTGGACCTGCCCTACAGCGCGGTGCAGTACGTGCGCCAGCAGCTTGGCCTGCAGGTGTGCGCCATTGCCGAGCTGTCCGACCTGCTGGCCTATCTGGCCGCCTCGGCGGGTGATGCGCCGCACAGCCATCTGGCGGCGGTGCAGGCTTATCGGGATCGCTACGGGGTGAGGTAAGGAAAACGGCCAAAGCATGATGAAGCGTAAATTCCCCAATTACGCTTCAAGTATGACGAGGGAAAGGCGAAGCTAAGCTTCGACTTGACAGGCTGAATCAGCCCAGCTTGGCCTTCAACAACTCGTTCACCTGCTGCGGGTTGGCCTTACCGGCGCTGCCCTTCATGATCTGCCCCACCAGCGCATTCAGCGCCTTGGCGTTGCCGGCGCGGTACTCGGCCACGTTTTTGGCGTTGGCGGCGATCACCGTGTCGATAATGCCTTCAAGCGCGCTGCTGTCGTTCAGCTGGCGCAGGCCTTTGGCGTCGATCAGTGCGTCCACTTGCGCGCCCTCGCCGCTCCACAGCCCGTCAAACACCTGGCGGGCGGCGTTGTTGGACACGGTGCCATCCTGAATGCGGGTGATCAGCGCCCCCAGTTGCTCAGCGCTGACCGGAGCCTGCTCAATGCCCAAGTCGGCCGCGTTAAGGCGTCGTGCCAGTTCGCCGGTGATCCAGTTGCCGGCCAGCTTGGGCTGGCCGCAGGCCCGCGCCGCTGCTTCAAAATAAGTCGCTATCGAGCGGCTCTGGGTCAGGGCTGTGGCGTCATAGTCTGACAATCCGTACTGGCTGACAAAGCGTTGCGCCATCACCCGCGGCAGCTCGGTCATGCCGGCGCGCACCTGGTCCACCCAGGCCGGGGCGATCACCAGCGGTGGCAGGTCGGGGTCGGGAAAGTAGCGGTAATCGGCCGCGTCTTCCTTGCTGCGCATGGCGCGGGTCTCGCCGGTGTCGGGGTTGAACAGCACCGTGGCCTGCTGGATGGCGTGGCCGTCTTCAATCTGCTCGATCTGCCAGCGCACCTCGTAGTCGATGGCCTGCTGCATGAAGCGAAAGCTGTTCAGGTTCTTGATCTCGCGCCGGGTGCCCAGTGCCGCGCCTGGCTTGCGCACCGACACGTTGGCGTCGCAACGAAAGCTCCCCTCTTGCATGTTGCCGTCGCAAATGCCGATCCAGGTCACGATTTTGTGCAACTCTTTGGCGTAGGCCACGGCCTCGGCGCTGGAGCGCATGTCGGGCTCGGTCACGATCTCCAGCAGCGGCGTGCCGGCGCGGTTGAGGTCGATGCCGGTCTGACCGACAAAGTCTTCGTGCAGGGATTTTCCGGCGTCTTCTTCCAGGTGGGCGCGCACCAGTCGAACTGATTTTTTCTGGTCACCCAGGTAGAACTCGACCGCGCCGCCCTGCACCACCGGGATCTCGAACTGGCTGATCTGATAGCCCTTGGGCAGGTCCGGATAAAAGTAGTTTTTGCGCGCAAAAATGCTGCGCGGCGCGATGTGCGCGCCAATCGCCAGCCCGAACTCGATGGCGCGCTGCACGGCGCCCCGGTTCATCACCGGCAACGTGCCTGGCAGCGCCAGGTCCACGGCGCAGGCCTGGGTATTGGGCTCGGCACCAAAGGCGATGGCGGCGCGGCTGAAAATCTTGCTCTGGGTGGAGAGCTGGGCGTGGGTCTCGAAGCCGATCACCACCTCATAACCGCGCACCAGCAGTGTCGCGCTGGCAGCGGTCGGGCCGGGTTTGTGGGTCTGGGTGTTCATGCGCCATGCCCCTCAGGCTTGCGGGTGTGCCAGTCGGTGGCCTGCTGGTAGCGGTGCGCCACGTTCAACAGCTTGGCCTCTTGCAGGTAGTTGCCGATCAGCTGCATGCCGACCGGCATGCCGCCCGCGCCAAAACCCACCGGCAGGCTTAAGCCCGGCAAGCCGGCCAGCGAGGCCGGCAGAGTGAAGATGTCCGCCAGGTAGTTGGCCACCGGGTCGTCGCTTTTTTCACCCAGCTTCCAGGCCACGGTGGGGGCCACCGGGCCGGCGATCAGGTCGCACTGCTGGAAAGCCTGCTGGAAATCGTCGGCAATCATGCGGCGGATTTTTTGGGCCTGCAAATAATAGGCGTCGTAATAGCCGTGCGACAGCACATAGGCGCCGATCATGATGCGGCGCTTGACCTCGTCGCCAAAGCCTTCGGCACGGGTTTTTTTGTACATGTCGGTCAGGTCGCCATGCTGGGCGGCCCGGTGGCCGAACTTGACGCCGTCAAATCGGCTCAAGTTGGAGCTGGCCTCGGCCGGAGCGATGATGTAGTAGACCGGAATGGACAACTCGGTACGCGGCAAGGTGATGGGCACCAGCGTGGCGCCGAGTTGCTGGTACTGGACCAGCGCCGCATCCACCGCCGCGCGCACGTCTGGCGACAGGCCCTCGCCAAAAAATTCCTGCGGTACGCCAATGCGCAGCCCGGCGATCGAATCTGGCAGCGTGCGGCTGAAGTCTTCTCCAGGCACGTCGAGCGAGGTCGAGTCGCGGTCCGGGTCGGGGCCGCACATGGCGCTCAACAGCAGGGCGCAGTCTTCGGCGCTGCGCGCCATGGGGCCAGCTTGGTCCAGGCTGGAGGCAAAGGCCACCATGCCGTAGCGCGAGGCCCGGCCGTAGGTGGGCTTGATGCCGGTGATGCCACAAAAAGCCGCCGGTTGGCGGATCGAGCCGCCGGTGTCGGTGCCGGTGGCCGCCGGTGTCAGGCGCGCGGCCACGGCGGCGGCGCTGCCGCCCGACGAGCCGCCCGGCACCCGGCTGGTGTCCCAAGGGTTGGTCACAGCCTGCGGTTGGGCCGAGGGCACCGCCACGTTTTCGTTGGCCGAGCCCATCGCGAACTCATCGCAGCTGAGTTTGCCCAAGGTGACCATGCCCGCGTCACCCAGGCGCTGCACCACGGTGGCGTTGAAGGGCGACCGATAGCCCTCCAGCATGCGCGAACCCGCGGTGGTGGGGAAATCTTTGGTGACGAAAATGTCTTTGTGCGCAATCGGGATACCCAGCAAAGGCGAGCGCTCGCCTGCTGCGATGCGGGCGTCCGCTGCCCGGGCTTGGGCCAAAGTGACCTCGGAGTCCACGTTCAAAAACGCATGGTGGGGGTTACCGCCCAAGCGGGCGAGCATCCGGGTGGCCAATTCCACCGCACTCAACTCTTTCTTTTGCAGTAGCGCGGCCAAAGCGGCCACACCCAGGGTGTGCAGGTCTCTCATGGCTTACTCAATCACTTTCGGCACCAGAAACAAGCCGTTTTCGACGGCCGGTGCACTGCGCTGGTTGGCCTGGCGCTGGTTGGTCTCGCTCACCTGGTCGTCGCGCAGGCGCAGCGTGAGGGGCGATGTCTCGCGCATGGCATCCAAGGGGTGCGCCATGGGCAGCACGCCACGGGTGTCAACCTGCCCAATTTGGGTGACGATGTCAAAGAACGCGTTGATTTGTTGCAACAGGCGATCGCTCTCGGCGCCAGGGAGTTCAAGCCGCGCCAGGTTGGCAATCCGGGCGATATCGGCAGACTTAAGAGACATGGCAAATTTCCATTGAAAACCGGTGGCGAAGCACCTCCAACACGGGGCGGCCGGGGCCCGTATTCCCGAGGGGATGGGGTATTATCCTGCCTTTGTCATCGGGTCTGTCACAGTGCAAATTGGTCCGCCAAGATCTGATACCGAGCCCGCTAACACGACCATGGCAGGCAGCGCGCTGGCGCACGCCCGAGAGGATTTTTAATGTTTGGAGCATTCCGTCAGTACTTCTCCGCTGACCTGGCGATCGACCTGGGGACCGCCAACACCCTGATTTTTGTGCGCGACAAAGGCATTGTGCTGGACGAGCCTTCGGTGGTTGCGATCCGTCATGAAGGCGGCCCGCAGGGCAAAAAAACCATTCAGGCGGTGGGCAAAGAGGCCAAGGCCATGCTGGGCAAGGTGCCCGGCAATATTGAGGCGATTCGCCCGATGAAAGACGGCGTGATTGCCGATTTCACGGTTACCGAGCAAATGCTCAAGCAGTTCATCAAGATGGTGCACCCACGCAGCATCTTCCGGCCCAGCCCGCGCATCATCATTTGTGTGCCCTGCGGCTCGACCCAGGTCGAGCGCCGTGCAATCCGCGAATCTGCGCTGGGTGCCGGCGCAAGCGACGTCTTCTTGATTGAGGAGCCGATGGCGGCAGCCATTGGCGCTGGCCTGCCGGTATCTGAGGCCAGTGGCTCGATGGTGGTGGACATCGGTGGCGGCACCACCGAGGTTGGGGTGATATCACTCGGCGGCATGGTCTACAAAGGCAGCGTGCGCGTGGGCGGCGACAAGTTTGACGAGGCCATCATCAACTACATCCGGCGCAACTACGGCATGCTGATCGGCGAACCAACGGCCGAGGCCATCAAGAAGAAAATTGGCTCTGCCTTCCCGGGCAGTGAGGTGCGCGAGATGGAGGTGCGTGGCCGCAACCTGGCCGAAGGCGTGCCCCGCAGTTTCATGATCTCGTCCAACGAAATCCTCGAAGCCCTGACCGACCCGCTCAACAACATTGTCTCGGCGGTTAAGAATGCGCTGGAGCAAACCCCCCCAGAACTCGGCGCCGACATTGCAGACCGCGGCATGATGCTCACCGGCGGCGGTGCCCTGCTGCGGGACCTAGACCGCCTGCTGGCAGAAGAAACCGGCCTGCCGGTGCTGGTGGCTGAAGACCCCCTGACCTGCGTGGTGCGCGGCTGCGGCATCGCACTCGAGCGCATGGAGCGCCTGGGCTCGATCTTCACCAACGAATAGCGGGCTGCGCAGCGATGCCGCTTGGTACGCTGGACCGCACGCCGCCGCCCTTTTTCCGGCAAGGGCCTTCGGCCCTGACGCGGCTGGCTGTTTTCAGCCTGCTGGCGGTGCTGTTGATGGTGGCAGATTCTCGCTACCAGCTCACCCGGCCGTTGCGTGCAAGCATTGCCACTGCGATCTACCCGCTACAGTGGCTGGTGCTGCAACCGGTGCGTTTGGTGCGGCACGGCGGCGACTACTTTGAGTCCCTGTCTGCAGCGCAGGCGGCCCTGGATGCATCAGAAAAAAAGCTCAACCTGCAATCCGTTCGAGCCGGGCAGGTCGAACAGCTCAGTATCGAAAATACCCGACTGCGGGAACTCTTGGCCTTGCGGGCCCGGCTGGGCTCGCCCGGGCAGGCCGCACAGGTGATCTACGACGCAGCAGACCCCTATACCCGCAAGGTTGTCATTGACCAGGGGGCGGTCAATGGCGTGGCCTTGGGCTCCCCAGTCCTTGACGAGTCGGGGGTTTTGGGGCAAGTCACGCGGGTCTACCCCTTGGTCAGCGAGGTCACACTGGTGACCGACCGTGACCAGGCTATTCCTGTGCTCAACACCCGAACCGGTGTGCGCGGAATGGCCTTTGGCGATCCCGCCTCCAGAGGTGGCGGGCTTGAGCTGCGCTTCATGGCGGCCAACGCTGACGTGCTCCCCGGCGACCTGCTGACCACCAGCGGTGTGGACGGGGTCTACCCGGCGGGCCTGCCAGTGGCGCGGGTTGCCAAGGTGGAGCGGCAGGGCAACACCGCCTTTGCGCAGATCAGCTGCCAAGCGCTGGCACAGGTCAGCGGGGTAGAGCATGTGCTCGTGCTCGCTCCGCTCGCTACCGTGCTGGCACCCCCGCCCGAGCCCGAGGTCCGGCCCAGCGGGTCGCGCAAAGGAGGGCGCAGATGATCATGCGCCCCGGGCAGCAGTTGCTGCTGCCCGCAAAACCTCTGTTTATTTGGTCCACCCTGGTGACGGCTCTGGGGCTGAGCATGTTGCAAAACATCGGCTTGTGGGGCCGTGCAGCCTGGGCACCAGACTGCCTGGCCCTGGTGCTGGTGTTCTGGACCGTGCACCAGCCCCAGCGGGTGGGCATGGCATCGGCTTTTGCCTTTGGCCTCTTGATCGACGTGCACCAGGGCGCCATTCTGGGGCAACACGGGCTGGCCTACACCGTCATGAGCTACCTGGCCATTGCCCTGCAACGCCGCCTGCTGTGGTTCACGGTTCCCTCGCAGGCCTTGCAAATCCTGCCGCTGTTTTTGGTCTCACATGCCATTGAGCTTGGGGTTCGCATGGCTGCAGGCGGCCGGTTTCCGGGCTTGCCCCTGTTGCTTGCGCCGCTGCTGGAGTCGCTGCTCTGGCCAGCCGTGAGCGTTTTGCTGCTGCTGCCGCAGCGCCGCGCCCCTGACCGCGATGCCCATCGGCCCTTGTAGCGTGTCCACCTTTGCTGGCCTGCGCCCATGACCGAACTGCGCGACATTGAAACCGAGCTTGGCCGCTTCCGCGGGCGGCTGCTGGTCGCCAGCTTGCTTGTGCTGGGCTGCTTTTTCCTGCTGACAGCACGGCTGGTCTATTTGCAGGTGCTGCGCCACCAAGACCTGCTCGAGCAGGCCGAGAACAACCGCACGGCCATTGTTCCGGTGGTGCCCAACCGGGGCCTGATCATTGACCGCGAGGGGATTGTGCTCGCGACCAATTATTCGGCCTATACGCTGGAGATCACGCCCTCCAAAGTGGCCAATTTAGACTTGACGATTGATCAACTCGCGCAGGTGATTGACATCAGCGCAGCGCAGCGCCGTCGTTTTCGAAAGCTGCTCGATGAGTCTAAGAGCTTTGAGTCTTTGCCCCTGCGCACCCGGCTCAGCGACGAAGAGGTTGCCCGTTTTGCGGCCCAACGCTACCGTTTTCCAGGGGTTGACATCAAGGCCCGCTTGTTCCGTTACTACCCTTTTGGGGAGATCGCCAGCCATGTGATCGGCTACATCGGCCGCATCAACCCGGCAGAGAAAGAAAAGCTCGAAGACTCGGACGATATCGCCAATTACCGCGGCACCGAATACATTGGCAAGCTCGGGGTAGAACAGGGTTTCGAGGCTGACTTGCATGGCATCACCGGGGTCGACTCGGTCGAGACCTCGGCGGGCGGACGGGCCACGCGCAAACTGGCAAGCCAGCCCGCAACGCCGGGCAATACGGTGCAACTCTCGATCGACATCAAGCTGCAGCGCTTGGTCGAAGAGCTCTACGGCCCTCGCCGCGGAGCTCTGGTGGCGCTGGACCCCACCAGCGGCGAGATCCTGGCTTTTGTCAGCAAACCAAGCTTTGACCCCAACCTGTTTGTCGAAGGCATAGACAGCGAAA
This sequence comes from Comamonadaceae bacterium, assembly GCA_014190675.1. Classification (GTDB taxonomy): domain Bacteria; phylum Pseudomonadota; class Gammaproteobacteria; order Burkholderiales; family Burkholderiaceae_C; genus Rhodoferax. The sequence continues at coordinate 9,037 of BJGT01000065.1, read as the reverse complement.
GCTGGCAGGCGCTCAACGAGTCGCCGGACAAGCCCCTGCTCAACCGAGCGTTGCGCGGCACCTACCCGCCGGGCTCGACTTACAAACCATTCATGGCCTTGGCCGCGCTAGAAACTGGCAGCCGACGCCCCGAGCAATCGATTGTCGACCCGGGTTATTTCATGCTAGGCGCGCACCGCTTTCGCGACGACAAAGAGGGCGGCCATGGCCTGGTCAATATGTATGCATCCATCGTCCAGTCCTGCGACACCTATTACTACATCCTGGCCAATGACATGGGCGTGGACATGATCCACGATCAGATGCAGCGCCTGGGCTTTGGTGAGCTGACCGGCATCGATATTCTTGGGGAAGTTCGCGGGCTGCTGCCCTCCACCGCGTGGAAAAAGCGCGCCTATCGCCGTGCCGACCAGCAAAAATGGTATGCCGGGGAAACCATCTCGCTGGGCATTGGCCAAGGCTATAACAACTTCACCATGCTGCAACTGGCCTCGGCCACCGCCACCCTGGCCAACAACGGCGTCAAGATGCGGCCGCATTTGGTGCGCGAGGTGGTGGATGTGCTCACCCGCAACCCCAAACGCACCATCCCGCAGCCGGTGGGCGAAATGGTTGCCCGGCCGGAGAATATCGCCGTCATACGAGACGCGCTGGTGGGCGTTAACCTGGAGGGCACGTCGGCCTCGAGTTTTTTAGGGGCGGGCTATTCCAGCGCTGGAAAAACCGGCACGGCGCAGGTGATACAAATCAAACAGGGGGAGAAATACAACGCCTCAAAAATCGACGAACGCTTTCGCGACCATGCTCTGTATATGGCCTTTGCACCAGCCCATGCGCCCAAGATCGCACTGGCCATGGTGGTTGAAAATGCTGGTTTTGGGTCGCAAAACGCAGCGCCCATTGCCCGGCGGGTATTTGACTACTGGCTGCAGGGCCGCTACCCCAGCGAGGCGGATATCGCGGCGGTTCAAAAAGCCCAGGCCATAACCCCCATAGGCCAGCCCCGCAGTGTTGCTGACTTGATCTGGCCAGGCGCCGCCCCGCCCAAGCCCAGCTCTGTCAGCCCACCGTGACCCGGTCTCGCCCGGCCCATTTGGACTGGTAAAGCGCGCGATCAGCGCGCTCAATGAAGGTGCCGGCCTGTTCGCTTGGTTTGTAGGTGGCGATGCCACCGGAAATCGTGATCGATATGGTGACGTCCTTGGTGCGGCGGTCGCGCAACCGGATGGCCTTGACACGCTGGCGAACCTTCTCGGCAAGCTCGGTGGCGTCTTCCATCAGGCAGGATGGCAGCACAAGGGCAAACTCTTCTCCCCCGTAGCGGGCCAGTCCATGCGGCTCGGTCTGGGCCAAGCAAGATTGCAAGGCTTCGGCGACCGCCTTGATCACCTGATCGCCCATCACATGGCCATACTGGTCGTTGACCTGCTTGAAGCGGTCAATGTCAAACAGCATCAGCGCATGGATACGGCCCTTGACCAAGGGAATTTTCATCATGGCGCTCAAGCTGTCGTCAAAGCCTTTGCGGTTCAGGATTTGGGTCAGCGGATCAAGTTGCGCATCGTCCAGGGCCCGGCTGAGTTCGTTGGACAGGCGACCGATTTCGCGCCGGCAAGCGGCCACCTCGCTGACCAGCATACGCGTGCTCTCGCTCATGACACTGGTGTTTTCAATCATTCGGCTGACCAAGGGCTTGATGCCGCTGGTGGCTTGCTGGCTAAAGGCCAGCGCCAGGTCACCCAACTGTTCGCCATAGGCGCCAGCCCGCGCGCCTGCCCGCTCGGCACTTCCCTGCACATCGGTCATGAGCGTCTGCAGCTGCAGGCTGATGTCCTGCACCGACTGTGCTGCAGGCTCGGCAATGCAGTCTTGATACAAAGCAGCCAGCATGTCGTCGCTGACTTGGGGGGTGGCTGCTTGCATCTTCGCCAAGGCTTGGTTGAGCCGGGTGTTGTTTCCCGCCACAAACTCGTACCAGACTGCAAAATTGACCGGGTTGAAACTGTTGTCGTGGCGCCCCAAATGCCCCAGGACCAGTCGCGTGAACTCGGCGCTTTGCGCCTTGGATTGCTCGTATCTTGCCGATGTGGCTTGCATGCCCCGCCGCTCCCTGGTTCGGCCCTTGCGATGAGGGCCTTTTGGTGTGTGGCCGGTTTGGCCACGCCGGATTGTAGGCTCCGGGTTAGGCGTGCAATTTCTTGGGCGCGTGTCTTGGGGTCAATCAAAAAAACACCAGGGTTGCTGGTGCTTTTTGAGCTCGTTGGCGGTGTTGTCGGTGTGCACCGAGTGGGTGCCTTGCGAACGGTCTCCTGGGCCCCTCGCCTCCAATGGGCCATGCGGCCGCGGGTGAGTGCCTTGACTTTATAAGAAGCCTCGCACGGCCGCATCCGTAGTTACCCTGCTCGGATTTACCCTTGACCGGCCAAGGCATCCTCGGCGATCCACTGCGCGGCCTTCTCGGCCACCATCAAGGTGGGCGAATTGGTGTTACCGCTGGTGATCACCGGCATCACCCCGGCGTCCACCACCCGCAGGCCGGCCACCAGCCCGCCGGGGCCGCGTACCCGCAGCCTCGCATCCACCACCGCCATTGGGTCATCGTCCCGCCCCATCTTGGTGGTACCCACGGGGTGAAAGATGGTGGTGGCGATGTCTCCGGCCAGACGTGTCAGGTCGGCGTCGCTCTGAAACTGTACGCCTGGCTTGAACTCTTGCGGCGCATAGCGCGCCAGCGCCGGCTGCGCCACGATGCGGCGCGTCACCCGCAAGGAATCAGCCGCCACTTGCCGGTCGACGTCGGTGCTGAGGTAGTTGGGCGAGATCAGCGGCGCCACGTCAAAACGCGGGCTCTGGATCTGGACCGTGCCGCGGCTGGTGGGGTTCAGGTTGCAAACGCTGGCGGTGAAGGCATTGAAGCGGTGCAGCGGCTCACCAAAGGCGTCCAGGCTCAGCGGCTGCACGTGGTACTGGATGTTGGGCCAGGGCTGGGCCGGGTCGCTGCGGGTGAAGGCGCCGAGCTGCGACGGCGCCATGCTCATCGGGCCGGTGCGCGTGAGGGCGTATTCCAGAGCGATCATGGCCTTGCCCCAGAGCGAGTTGGCCTGCACATTGAGAGTTTTGACGCCGCTGACCTTGAACACGGTGCGGATTTGCAAATGGTCTTGCAGGTTTGCACCTACGCCCGGTGCATCGTGCCGCACCGCAATACCGTGCTGCTGCAGCAAAGCCCCGGGGCCAATGCCCGACAGCTGCAGCAACTGGGGCGAGCCAATGCTGCCAGCGCTCAGGATCACCTCGGCCCGAGCAGTGGCGGTGACGATCTGTTCGCCACGGTGGACGTTCACGCCAGTGCAGCGCAGGCGGCCATCGGGCAGGGTCTCAAACACCAGCGAGGCCACCTGGGCCGAGGTCCACATCTCGAAATTGGGCCGGGCGTAGCAGGTGGGGCGCAAAAAAGCCTTGGCGGTGTTCCAGCGCCAGCCTGATTTCTGGTTGACCTCGAAGTAGGACACGCCCTCGTTGTTGCCGCGGTTGAAATCGGTGGTGGCCGGCACCCCGGCCTGTTGCGCGGCCTGGGCAAAGGCGTCCAAAATGTCCCAGCGCACGCGCGGCTGCTCGATGCGCCACTCGCCGCCAGCATTGCGCCCGAGTAACAGCTTGCGGTAGGGCGTGCTGGCGTCCTGCATCAGTTCGGGCGCCGTACCGCGTGCGCCGTGCAGCGCGGTGGCGCCGGCGTGGTGGTCTTCATGCAGCTTGAAATAGGGTAGCGAGGCGTCCCAGCGCCAGCTCGGGTCGCCCGTGAGATCGGCCCACTGGTCGTAGTCGCGCGCCTGGCCACGCATGTAGATCATGCCGTTGATGCTGCTGCAGCCGCCCAGCGTCTTGCCGCGCGGGTAGCGCAGGGCACGGCCGTTCAGCCCGGGCTGGGCCTCGGTCTGGTACAGCCAGTCGGTGCGCGGGTTGCCAATGCAGTAGAGGTAGCCGACCGGAATGTGGATCCAGTGGTAGTCATCGCGTCGGCCGGCCTCGATCAACAGCACGCGCTTGGTGGCGTCGGCCGACAGGCGGTTGGCCAGCAGGCAGCCGGCCGTGCCGGCGCCCACAATGATGTAGTCGAACTCGGTGCTCATGGGCCAGCCCAGTTGGGTGCGCGTTTTTGCTGGAAGGCCTGCTGCCCCTCACGGGCGTCGTCGGTCAGGGTGAACAGGGCAATCTGACTTTCGGTGAAGGCCATGCTTTCTTCAAAGGCCATGGCCTCGATTTTTTTCATGGTGTACAGGCCGCGGCGCAGCGCAGCCGGCGACTTGTCCAGCAGCCGCCCGAGCAGCCACTGCAGGCGGGCATCGACATCGTCGTCGACATAATTCACCAGCTCATAGGCTAGCGCCTGCGCGCTGCTGATGGGCTCGCCGGTGAGGCACATCTCGGCCAGCCGGCGGCGCGGAATCAGGTGCTGCAACACGCTGAGCACCTGGGCCGGAAACACCCCTACTTTGACCTCGGGCAGCCCGAATACCGCATGGCTGGCAGCCACCGCCATGTCGCACATGGCCAGCAGCCCCATGCCGCCGGCCATGCAGGCGCCATTGACACGGGCCACCAGTGGCACGGTGCTGGCGCGAGCCACGCGCAGCAGCTGCGCCAGGTGGCCGTGTGGCTCGGAGTAATCGGTGGTGAAGGCCTGCGCCGACTGCAAGTCGGCCCCAGAACAAAAAGCCTTGCTGCCCGCGCCGGTGATGACGACGGCGCGGATGTCGCGCCGGCCCTGCGCGGCCGTGATGGCCTGCGCCAGGCCGGCCAGCACACCGTGGCTCATGGCGTTGCGGCGATCCTCCCGTGTGATGGTCAGCCACAGCACCGGTCCGCGCTGCTCGATACCGAGTTCGGTCGATGCGGCAGTTAGGGGGTTGTTCATGGGGTCTCCTGTGCACCGATTTTGCCGCAAGCTCGGCTGGCACAATGCAATCACGCCCCAAGTCTTTTTTAACTCGCCCGGACCATGCGTTTTCTGCTCTACAAAGATTTGGACACCCGCCGCGTGAAACCTGCTTTTGCCAAGGTGCGTGCGGCCATCGAGGCGGATGATTTCAAGAGTCCGGATGTCAAAAAACTGCATGTTGGCAACTACTACCGGGCCAAACTAGACCACAGCAATCGCCTGCTGCTGCAATTTGCCCGGTACAACACCGAGATGGTGTGCCTGGCGCTGGAGGTGATCGAGAACCACGCCTACGACAAATCGCGGTTTTTGCGCGGTGCGCAGGTTGACGACAGCAAGATTGAGCAGGACGCCTGCGCGCAAGCCGCCCTATTAGCGGCAGCAGACGCCCCGGCGCTGCGCTGGATGCACGCCAGCCGCACCGAGTTTGAGCTGCTCGACAAGCCCATCATGTTCGACGACGACCAGGAAGCGGTGCACCGCCTGCGCGCACCGGTGGTGCTGGTCGGCTCGGCGGGGTCTGGCAAGACGGCTGTCACCCTCGCCAAATTGCGCGAGGCTGCCGGCCGGGTGCTGTATGTCACCCAATCGGCCTTTTTAGCCCAGTCAGCCCGCACGCTCTACAACGCCCACGGCTACGAAAACCCGGCCCAGGAGCCGGAGTTTTTGAGCTATCGCGAGTTTCTTGAAACCCTGCGCGTTCCCAGCGGGCGCGAGCTCGGTTTTCGCGACTTCGTGGGTTGGTTTGAGCGCCACCGCGCCACGACGCGGGCGCTCGGCAACCTGGACGCGCATGCCCTGTTCGAAGAGTTTCGCGGCGTCATCAGCGCCCCTGCCGGCGGCCCGCTGAGCCTGCCTGACTACCTGGCACTGGGAGCCCGCCAAAGCCTGCTGACCAGTGCCGAGCGGGCAACCGCCTACACCCTGTTTGAGCGCTATGTTGGCTGGCTTGGCGAAGCTGGTTTGTTTGACCTGAACCTGACCGCCCACGCCTGGCGGGCCTTGGCACAACCAAGCTATGACTTTGTCGTCATTGACGAGGTGCAAGACCTCACCGCTGTGCAGCTCTCACTGGTTCTGGCCTGCCTGAAAGAGCCCGGACAATTTTGGCTGTGTGGCGATGCCAACCAGATTGTCCACCCCAATTTTTTCTCCTGGGCAGCCGTACGCAGCCTGTTCTGGCAGGGGCTCGCTGGCGAGGCCGCACAGCGCCAAACCCTGCAGGTTTTGCAAGCCAATTTTCGTAACACACAGCGTGTCACAGCCCTAGCCAATGCGCTGCTGAAAATCAAACAAGCGCGCTTTGGCTCGATCGACCGGGAGAGCAATTACCTAGTACGCAGCACCACCACAGAACTCGGCGAAGTGCGCTTGCTCGCCGCGACACATGCCAATCTGTTGGCCCTGGATGCCGCCACCCGGGCCTCCACCCAGTTTGCAGTGCTCGTGCTACGCGATGAGGACAAGGCGGCCGCGCGCGCGCATTGGCATACCCCCTTGGTGTTTTCGGTGCAAGAGGCCAAGGGTCTTGAATACCCCCATGTTGTGCTGGCGGGCCTGGTGTCGGGCCAACGTACGGCCTATGCAGAGCTGTGCGATGGCGTCAGTCCGGCCGACCTGCTGCGCGAGGAGCTGGACTACCGCCGTGGCCGGGACAAGGGCGACAAATCAAGCGAGCTGTACAAGTTTTATGTCAACGCCCTGTATGTGGCGGTGACGCGTGCCGTGCAAACACTCACGCTGGTTGAGTCCGACCATGCCCACCCCCTGCTTAGCCTGTTGGGGCTGAGCTTGAGCCAGGCCAGCCCACAGGCCGTGCAGGCGTCCAGCCGGGAGGAGTGGGCCCAAGAAGCACGCCGCCTGGAGCTCCAAGGCAAACAGGAGCAGGCCAGCGCCATCCGCGACACTTTTTTGCAGTTCAAGCCGATTGCCTGGACGCCCTGGAACCAAGCCCAGATCGCCGCCCTGATCCCCAAGGCGCTGGCGCCCAACAACCCGAGCCACAAGCAGCGCCAAACCCTGCTGGACTACGCCCTTTGGCATGGTCAGCAGCATTGGGTTGTGAAACTGGCCGAGGCGCATTTCCAGCCCGCGCTGCTGCTCGCACCTGGCGGCGGCTTTGGCACTCCTGACTACAAGGCCTATGTTCACGGGGGGGCCCTGCCCGACTATGCAGGCGTCAGTGCCATGTCCTGGCGCGCCGTGCAGGCCCTGCGCCAACGCCACCTGCAGCCCTACACCGCCAAGAATTTCAAAGACATCTTGCGCCTGTGCGACGCCCACGGCGTCGACCACCCCACACCAGTGGGCGCCTCAACGCTGATGCTGGCCGCGCGTGCCGGCAACCTGGCTCTGGTTGACACGCTGCTGGCGCGGGGTGCCGAAGTCGGAGCCGAAGATGACTTTGGCCAAACCGCCTGGCAGCAAGCCCTCAGCCGCGCCATGGACGAGCCCAAGTTTGCACAGGCGACGCTGGGGCCCCTGTTTGAGCGCTTGGCGCCGGCCGTTCTGGATGTACAGGTCGAACAACGCCTGCTGCGCCTGGAGCGCCACCAGGGCGAATACTGGGTCCTGACCCTGATGCTGGCTGGCCTGAAGACGCAATGGTCCCAGACAGTGGAGCGACCCTATGCCGACTGGAAGTACAAGCCCGGGTTTTTTGCCGAACAGCTCCAGCGCACCCTGGACCAGCTACCGGCGCATCTGTGGCGCGAGCAGCGGCGCAAACGCAGCTACATCAACGCCGTGCTGGCTCGCGCTGAAGTAAGTAGCGACTACAGCCCGGCCCGCAAACTCTGGGTGCGCCGCAAGAACGGGTATTACCTGCCCAACCCGGAACTGCTGTTGCGCAAGGCCAATGGCTGGCAAGGCCTTGAAACGGCCTTGAACATCCGCTGGGTCCAACAGGGTTCGGGCCAGCTGGGCTTGAGCACCTGGCCGGGCCAGAGCGCCGAGGCCGACAGTCCGCAGGACAAACCACAAGCCTGAGCCCCGCCAGCATCATCCCCACGCCACCAAACGACCAGGAGCATCCCATGCCCGCCTTCGACCCCCAGGCTGCCGAGTTTCTTGAAATTGCCCGCCAAGCCGGGCGCATGCCATTTCAAGCTCTGCCCCCCAAGCAGGCCCGCGACAACTATGCCGCCAGCTGGGATGCGCTACAAGCGCCGGCACAAAACATTGCGTCAGTTCAAAACCTGCAAATACCCACGGCAGCCGGCCCGCTGGCGCTGCGGATTTACCGCGGCCTGGGCACCGACCTGCAGACACCCCTGCCTTGCTTGCTGTTTTTACACGGTGGCGGCTGGGTGATTGGCAACCTGGAGAGCCACGACCGCCTGTGCCGCAGCCTGGCCAACCGGGCGCAAATTTGCGTGGTGGCGGTGGACTACCAGCTGTCGATCGCCAAATGGCTGACAGATGTGAGCGCCGGCTGCGCCTGTAAGCCCCTGAATAGCCAGTCTCGCGTGTCGACCGGGTCAATCACGGCGTCTATCTCCAGCGTGGCGGCCATGTTGAGGGCGCTGCCCTTGGCGTATTCCTGCGCCAGCAACTGCTCAAACAAGGCCTCGCGTGCGGCACCGGCCGGCTGGGCTTCGAGCTCTTTGCGGTAGCCCAGGCGCACCGCGCCCTCCAGCCCCATGGCGCCGAACTCGCCAGTGGGCCAAGCCACGGTGAACTGGGGTGCATGGAAGCCGCCGGCGCACATGGCCATGGCACCCAGGCCGTAGCCCTTGCGCAGCACCACGCTGAAAAACGGCACGCGCAGATGGGCCGCGGCGATGAATAAGCGGCTGACATGGCGCACCTGCGCCTGCGCCTCAGCCTCAGGCCCGACCATGAAACCTGGCGTGTCCACCAGGCTCAGCAGCGGCAGGCCGTGCGCATTGCACAGCTGCATGAAGCGGGCGGCCTTGTCGGCGGCGGCAGCATCAATCGCACCGCCCAGGTGCAGCGGGTTGTTGGCCAGCATGCCCAGCGGCCGCCCACCGATGCGCGCCAGCGCGGTGTGGATGCCGGCACCAAAACCCTCGCGCAGCAGCAGCACGCTGCCGGTATCGGCGATGCCGTGGATCGCGGCGCGGGTGTCATACACCC
>BJGT01000064.1 GCA_014190675.1 Comamonadaceae bacterium | reverse complement strand
AGGCAGACATTGGCGGCCTCCCAAGAGGCATCTGCCGCCAAAAGTTTAGCCATGTTGGCCTGCGCACCGCAGGACTTTTGTGCATCAAACAGCCGGGCTGCTTCGTAGCGCATCAGACTGGCCGCCTGGACATTCACATAGGCCTTGGCAATTGGAAACTGAATGCCCTGATTTTTTGCAATCGGCCGCCCAAACACCATGCGCTGGTTGGCATAGTCACGCGCCTTATCGACAAACCAATAGCCATCACCCACACATTCAGCAGCGATCAGAATACGCTCGGCATTCAGACCATCCAAAATATATTTGAGGCCTTTGCCTTCCTCGCCGATACGGTTCTCGATCGGAATTTCCAGGTTGTCGATGAAGATTTCATTGGTCTCGTGGTTGACCATGTTGCGAATCGGGCGAACGGTGATCGACTTACCCACCGCCTCGCGCAAGTCAACCAGAAACACCGACAGGCCGTCCGAGCGCTTTTTGACTTCTGCCAGTGGCGTGGTACGCGCCAACAGCAGCATGTAGTCAGAGTGTTGCAGGCGCGATGTCCAAACCTTTTGGCCATTGACCACATAGCGGTCTCCAAGACGCTGAGCAAAGGTCTTGAGCTGCGTGGTGTCGGATCCGGTGGTGGGCTCGGTGACCGCCATGGATTGAATACGCAGTTCACCACTGGCGACCTTGGGCAGCAAGGCTTGCTTTTGTGCCTCCGAGCCGTGACGCACAACACAGCCCATCACATACATCTGTCCATGACAGGCGCCCGAATTGCCACCGGCCCGGTTGATCTCTTCCATGATGACACTCGCTTCAACCAGGCTCAGGTTAGTGCCGCCATATTCTTCTGGGATCAGGGCTGAGAGCCAGCCGGCTTTGGTGAGGGCTTCGACAAATTTTTCGGGGAAAGCACGGGCTTGGTCAAGGTCTTGCCAATAGCGCGAGTCAAACTGGGATACGACGCTTCGCACACCGTCGCGCAGCGATTCAAAATTGTTGTCAGCAGGCATGATTGGTTTCAACAAGAGGCAAACTGCTGGCCGTCGCCGACCTGTAACACCGCGACACAGCACCAGCCCATAAGCGCCAGACAGCTGCGTGTACCGATCTCAGGCAAAAGCGTAGGGCCCGCCGCGTGTCAGCGCCTGCTGATAGGCGGGTCTGGCGTGAATGCGTTGCAGAAAGGCCATCAATCTGGGCCGGCTGGCATCAAGGCCGGCGCGCTTGGCCGCGGCTTCGAGGGGAAAGCTCATCATGATGTCAGCGCCGGTCAGCGCGTCACCAGCAAACCAGGTGCTGCGTCCCAGTTCGGCCTCCATGAAGTCAAGCTGACGAGTCAGGTTGGGGTGCACCATGAGGTCCATCACGGTCTTGCTGATGCCGCGCGCCACCGGACGAATTAAAAAGGGCATCGGGCCATTGGCTATGCGGTCAAAAATAAGCGAGAGCAGCAGCGGGGGCATCATGCTGCCCTCGGCAAAGTGCAGCCAGTAGCGGTAGCGCAGCGCCTCGGCTGTTTTAGGCTCGGGCAACAAACGCCCGCCGCCATGCTGATCGAGCAGGTACTCGACAATGGCGCCTGTCTCGGCCAGCGTGACGCCAGCATCGGTGATCACCGGCGACTTGCCCAGGGGATGGACTGCCAGCAGCTCGGGCGGCGCCAGCATGGTCTTGGCATCCCGCTGGTGGTGCTTGATCTCATAAGGCAGGCCCAACTCTTCTAGCAGCCAGAGCACGCGCTGCGATCGCGAATCATTGAGGTGGTGGACGACGATCATCAAGGGGCTCCGGTGCGTGGCTAAGCAGGGTCTCACAGCCCATGATAACCAGCTGCATGCTGCTGCGGCGCCAAGCGCTACGGCAACAAACAAGAGCTTAGTTGCTTGTTGGGTTTGCGTCCCTGCTCAAGGGCTTCGTACCAGCCAAACATAAACCCCCGCGGTTGACACATCCACATAATCCAGGAAGCCGTTGTAAAAATTGACAATCCAGGCCGCCTGGCTGTTGCTGTCTGGGTTAGTCAGGTTGGCAGGGTAGTTCGGGTTGGTCGTGGCAGTCCAGATAGCCTGGGCAAATGGTGATGACGATGCATTTTGCGGAAATATGGTCTGGTTGATAGCGCGGCCAGAACTCGCCGCCGATTCGGTGACGGAAATCAGCACTTCTTTCGGTATCGCATCGCTCCAGCCGGCACTGCTTGGCGTTGGATAGGCAAACGACCCGCCACTGGGCGCACTGGGTGGTAAATTGCCGCGATAAAACGCGAAACCCTTGACCATGCCCTGACCGCTTTGGCCAATTTGCTTGAAGCCCGGCTTGGGCGAAGCGAAACTGCCACCAGTGGGATAGTCGTCAGCCGTGTAATTACCCCGAAAAAAGGCGTAGCCGGTGATTTGCGACACGTTTTCGATCGCCGTGCCTGAGCCTTTGCCTGGCCCGGTGGCGGTGAACACCACGCCAGCAAAATTGCTTGCTGCGCCAATCAGCGTGAAGTCGGTGCTGCCCACGGCTTGAATGGTGTAAGACAGGCCAGTCACAAAAGCGCCCGCTGTCTTCACTTGGTTTTGGGTTCCTGCTTCACCCCGCATGATGACTTTGGGCGAAGTCGGGCTTTCTCGCAAATAAACATCATTACTGGTTGGCGGGAAATACCAAGACTCACCATTGGTGCTGAATTCCAGTTTGCTGCCGGTCTTGAGTTCCTCTGGCTCAGACCACTTGGCATCCTGGGGTGCAGCTCCGTAGGGCGTAAAAACACGCTTGCTTAGCCACAGTGCGGCCTTCTGGTCTGCCGGCTCTGGGGGCACGCCGTCGCGCCAACCATAGCCAGTCTCCCCTGCGATCCTGAACGCAGAGGTGGTCGACTTCTCTCTCAAATACAGCTTGTCACTGCTGGGTTTGCTGTCCCATGTTTTGCCATCCACACTGAATTCGAAGCTTGCAGAGGGGTTGGAGATCGTGATCGGCTGACTCCAAAATGCGGGCTGCTCCCAACCGCCAGTCTCAGTGAAGGTGCGCTGACTCATGTACAAAGCGCTGCTGGTGTCTTGCTTGTACTTCCAAACTCCGGTGCATTTTCTGTCCACCAAACCAGCCAATTCGGCTCGACTCGGTAGTCGCCATGGTTTGCCCGCCTTTGCTGCTTCGACTGCCAAGGCTTGGGCGCCTTTGTAGCTCGCTGGCTTGGCTGTCCCGGTGCAGGTGGCCCCGCTCAAACCCTCGACACACCGCTTCCACAGCAAGCCTGTGACGGTGTCGGTCACCTCATCACCGCTGACCGTGTAGCGAGAATCCGGCCGGGTGACTTCGATGCCAGGATGACATTGCCCAACATCAGCGATTTTTGCTGCTGGCTCGACGCCGACCACGACAAAGTGCGGTCCTTTGGAAGCGCCTGCATTCAAGGTGGCGATGGATTCCCCCGATTTGACCGTGGACAGTTCAAAACTGCCGGCAGCCGCCTGCGCCTTGACCACGTAATAACTCCGGCTCTGGCTCAGTGTGTTTGGCAGCAGACCGTTGGTGCGTAAAGTCACCATCTGGTCGTTGGCAATGGCACTTTGTGCCGCTGTTTTTTTATAGGTGAAAACAGCTGGCTTTGCACTGGAAATCTCGACAGAATAGGTGTTGACCGGCAAAACCAGACGTACCGCTTGCGTGCTGGCCTTCAGGCCGTCTTCGACTTTGCCGCTACCGAAATTAACCACCCAGGCATAGTTTCCCTCAGCGCTGTTGGCACTCGAGGTACTTGTCCAAAAAGATGAATTAGCCAGGGTTTGCGCCTGCAAATCAGGGAAATAATCGGTGTTCACGATACCCACCGACGCGTAATTGAGCGGGAACTTTTGCAAGGTGTCCACATCGGGCAGGGCCCAGGTTTCGAAACCACACAGGCGGGCTTGGTTAACAGCCCTGACATAGTTCTCGGTGTTGCATTTGGACGGGTCGGCAAAGCCTTGGCAGCTGCGGCTCAGTTCGGTGCCGGCATCGCCGCCGTTGAAAACAAGGGCATTGCCTTTGTCGTCTTGCACAACCTTGCTGTCAAACCAGGTGTATTTGTGTTCCCTGTGCCGCAGGTGGCTTGACAAATTAGGCTTCACCTCCCACAAGAGATTGGTCACGGTGTCATGTACACAATCCCACTGTGTACCCGCCTCCTCGCTACCAGCATCTGACCATTTGCCAAACTGATTTTTCAAGGGCAGGCCCTTGCTGTCAAGTTTGATCAAGGTGAGCATTTTTTCTTTGCCCTGTAAAAAATTGTAGGGCGAGACAATGTCTATGCCAAATGCCAGCTTATCCAACAGTTTGTCGTGCGCATCGCCCACCTTTAAAGCATTGGCTGCAGACAAGCTGGCCGATATGGGTTCGGTGGTGATGGCACTTGTGTCAATACCATTGGAGGCCAGCATCGCCTTGATCTTGTTCCAGGCAGAGTCAATATTCTTAGCACTGGCGAGTTGCCTGAGCTCAGCGGCGTTTGATTCGCCGAACTCGGTAAAGTAGCGGGCCAGGTCGCCGGTCTCAACCAGAATGGCAAGCAGAGCCTCGGTCAAAGGCGTGATGTTGGCAACGCCACTCAGGCCAGACGACACAGCATGCAGCTTGGTCCCCTTTGCCGAGACTTCCAGCAAACAGGGTTTTTGAACTTTCAGATCTTCAGAAAAATTAACCGCATAGGCGCCATCTGCACCAGTGGTCACGGTTTGCTCCAGCATTTTCCCGGTGGTCGCGGAATGCAGCCCGGTTTGGATGCCACCAAATGTGCTCAGGGCAGCACCCGATGGACTTCTGGACAACTGAAAACCATCGGCAGTTTTGTTCACGACATAGAAGTTCTCGACCGTGTTGAGTGGTTTTGGCAAAGAACCTTTTGTGCTGAGCCGAATCACCTGACCATCGAAAATCGTCTGGTCTGTGTTGCTAGCATCCGTGACCTTGAAGACCGCTGAGTCTTCTAAAGCTGCGGATTTGGACAGGGTTGCAGAGATGGGATAGGTGGCATTTTTCTCCCTCGGACACCGTATCTTGACGGGGCTGTTACCCAAGGCGGCTCCCACCGCAGCCACGCCCTGCAGCGACTCCATCGGGACCGGGGCAGCAGCCAAGGAAACATCAACATCCCCGCCACCGCAGGCCAACAGTGCCAGGCTTGCTGCCGAGGCCAGGGCACCAAGACGCCGGGGCAACAGGCCGAACAGGTCCGGTTTATGCGCCCAAACAACCATGCTCAAGCCCTGAAATCAACATGGGCCACGCCCAGATCGTCAAGCATGAACATGGGCTTGGCAGGCGTGACACGATCAACCCTTTGTGGCAACTTGGCCAAAAAAGATCCACCACTCACATTGAGCTCGGCGACATACAGCCGGGCGGCAGTCAGGTTGCTGCTTTGCAAAGCAGCGCCTATTTTGGACAACACAGGGTCACTGGTGGCAAAAGGGTCCAGGTTGATCAGGGCCAAAAAGGCTTGCCGAGCATGGTCAAGATCGCCTGCTTGCAGCGCCGCGTAGAGACTTTGTAATTTCCGGGCACGCTGCTGCTGTCTACTCCCAGGCTGGGAGCCAGACCCGCCCCAACGGTGTGGTCGGTCTTCGATACGCAAGGCATTGTGTGAGTCCATGACGAAATCCTTAGAGTATTTGGCTTGCAGTGGGTCCTTTGCTCCTGTGTTTAACTCGTGCGGCGCGCAAGGTGCGGCTCTGGAGCCACACCAAGTCACGCAACGAATCAGCTTGGTAAAAAACAAAATAGCAATCTTTATGCCAGGCAATAGCGGCAACGCGCTGCCGCCACCCTGGGCTGAGCCATGCGCGCTGGCCCCGCTGACACTGGCCTGCATTGCCAAGGAAATGGCTGACAATGACTTGTCCAAATATTTTGACCACGCCACCATGACAAGCGCTAAGACCGTAATGAATCAGGTCCGGCCAGACAGCAAGCCGCAGCACTCGCGCCGCGAGGCTTTGGTCCGTGTTGCCACCTGGGCCGCTGCGCCCTGGCTGGCCGGCCAGGCGCAGGCGCAGGCCTTGAGTCTGGGCAACTCCGGGCCGACTCGAATTTTGGTGGGGGCCTCGGCTGGCGGCAGTACCGATACTCTGGCGCGTACGCTCGCCACCGAGATGGGCCGGCTGCTGGGGCGTCAGATGGTGGTCGAAAACCGCGCCGGGGCGGGCGGCAATATTGCCGCAGATGCAGTCGCCAAAGCAGCCCCCGACGGCAACACCCTGCTGATGAGCTTTACCAGCCATGCCATCAATGCATCGCTTTACCCGTCGCTGCCGTTTGACCCGATCCGTGATTTCACTCCCCTGACCTGTGTGGCCACCCAGCCTTCGGTGCTGATTGCCCATCCCTCGGTGCCTGTCAAAGACGTTCGGGAACTGCTGGACTATGCCAAAACCCGGCCCGGCAAGCTCAACTTTGCAATTGGCGGTATTGGCTCGTCGCTGCACCTCGCAGGCGATTTGTTCAAGATGGAGTCGGGGCTGTTCATCGTCAATATTCCTTACCGCGGCACCGCCCCTGCCGTGCAAGATGTGATTGCCGGCCAGGTTGAACTGATGTTTGCGCCCCTGATCAACACCCAGGCGGTGGTCAAGGCCGGCCGACTCAAAGCCTTGGGCGTGACCAGCCCGAAGCGCCTGCCCTCACTGCCCGATGTGCCGGCGATTGCCGAAGTTCTGCCGGGCTATGAGTCAAGCGCCTGGTTTGGCTTGTTTGCCCCTGGCCGCATGGCCCCGCTACTCAGCCGGCACCTGTCAGACGCGGCCCGGCAGGCCATCGCATCACCCGATGTGCGGCGCAGGCTTGAGGGCGACGGCGCCAGCGCAGTGGGAAATTCCCCAGAGGACTTTGGCCGTTTTGTCCAGACCGAAATCGAGCGCTGGGCAAAGGTGGTGCGCTTTTCTGGCGCCAAACCCGAGTAATTCAGCCACCCCAGCCCTGGCATTGCCATTTCTTTCAAGCAAACAAAACCCAAGGACAGTCCATGATCACCGGCATGAACCACTTCACCATCGTCGCCGAGGACCCACAGGCCACCACCAACTACTACATTGGCCTGCTTGGCCTGCAAGACGGCTACCGACCAGATTTGGGTTTTCCAGGTGCCTGGCTGTATGCCCAGGGCGTGGCAGTTTTGCACATCATTTATGGGCGCCCCATGCCAGAGCCCCGCACCGGGGTGATTGACCACATGGCCTTTAGCGCATCAGGCATGCAGGCGGTCAAGGCCCGCTTCGATGCCAGTGGTGTCAGCTACAGCCTGAAGCAGCAAACTGGTTCGGGCATTTGGCAGCTGTTCAGCTTTGATCCCAATGGCGCCCGAGTCGAGTTGGATTTTGATCCATCCGAAACACTGGCCTGACTTTCGCGCTAAATCGGCACAGCACAGTGCCAGAAAAATCAGGCCTCGCTGCGCTGGCGCAGTTTGTTGTGCATGTTTTGCTGTAGCAGCAGCGCTTCCAAGATTGTCACGAGAAACGGCGAGTAAGTCGTCAACAACTGAGCCGCTTCGTCGGAGCCAATTTTGCTGCATACCATGGCACCCTTGGCGCGGACCGAAAAGCTCCGCACCCCGCCTTTCAAAATGGCGGTCTCGCCAAAAGACTGTCCCTGCGCGACCTCGGCTATCACGGCACCCGACTCGGCGAGTATCTGAACAGCACCTTGTTTGATGTAGAACAAATGGCTGGCGAAGTCCCCGGCGCTGAAAACCAGCTGCCCGTCGGCAAACTCCTCTGTCTCGAAATCAGCCAAAATATTCTCCGGGTGCCAGCGACTATGGCAGCGTTATCGGGGCAACGCCAAGGTGCGTTTGATGATCGTCATCAGCATGGCCCGCAACTCTGTGGGCAAAATACCAATGATGGCGTCGATTTTGTGCAGCGGAATAATTTTGGCCTGCACATGGCTAACCGTGATCACATTCATTTTGCTCGGCTTGTTGATGATCCCCTCGGCCAGACCAAGCACGCTGCCCGGGCCCAGTCGGTAGAGATCGCTGCCCTCGCTGCCAAGCAAGCTGCCGTCAATGACCAGATAAGCGTCCTCAATCGGCTTGCCGGCAGAGATGATTTTTCGTTTGGGCTCGAACAGTATGGTGCTGAGTATGGGTGATTCATACAGGCCTAAAAACAAGCGCTCATCGCCGCTGAGTTTGGCTGTGCCGGCCTCGCCCTCACGTTGGCCAGACGCCAAGCCCGCGGCGGCCAACTGTTCTGCCGATTTGGGTAGTTGAACCTGTTTCGCGTGGTCTGAGGCGCGGTCGCGCAGCAGGGTGATATCGGTCAACTTTTTGAGTTCAAGCGAGAAATTAGCAACAATTTGAGACATTTTTTGGCCCCACAGACCCGTCGCCAGGAATCGGTTTCAGCAAGCGAGACTTGGCCAGAAAATTTTTCGTCCAGTCAAGCCTGAGCCGAATTCTATGCCTCCCAAGAACAGGGGCCTAATCGCCGATTCGGGCGATCTGGGCGTTGATTTTTTCTGCTGAAGGAAAGCGAACCCAATTTTGGCTGTCGGTTTTGATGCCCGATGGACTGACCGAGCCGGCGTTGTTGATCACCGGGTACTGAACCCATCTGAGGTTTTCGCTGCGAGGCGGCGTAGTGCTCGCCACCGCTTTGACCGGGCTGCCGAGGTAGCGAACCCATTGCGCTACGTCAGCCTTCATCGCATCCCCTGTCAGCGCGGGCCGGCTGGCGGCTGGCGCGGCACGCGCCGGTGTTTGGATTTTTTCAATGTTCAGCGGCACCGGCGCTATGGCCGCGGTCGGCTTGAACCCGGCAACCGGGCCAGCTTCTGCTTGCTTAAAGCTGCCGCTGTTGGCGGGGGCCGCCACACAGCTTTGCCAAGACAGCAGCAAGGCCAGCGAAGCCACAGACAGGGCATGGGCGCGCAGGTCGCAATTTTGAGTTGGGGTGCGTGTGATCAGGTTCATGGCGGCGCTTTCTGCAGGGGCTTGCTAATTGGGATTCAAAGCAATTGGCGCAACTGTCTGTCCGTCATGCCACCCGGATTCAAGATCCAACGAGTGTCAAAATTTCGACTAAATTCAGAGGCGCTGAGTGCGTGAGAGCTTGTCAGCAAAATGCGTGCCCATGCCCATGCGCCGGGGCAAGACCCAGCTAAGCGTCTCGGTGTGGCTGTTTCAGGCCACTGAGCGCTGCAGCAGCACCACCGCGCGGGCTTCGATCGCCTGCCCCAGCCCGACTGGGCCAAGTTTTTCAGCGGTCTTGGCCTTCACATTGACCTGCCCGACCGCCACACCCAGGCCCGCTGCGATGCGCGTGCACATGGCCGGAATATGTACCATCAGCTTGGGCGCCTGTGCGATCACCGTGCTGTCCACATTGCCGATGTCCCAACCAGCGGCGCGCACGCGCCGCGCCGCTTCGGCCAGCAGCAGCATCGAATCAGCGCCCTTGAACCGCGCGTCAGTGTCCGGAAAATGGCGGCCGATATCGCCCAGCGCGGCGGCACCCAGCAGGGCATCGGTGATGGCATGCAACAGCACGTCGGCGTCTGAGTGCCCCAGCAATCCCAGATGAAAAGGCACCTGCACCCCGCCCAGCACCAGGGGCCGCTGGGCCACCAGGGCATGCAGGTCCCAGCCCTCGCCAACCCGCACCATCATGCCGCCTTCTCCCGAGCGGGTTCGCCCCAAGCGGCGCTGCTGCCGACCGGACTGCTCAGCAGCGCCTCTGCCACGGCAAAGTCTTCCGGGTAGGTGACCTTGAAATTTCGGGCGCTGCCAGCCACCAGCAGCGGCTGCCAGCCCATGGCCTCCATGGCGCTCGATTCATCGGTGACCTGAGCACCCACGTCCTGCAGCGCTTGCAGCAGCATGCCGATACGAAACATCTGTGGCGTCTGCGCCAGCCATTTGTCATGGCGCGCCAGCGTAGCGGCAACCCGGCCCTGCTGCTCTGTCTTGAGGGTGTCAGCCAAGGGTTGTGCCAGCAGCCCGCCCACCGGATCGCCTAGGCAGGCATCGATCAAGGCGTCGATCTGCCCAGGTGCCACCAGGCAGCGGGCGGCATCGTGCACCAACACCCAATCCTGCTTGGCAGCGCCCTGCTGGCTTAAAAAATTCAACCCGTTCAAAACACTCTGAGCCCGGCTTGCGCCGCCGCAGTCAGCAATCAAATAAGGCGCAGGCAGGTGGTCTAGCCTGCGGTCACCAGGCGCTACGATGACAGCCAAGCGGTGCAGCCGGGGCACCGCCGCAAATGCCGCCAGGGTGTGCAGCACCAAAGGCTGGCCGGCCAGCAGTTCATATTGTTTGGGTCCGGCCGAGCCGGCGCGCGTGCCACTGCCCGCGCAGGGTATCAAAGCCCAGAGGCGCGCTGCTTGAGGTGAATTTCGGGAAATATCGGTCATCGGCTCGGCCCCATTCTAGAATCCCGCCCGACACCCATGGAATTACCCAAACTGACTCCGGGCAAGCGCTTCACCCTGCCCCGCCCGACTGGCTCTTCTGATGCTCTGCTACTGGCCCAATTGGGACTGCGCGAGAAAACCCAGGGTCGCCTGACCGGTGTTGTTACGGCCGACGCCAGCGACGCACAGCGACTGCAAGACGAGCTAACTTTTTTTGAGCCCAGCCTGCGCTGCGTGCTGTTTCCCGACTGGGAAACCCTGCCTTACGACACGTTTTCACCGCACCAGGACCTCATCAGCGAGCGTCTCGCCACGCTGTGGCGCATCAACCAGCGCGACCGTGAGACCGGCGCCGACCTGGTGATCATGCCGGCGGCCACCGCCCTTTACCGGCTGGCGCCACCGGCATTTCTGGCCGGCTACACCTTTGAGTTCAAGGTGAAACAGCAGCTCGATGAAGCCCGGCTCAAGGCCCAGCTGACGCTGGCCGGCTACAGCCATGTCACCCAGGTGGTCAGCCCGGGTGAATATGCGGTGCGCGGCGGGCTGATCGACTTGTTTCCCATGGGCAGCCTGGTGCCCCTGCGGGTCGATCTGTTTGACAACGAGATCGACAGCATCCGCACCTTCGACCCAGACAGCCAACGCAGCCTCTACCCGGTGCCCTCGGTTCGGCTGCTGCCCGGGCGGGAATTCCCAATGGACGAATCTGCCCGGGCCCGGTTTCGCAGCCGCTGGCGCGAGTTGCTTGAGGGGGACCCGACCAGGAGCCGCATCTACAAAGACATTGGAAACGGCGTGGCCACCGCTGGCATCGAGTACTACCTGCCGCTGTTTTTTGACGAAACCGCCAGTGTGTTCGATTATCTCGGCGCCGATGCCACCCTGGTGCTGCACGGCAAGCTCGAGCCGGCATTTGCCCATTTTTGGCAGGACGCACGCGAACGGTACCGCCTGGTCCAGGGCGACCCGGAGCGCCCAGTGCTCGCGCCCGAGGCGCTGTTTTTGAGCGCCGAGCAGTTTTATGCCCGGGCCAACCAGCATGCGCAGTTGTCACTGCGCCCGCTCGACGATGAGCAAACCAACAACACGCAGTTTCAGGCGCTCGGTGAACTCTCGGTGCTGCGCGGTGCGCAAGACCCGCTGGCCCGACTCAAAGCGCACCTGCGCAACACCGAGCACCGGGTGCTGGTGCTGGCTGAGAGCGAAGGCCGCAAAACCAGCCTGCTCGACCTGTTGCGAGCCAACGGGCTGAACCCGCCCAGCTTTGATTCGCTGGCCGAGTTTCTGGCCAGCCAGGAGCGTCTGGGCCTGGCCACCTCGCGTCTGGCCACCGGCTTTGCCTGGCTCGAGACCGGCATTGATTTCATCACCGAGACCGAGCTGTTTTCGGCCAGCCCGAGCGCGCGACGGCGCAAGAAGCAAGAGCAGGTCAGCGATGTCGAAGCCCTGATCAAAGACCTCAGCGAACTCAATCTGGGCGACCCGGTGGTGCATTCGGCCCACGGCATCGGCCGCTACCGCGGCTTGATCAACCTGGACTTGGGCCAGCTACAGGCCAACGGCCAACCCGACATCCAGGAGTTTTTGCACCTCGAGTACGCCGACCAAGCAACGCTGTATGTGCCGGTCAGCCAGTTGCAGCTGATCAGCCGCTACACCGGGGTGAGCGCCGACGAGGCGCCGCTGCACCGCCTGGGCAGCGGCCAATGGGACAAAGCCAAGCGCAAAGCAGCCCAGCAGGTGCGCGACACCGCCGCCGAGTTGCTCAACATTTATGCCCGCCGCGCCGCTCGCGAGGGCCATGCCTTTCGCTACTCCCCGGCTGACTACGAAACCTTTGCCAATGATTTCGGCTTTGAGGAAACCGCCGATCAGCGCGCCGCCATTCATGCCGTGATTCAAGACATGATCAGCCCGCGCCCGATGGACCGGCTGATCTGCGGCGACGTTGGTTTCGGCAAAACCGAGGTGGCACTGCGGGCCGCCTTTATTGCCATCACCGGTGGGCGGCAGGTGGCACTGCTGGCCCCCACCACGCTGCTGGCGGAGCAGCATTACCAAACCCTGCTCGACCGTTTTGGCAAATGGCCGGTCAAGGTCGCCGAGATGAGCCGCTTCCGCTCGGGCAAGGAAATCACCTTGGCCCTCAAGGGGGTGGCAGACGGCAGCATCGACATCGTGGTGGGCACGCACAAGCTGCTCAGCCAAAACACCCACTTTAAAAATCTGGGCCTGCTGATCATCGACGAAGAGCACCGCTTTGGCGTGCGCCACAAAGAGGCGATGAAGGCCCTGCGGGCCGAAGTCGATGTTCTCACGCTCACGGCCACGCCGATTCCGCGCACCCTGGGCATGGCTTTGGAGGGCCTGCGTGATTTAAGCGTGATCGCCACCGCACCTCAGCGCCGGCTGGCGATCAAGACCTTTGTGCGCACCGAGGGCAACGGCGTGATCCGTGAGGCCGTGCTGCGCGAGCTCAAGCGCGGCGGACAGGTCTATTTTTTACACAACGAGGTTGAAACCATCGAGAACCGGCGCGCCAAGCTCGAAGTGCTGCTGCCCGAGGCCCGCATCGCCGTGGCGCATGGCCAAATGCCAGAACGCAAACTCGAGGGCGTGATGCGCGACTTTATCGCCCAACGCTACAACCTGCTGCTGTGTTCCACCATCATCGAAACCGGCATTGACGTGCCCACCGCCAACACCATCGTCATGAGCCGGGCCGACAAATTTGGTCTGGCGCAGCTGCACCAACTGCGTGGGCGGGTGGGCCGCAGCCACCACCAAGCCTACGCCTACCTGATGGTGCCCGATCTGGAGGGCCTGACCAAGCAGGCCAGTCAACGCTTGGAAGCCATCCAACAGATGGAAGAGCTTGGCAGCGGCTTTTACCTGGCCATGCACGACCTGGAGATCCGCGGCGCCGGCGAGGTGCTGGGCGAAAACCAGAGCGGCAATATGCTCGAAGTGGGTTTTCAGCTCTACAACGAGATGCTGAGCGAAGCGGTCCGCTGCCTCAAGGCCGGCATCGAGCCTGATTTGCTGAGCCCGCTGAATGTCACCACCGAGATCAACCTGCACGCCCCGGCCCTGCTGCCCAACGATTTTTGTGGCGACGTGCACCTGCGCCTGAGCTTTTACAAAAAACTGGCCACGGCCAAGACCAACGACCAGATCGACGCCCTGCTCGAAGAACTGGTAGACCGTTTTGGCAAATTGCCAGACCAGGCGCAAAACCTGTTTGATGTGCACCGGCTGCGTGTCGCGAGCCAGCCCTATGGCGTCACACGGGTTGACGCAGCGCCGGGCGCCATCAGCATCACGTTCAAGAAAGACCCACCGTTTGACCCCATGAAAATCATCGCGCTGATACAAAAAAACAAGCACATCAAATTGGTGGGCAATGAAAAACTGCGCATCGAACGCCAACTGCCCGAAGTCAAAGACCGCACACAAGTGGTGCGCGAAGTCTTGCGCGGCTTGGGTCAGCCCGTCGTGGCAAGCCCGCTGAGGGCCTGAATCATGTCGTCCGACGGCCCCAGCCTGCAGCCATACCCGGGCCCCGGCAGGCCGGGCTTGGTGCTGCAGGGTTTTCGTGCGCCGCTGGCCCTACACGACTACCGGCTGATTGCCTTTGACATGGATTCCACGCTGATCAACATCGAGTGCATTGACGAAATCGCCGATGCAGTGGGCCGCAAGGCCGAAGTGGCTGCCCTGACCGAGGCCGCCATGCGCGGCGAGATTGCCGATTACAAAGACAGCCTGCGCCAGCGGGTAGCGCTGCTGGCAGGGGTCAGCGTGGAGAGCATGGCGCAGGTCTACCGTGAGCGCCTGCGGCTCAACCCCGGTGCGACCGAGTTGGTGGCAGCCTGCAAAAAAGCCGGCATGAAGGTGCTGCTGGTGTCTGGTGGCTTTACTTTTTTCACAGACCAGGTGTGCCAACTGCTGGATATCGACTACAGCCGCGCGAATGTGCTGGAGCTGGCCAACGGCCGGCTAACCGGTCGACTGCTGGCCCAGCCCTGGGGCGATATTTGCGATGGCGCTGAGAAAAGCCGTATGTTGGTGCAAACCTGCGCGGCCCTGGGCATCAGCGCGCAGCAGGCCATCGCTGTAGGCGATGGCGCCAATGATCTGCCCATGATGGCCCAGGCCGGCCTGTCGGTGGCTTTTCATGCCAAGCCCCGGGTGCGCGAGCAGGCCATGGTGGCCATCAACTCGGGTGGACTCGATCGCTTGCTTGAGGTTTTTGGCACCAGGGCTGCTGCTTGAGACTGCCCCCAAAACGCTTTTGAACTGTTCCGCACCCCTTGGTATTCCCTAGGTCGGCGCCCCGGCTGGCTCATTCATAATCCGCCTTCCTGTTGTTTTGGTCAAGCCGGTGTCGCTGTGGGCTGCGGGCCCGAAGCGGTCCGCCTGAGGCGAGCTCGATCAGGCACACAAATTGCACCCAAGAAACCAAACCGCCCTGCGGCGGTGATTTAAATTAGAGTCATGTCGGAAACCTTAGCGCCTGTTCTGCAGGTCTCGCAACTCAGTACCCGCTTCAAAACCCGCACGGGAGATGTGCATGCTGTCAACAGCGTGAGCTTTGAGCTCAGGCCTGGCGAACTGCTCGGCGTGGTCGGTGAAAGCGGCTCGGGCAAGTCGGTCACCATGATGTCGCTGCTGGGCCTGCTGCCAAGCCCGCCAGCCATGGTCGATGGCGCATCGGTGATGTTTGAGGGTGTGGACCTGCTGCGTTGCTCGGACGAGCAACTGCGCAGCATTCGGGGCGCTCGCATCGGCTTCATCTTCCAGGACCCGATGACCTCGCTCAACCCGGTTTTTACCGTCGGCTTCCAAATCATGGAGCCGCTGCGCAAACACATGGGCCTGGGCAAACAGGCCGCACACCAACGGGCCCAAGAGTTGCTCGAACTGGTCGGCATCCCGGATGCAGGGCGGCGGCTGGGAGACTACCCGCACCAGTTCTCAGGCGGTATGCGCCAGCGGGTGATGATTGCCATCGCCCTGTCCTGTGACCCCAAGGTATTGATCGCCGACGAGCCCACTACCGCGCTCGATGTCACCATCCAGGCCCAGATCCTGGAGCTGGTGCGAGAGTTACGTCAAAAGCTCGGCATGGCGATTGTCTGGATCACCCATGACCTGGGCGTGATTGCCGGCATCGCAGACCGAGCCATGGTGCTGTACGGTGGTCAGATTGTCGAAATGGCGCCTGTGCAGGCGCTGTTTTCACGGCCGGCCCATCCCTACACCCGGGCCCTGCTCAAAACCCTGCCCCGGCTCAGGGGCGCGCGGGCAGAGAAACTCGACGTGATCGAGGGCCAGCCGCCCATCATCAAAGCCGCACCATCTTCGTGCGCTTTTCGGGCCCGCTGCTCAGTCGCACTGGAGCGCTGCGGCCGAGAAAACCCGCAGCGCCTGAGCATTGCCCCAGGCCATGATGTGGCCTGCTTCTGGGATCACACCACCGGGATGGAGCGCCATGCTTGAATCTGCATCCCCCCATGCCGCCAGTCCGGTGAGCGCTGCCGCCCGAGCGCTTGCTGTGAGTCCGCCGCCCATGGTTCAGGTGCGCGGCCTGAAAATGTATTTCCCGATTTACACCGGCCTGCTGCAACGCCGCTCCGGAGAAGTCAAGGCAGTCGATGGGCTGAGCTTTGATATCCCGGCCGGCCAGACTCTGGGCCTGGTTGGCGAGTCTGGCTGCGGCAAATCAACCTGCGGGCGCGCCATGCTGCGACTCTACGAGCCTACTGCGGGCCAGGTCATCATCAACGGGCAAGAGGTGAGTGCCGCGCCCGCCAAGTTGCTCAGGCAATTGCGTCCGGCCATGCAAATGGTTTTTCAAGACCCCCAGGCCAGTCTGAACCCCCGCATGACCGTGGCCTCCATCATTGGCGAGCCACTGCTTGAGCACACCCGCCTGAGCCAGGCCGAGCAGAGCGAGCGCATTGACGAGTTGCTCGATCAGGTCGGACTCAACCGCAATTTTGCCAACCGCTACCCACATGAATTCTCAGGCGGCCAACGCCAGCGCATCGGCATTGCCCGGGCCCTGGCACTCAACCCAAAATTCATTGTCTGCGACGAGCCGATTGCCGCGCTCGACGTGTCGATCCAAGCGCAGGTGGTCAACCTGCTCGAAGGCTTGCAACAGCGCCTGGGCCTGACCTATCTCTTTATCAGCCACGATTTGTCGATGGTGCGCCATATTGCCAACCGGGTCGCAGTGATGTATCTGGGCCGCATTGTCGAACTCGCAGACCGCGACGCCCTCTACGCCAGCCCCCGCCACCCCTACGCCCAGGCCCTGTTGTCAGCCGTACCAGAGCCCGACCCGCAGACCGAGGCACGCCGGCAGCGCATTGTGCTCA
>BJGT01000063.1 GCA_014190675.1 Comamonadaceae bacterium | reverse complement strand
GGCCTGCTGCCGACCGCAGAGACTGCGCCCGTGGTTGAAGTCCTAGCAAAACCAGCGCCAGGCAGCGCCAGCCTGCTCCTCAACAGCATGTTGTTCGCCAAGCCGCCTGCGCCTTCGGGCCCTACACCAGCCACAAAAAGCTTGGACGGCTTGTCCAGCACGAGCACCGACCCGGGCATGGCCGACCCGGCCTCCAGCAGCCCCGCAATCAAAGCACAGCCCGCCACCATCAGCACAAACGGTCGGCCAGACAAGGTCCCATTGGCGAACACGCTCATCGCGCGGCAAACAGTCAGCTCGACCCAGACGGTCAATAGTTTGGAGGGCCTGAGCCGCTTGGTCACCACAGAAGGAGAGCCAAAAACAGACGGTCGCGACAAGAAAACACTGCGCCTCAGCGCCCAAGACCAGCCCCCTACGACTGCCGCGTCTGCCAGCGCCCTGCTGCTCACCAGCCTGCTTTTTCCAAATTCCCCTGCACCAGCAGCCTTGCCAGACAGCAAAATCGCGCCAACCAGCGCACCCACCCTGCCAACCGCAAGCGCCCTCCCAACGGTGACAAGCATCCGCAACACACCCACTCTGCCAGAGGGCATCGCCACCGCTAGGCAGCCTGGAACAACGGCCTTCGTCGACGGCCAAAAACCTCTTCCAATGGCCCCAATCACGCCAGCGGCAAATATAAACACCGGTTCGGCAGTTGGCGCCACAGCCCTTGCTGCCGCCCAGACCCTGCAGGCGACCCAAGCGCCAGACGCGCTGGCAGCCGCTCAGGTCTTGGCTGGGAGCATCAGCGCCGCATGGGCGGTGGCCAAATCCGCCACCTCCAGCCAGGCAGCGGAACTCGGCCCGCACATGCGCTTGGACGCCAGCGCCGAAGAATCTGTTCAGGACGCGGTACGCCTGACCCTCTCACTGCCTGCGCCAGACCTGTCAAAACGCCTGTCCAGCAGGCCCGGCAACACCGAGGTGTTGAACTGGGCGCCCCTGCTGGCCAACCAGCAGCCCAACGCCAACAAGGCCCCGGCCAGCGGACCTTGGGAAAACCTGCACTTGGCAGTGCCAGAAGGCTTTGACTTAGAAGAGCAGGAAGGCCTGCTGGCAGCACTTGAACAAGACTCTGGTAACAATGCCGGCCAGCCAACTCAGGCCGGGCCATTGGCCAGGGGAGGCACAGAGCCGGCCCAGACAGCTCGGGGCGAGGCTACCCTGCTGGCAGCCCAGGCCGAACTGCGGACGGTTCAGCAACAGCAACTCGCAGACCGGCTCGGTGAGGCAGCCGCCAACCGGCTGATTGCGCAAATCGAGCGGGGCGAATGGAAAATGCAAATGCGCTTGCAACCTGGCAAGCTAGGCCGGATTGATGTTGAGCTCTCCATGCACGCCCGCGGCCTGGAGGCCATGTTCAGCGCCGACAGTGCCCTCACCCGAGAGCTGATTGTTCAAGGTACAGCACGCTTGAAGGAAACGCTGGCACAAGCTGGCATGACAGTTGCTTCAATGACTGTCAATGGGGACCAAACCCGCCAATCTGGCGGAAATTCGACGCCTCAGCAGGGTTACAAGGCGGCTTCTGACGCTTTACCGACAAAAGCTCGCGTCGAGGAACCTCGGGCGGTCGTCCAAACACCAGCCGTTACAGCGACTGACAGATTGAATATTTTGGCTTGAGGACCAAGCCAGGCGGAGAATGAAGTTGAAACATTACACAGAGGTGTTCCATGGCTAAAGCAGCAGCAGCAGCGCCAGCGGCGGCCCCGGGCGAAGAAGCCCCGGCCAAATCAAAAAAGCCCATTATTCTGATTTTGGTTGGTGTGATCGCGCTGGTTGTGATCGTTGCAGGCACCATGGTTGGAACCCTGTTCATCACGGGCTTTTTCAACAAACCTCCGCCCAGTGCAGACCAATTGCTGGCCGAAGACGGCCACGGCGCTGACGCCCATGGTGCCAAACCGGCAGATGCTCATGGCGCCAAACCGGCAGATGCTCATGGCGCCAAACCGGCAGATGCTCATGGCGCCAAGCCAGCGGACGGCAAAGACGCGAAGGGTGGCAAAGAAGTCAGCGGCCCGCCTAAATTGAACAAAAAATCACCCGACAGCCCACGCTTCGAGTACACCTACCACCAGCTCAAGAAGGACTTTCTGTCCAACCTGATGAGCTCCAAAAAGGTGATGTCGATACAGATCTCGATCATGACCCGTTACGACGACCGAGTTTTCGAGAATGTCGACAAGCACGAGGCAGCGCTGCGCTCTGCCGTGCTGGACGTGTTGCGCCAAACCACAGATGCCGACTTGGTCAAGCCTGAATTCCGCAAAGATTTGGCCATCAAGATCCGCGACGCCATGAACTCCCTGCTCGAAAAACTGGAGGATTTCGGCGGCATTGAGGAGGTTTTCTTCACCTCCTTTGTCGTCCAGTAAGTCGGCCCACAAAGGCCTGAGGCACCATGGCTGACAACCTGCTTTCTGCTGACGAGCTTGCAGCCCTTGCAGAAGGGGTGGACGATGGCTCAATCGCCATAGACACTGGCTTTAACACCACCCTGCGTTTCAAAAAGCACGACCTGGCCAGCGAAGACAGCAGCCTGGGCGTCAATATCAGCTCGATTGACATGATCAATGAGCGCTTTATTCGTTTGTTTCGCCCGCACCTGATGGATGTGCTGCGCACCAGCCCAAGGGTCACACCAACCAAATCGCAAATCGTCAAATTCGGGCAATATGTCAAGGACCTCAAGGCACCCCTGTCAGTGAACGTGGTCCGCATGAACCCGCTGCGTGGTTACTCGCTGGTGGTGATTGATCCGACCATTGTTTTCAGTTCGCTGGACAGTTTTTTTGGCGGCTTTGGCCAGGGCACTGTGGGAACCCTGCTGCCCGGGCGCATGTTCACCCCGATGGAGATGCGCATCATCAACATGATTCTGGATGTGACCTTCAAGGACATTCAAGAGGCCTGGGGCCCGCTGATGCATGTCAACCTCGAGTTTGTCAGTGCCGAGATCAATCCCCAGTTTGCCCAAATCTCGGATGAAAACGACCTGGTCATCGTCAGCCGTTTTGAAACCGAAACCGCCACCAAAAACACCGGCTTCATTGACCTTGTACACCCCTACGCATCGCTCAAACCGGTGCGCGAACTGCTGCGTAGCCGCGTGCAAAGCGGCGACGGCAATGAAGACTCGGACCGGCAATGGCGCGATGAATTCGAAGACGCAGTGAACGATTCCTGCCTGCAAGCCAGTGTTGTCCTCGGCACGATCAAATCCACCATCAAAGACATTGAATCGATGCAAGCAGGCGACATCCTGTATTTCAAAAAACCCGAGTTTGCCTGCCTGCAAGCCGCGGGCATACCGGCCTTCAATGTTCACGTCGGCACCCTGGGCGCGCAAACCGCGGTACAAATTGCCCACGCCATCAACCCCAGCAACAACTAAACCACTCAGGACACGCCATGACAGACGCCGCCACAGAAGCCAGTGCCTCGAGCGAATCGCAAGACCTCGACAAGCAAATTCACAAAGACGTGCTCCAAACCATCAGCGTGACCCTCAGCGTTGAAGTGGGGCGCGCCATGATCAAAATCAAAGACCTGATGCGCCTGACCCAGGGCAGCGTGGTGGAGCTCGACCGCATCGCCGGCGAGCCGCTTGACCTGCTGGTTAACAACACGGTTGTCGCCCAGGGCGAGGTGGTTCTGGTCAACGAGCGCTATGGCATTCGGCTCACCCGCGTGGTGCCGGCCTCAGAGCGCATGAAGAACCTTTGAAGACACTGCCATGGGTACAACAGCTTCAGGCGGTATTGACTGGCTACGGGTCTCGGGCGGCATCATTGTTGTACTGGTGTTGCTGGCGGCCATGCTGTGGATGCTGCGCCGCATGCAAAGCATGCAAACCGCCAAGGGTGGCGTGAGCAGGCTGCAGGTTGTTGAAACCATCAGCATCGGTCCAAGGCAAAAAATAGCGCTGTTGCGGGTCGACACCCAGATGCTGCTGATCGGCATGAGCGCAAACCAATTCACGGCCCTGGGCCAGTGGCAACAAGCTCCTGCGCGCATTGGAGATCAGCCTTGAAACGCAAAATTTTATGGGCCAGCCTCTTGACCCTGCTGGTGTGTATCCCGGCCCTCTCCTGGGCCCAGGGCATCCCCATGGTGAATGTGACAGATTCTGGCAAAGGCACCCAGTACAGCCTGTCGCTGCAATTGCTGGCCTTGATGACCAGCATCACGCTGCTGCCCTCGTTTTTATTGATGATGACCTCCTTTGTGCGCATCATCATCGTCATGTCCATCCTGCGCCAGGCCCTGGGCACGGGTCAAACCCCGCCCAACAATGTGCTGGTTGGCATCTCCCTCTTCCTCACCCTGTTCATCATGTCGCCGGTGTTGACCGACGTCTACCAAAATGCAGTAGCACCTTATATGCAGGGCAGCATGGCTTTTGACAAAGCGCTGACAGCCGCCGAGACGCCAATACGCGGTTTCATGATCAAACAAACCCGGCAAGACGACATCGGCCTGTTCATGCAAATGGCACGCAGGCCCGATGTTGGCGGGGCCGAAGCAGTCCCCTTCACCACGCTGGTGCCGGCCTTTATTACCTCGGAGCTCAAAAGCGCCTTCACCATCGGTTTTTTAATCTACGTGCCTTTTGTGGTGATCGACCTGATTGTGGCAAGCGTACTCATGTCCATGGGCATGATGATGCTCTCGCCGATGATGATCTCGGCACCCTTCAAACTCATGCTGTTTGTGCTGGTGGACGGCTGGAGCCTGATCATGAGTTCGCTGGCCGCAAGCTTTGCCACTTGAGCCGCAGCCCACCAAAAAACCGCCAACCAAGGAAAACTCACCATGGATATTGCTGCCGTTATCGACATAGGACGCCTGGCTCTCTGGATGACCGTCCTGATTTCTGCCCCACTGCTGATCGTGGCACTGGCGGTAGGCCTGCTGGTGGGCATTGTTCAGGCTGCCACATCGATCAACGAGTCGACCTTGAGTTTTATACCCAAGGTCGCAGCGATGTCCCTCACCCTGGCCCTCGTGGGCGGATGGCAACTCGCCACTTTGGTCGATTACACCAAGAACATGTTCCAACGGATTCCGCTTTTGTTCACCTGAGCCCAGCACACCAAAGCCGCTCAAGGCAGTCCGCATGAACCTACTGGCCAATGACATCGTTGAGCGCTTCTACACCTTCTTGTGGCCCATGCTGCGGGTGTCAGCCATGCTCTTGGCCGCGCCAATTTTCTCGCTACGGGCTTTCAACCTGCGCCTGCGGATATTGTTGGCGGTAGCCCTCACCTGGATGATTTACCCACTTTACGATTGGCCCCGGCTAGACCCCGTGTCTGCGCCAGGTCTGGTCGAAATCTTCAACCAAATCGCCATCGGCCTGCTGATGGGCCTGAGCTTGCAAGTGGTGACCGCTGCAATTTTGCTGGCGGGTCAATCCGTCTCCAATGCCATGGGCCTCTCACTTGCCACCATGATGGACCCCAACCTGGGCAATGTGCCAGTCATCGCGCAATTCCTGGTGATCTTGACCACCCTGATTTTTGTTGGCTTTGGCGGCCATGCCATGTTGCTGAGCTTGGTGGTAGACAGTTTTTCCAGCATGCCGATTGGCAAAGGACTGCTTACTGAGGCCGCTTGGGCGCATTTTTTAAGTTGGAGCTCGATGATTTTTCTCGGTGCCCTGCTGCTGGCCATACCGGTCATGATCACCCTGCTGTTCATCAACATCGGACTGGGCGTTGCCTCACGCGCCGCACCCAGCCTGAATATATTTCAGGTCGGTCTGCCGGCCATGATCATTGCCGGCTTTGGTGTTCTGATGCTCACCCTACCCAGCATGGGCGGGCGCATCGAATGGCTGTGGCTGCAGGGCTTTACAGAGGTGCGCGCCCAGCTCGGTCTGAGCTAGTGCAATAACCCAGAATGGCAGACGACAGCGCTGAACGCACCGAAGAACCCACCTCGCGCAAGCTTCAGCGTTCGCGCGAAGAGGGGCAGGTTGCCCGCTCGGTCGAGCTGACCTCGGCTGCCGTCATGAGTGGCTGGGTGATCTGTCTGGTCGCAACTGGCGGTTTTTGGCTGCATGAAATATCAACCAAGTTTGCCGCCGGCTTCAGGTTTGACCGCAAAGTTCTAGACAGCCCCTCGCTGCTACCCGCCACTTTTGCCAGCCAAGTCTTAGACGGTCTTCTGTTGATATTACCCATGATGCTGGTAGCAGTCACGCTGGCTGTGTTGGCCTCGGGCGCTATCGGCGGGTTCTTGTTTTCTATCAAGTCAATCGCACCAAAATTCTCCAAGCTCAGCCCCTTGGCCGGCCTCAAACGCATGCTCGGCAGCCACGCCATCATCGAGCTGATCAAAGCTGTTTTCAAGTTTGGTCTGGTCGCCACCGTGCTCCTGATACTGCTGGACAAGCATTTTTCCAAGCTCATTGGCATGGGCAACATGGGCTTAGAGCCAGCTTTCGCATTGGCCGGCTCCCTGATTCTTGAGGCCTTAATATGGCTCACACTGGGCCTGGTTTTGATTGCTTTGATTGACGCGCCCTACCAGCGTTTCTCTTTCATGAAGCGCATGCGCATGACCAAACAAGAAATTCGAGACGAGCACAAAGACATGGAAGGGCGCCCTGAAATCAAGGCGCAAATCAGACGGCGCCAGCGGGAAATTGCCAACGTGCGGATGATGAAGAAGGTCAAGGATGCAGACGTTATCATCACCAACCCGGAGCACTTTGCGATCGCACTGAGTTACGACCCCACCGCCGACGGTGCGCCAATACTGCTGGCCAAAGGGGCGGATCACATGGCGGCCAAAATTCGCGCAGAGGCAAAAACCCACAGTATTGAAATCTTTGAGGCACCCCAATTGGCCCGCGCCTTGTACTTCACCACCGAGCTGGATCAACCGATTCCCGAGGCCCTGTATTTCGCCGTGGCCCAGGTGATTGCCTACGTGTTCAGCCTGGCCAACGTCGAACCCGGCGTGGAGCCGATGTTGCGACCCTCCCCGACCATTCCAAAATCCATGTTGTTCGATGCCAACGGCCGCCAACTTGAACCTGAGGCGGCCAGCGTATGAGCCTGCCCATGCACCACCGGGACGACGACCTGACCGTCAACCAGGCGATTTTCTTCAGGGTCTCGGACCGGCTCCGGCTAGAGGGTTATGTCGCTGGCCTGATCCAAAGCGGCATGAGCTTGTCCATGGTCAGCACCCAGGACGCCATCCTCGACCATTACGGCAAATTGCTGGTAGCCAGGCTGCGTGAAGCAGCGCCCGAAATTGAACTCGAGGTGTGTTTCCCGGCCAGTGCTGACGCCCTGATCTCGCGCTTCAATGAGGTGCTGCAAACCTACTCGATCCAGGACGCCATGGGCAACAAGGTGCAAAACGCGCCGCCCAAAATATGGATCGTGCACGACGCCGCCGCCCTACCAGACCACGAAATTCAGTTGCTCGCCCGCTTGGTGCAAAATTTTCCTGGCGCCAATATCCGAGTGGTGATGCTCTTGACCGCAGCCAGCGGTAAACATGAATTGCTCAATGCCTTTGGCCGCCGGTTTTTGCACTGGGATATCGAGCCGCCCACCCTGGCGCAAAAAAATGCCCTGCTCGAACAAGCCCGGGCGCAGGGGCGCGAGACACTGGTGAATGGCTTGCTCAAGCAATTGGTCATTGATGAAACACCGCCACCGCCGGAGGTCCCGCCTGAGCCGGAACCCATTGAGATGGACACCGAAGAGCTCGAGCGCAAACAGCCGCCAGAGCCCGCGCCGGTAGCACGCCCCTGGTGGCCCTGGCTGCTCGCCGGCGCCTTTTTGCTGGGCCTCTCTGGCCTGGCGCTTGGGCAGCTCTATGGCGGTTTTTCTATCCAAAATCTGCTGCCTGACCCAATCAAAATCCTCTGGGATCGGCAAGCCGCTCCGGCGCCCACCGCTGCAGCCAGCGCAGCCGCCGCACTGGCAGCGGCATCCGAAGCCCAAGCCGCCGCGCAAGCAGCCTCAGCAGCGTTGAGTGCGGCCGCAGCGGCTGCCTCGGCGGCGCCAGCGGCCGCAGCTTCGCCGGCAGAACCAAGCGCCTCAGCGCCATCACTTGCCGTGGCACCGGCCGCAGCACCGTCCCCGACACCAGCACCCTCCGCCCCAACACCATCCGCCCCAGCAACAGCGCCTGCACCAGCGACTACCGCAGAAGCACCAGCCATCAAAAATGCCCCGCCAAAACCCCAGCCCAACCCGCAAAAAGCCGAAGAAATCATCGTCTCGCCGGGCCAGGCCCGAGTTGGTCATGCCTGGGTCAAGGCCATGCCCAGCGCCAGCTTTTTAGTCATCTATGCCACCGAACCTTCCTACGCAGAGGCCTCATCCTGGATGAAAAGCCGGCCTGAAATCAAAAACCTGCATGTCGTGGCCAATTACGCCTCCAAAGACGCCGACCTGAAGTTTTCAATTGCCTCTGGCCCATTTGGCTCCAGGCTGGAAGCCATGCGCTTCGCCCGGGGTGTTGACATGCCCAAGGGGGCCTGGGCCCTGCCCCTCAAGAGCATGACCGAGAGACTGTCGCGAGAGTCCGCCGACGCAAGCTCAACCGAGCCCAAAGTGAACCGATGAGCCAGCCTGAATTTATCCCCAGCAGTGCGCCTCACAAAATCGAGGTGCACGAGGGCAGCCATGACGCCAAAATCCGAAGCGCTCAATTGGGCACGGAAACCCGCCAACTGGCCATCGATTCCGATGAAGTGGCCAATGCCATTGATGCCGAAAAACGCCGTGCTACTTCTTTTGGCCCCGAGACTGACCCGCCCCAGCAAACCAGCGCCGAAGCTGAAGCTGCCCCAGACCCTCTGGCGCAAGTCGAGGCGGCCCAGTCGCCTGAGCCAGTGCAGGAGCAGGCCTTTGCCGAACCCGAGCTCGAACCCGAGCTCGAACCCGAACCCGAACCCGAACCCGAACCCGAGCTCGAACCCGACGCCCCAGCACTTGTGCAAGCACAGTTGGTCCAAGAGGCTGTTGCCGAGCCACCCATTGCCCCGCCAATCAACATGTCGGACGACCCAGAAATCGCTGGGCGCCTGCATGCGCTGGAGGCACAAAACCTGGCACTCAGGGCCAGACTCGGCACCCTGGAATCTCAGAGCTCTGGCCGGGCCTGAACACCGTCGCTAAACAAACGCAGGTAAACCAAGACAGGTAAACCCCATGAACCAAGCCACCGAAGTACCCAACCCAGAGCATGACCAGGACCCCCATGCCAGCCCAGAGCCAGAGCATGGACCAGATGAGGCGGTACCGACCGATGCATCGCATGGCGAACACGGCGAACATGAACATCCTCAGGCAGCGCAGTCTCCCGAGTTGCAGCACATGGAGCAGGACCCTCAGGTCAAGGACATCAAGCACACCCTGCTTGATGCCGCCGAGCTGGCCAGCCGGGCCGGCGTGCATGCGGCCAATGCCGGCGCAAACTTGCAGACCGCCGCCAAAGACTTGATGGCAGGCCATGCCACCCAACGCAAACACGGCCTCATCGTGCTGGCCGTGTTTGGTCTGCTGGTGGTCATCGCGGTGGCTATGTCCGGCCTGATGTCAATCCGCCTGCAGCAACGCATCACCAAAGCCGACGAGATGCTGCTGGCGGTAGGCAAGCGGGTTATCGCCATGGACGAATCGATCAAACTCATCAGCAATTCGGGCGAGATTTTTCAAACCATGTCAGAGCAGCAGGACGCTATTTCGCGCCAGCAGACCAGGCTTGAGGCCAAAGTGGAAGAGCTCATGAAAACCGCGCAAAGCGCTATTTCGGCCAACGCGCAAACCATAGAGAGCAAAACCAAAGAGATTGCCAAACGCGTAGAGGCAGTGGAGACCAGCCTGCAAAGCAATGCGGCCGCCGTTAAAGCCATCGCTGCCAAGGCACAGGCCGCACCGCCTCCCGCGCCCCGGCCAGACCCGGCAGTGATCCGGCGTGAAGTCAAGGCAGAAGTAGAGGCAAAGGTCAAGGAGGTAGAGGCGAGCTTGCAGCGTCAGCAAAAAGCCATCAAAGACGCCGCCCCGCCGGCTGCACCCGTAGCTGCCAAGCCACCAGCCAAAGCCCCTGAGAGCCTGGTGCAATACCCCAAGGCACCAGCAGCCGCAGCGCCATAAATTTCAAGCACCCAGTGCGCCAGAGCTAATTAGCGCGCAGCCCAAACTTCTGGATTTTTTCAATCAAGGTGGTTCGCTGCAGGTTCAAGATGCGGGCGGTTTGAGACACATTGCCTTTGGTGCGGCTGAGCGCCTGCGAGATCAAATCCCGCTCAATCTCGGCCAAGCGGTTCTTCAGTGACAAGCCCTCAGGCGGCAAGACCGCCAGGCCCTCGGATAAAAATGTGATCTGCTCCACCGCGCTGCCGTCCTGTTGCTCGTAGGCGGACGCCGACACCTCGCCGACCACGCCCTCCAGGGCATCCCCCAGAGCCGAGTCTGCAATAGGCGAGTTTTCCCACACCCCAGAGCCAGGGGCCAGCATGGCGGCCTCAGGCTCCCCCTGGGCAGCCAGTGCTTGCAAAGCAGCCAAGCCCTTGGGCAGCAGGGCCGCAGGCAACGAGCGCAGGCCCAAGCGCTGGCCGGCAAACAGGGTGCTGAAGCGGTCCACCAGGTTCGACAACTCCCGCACATTGCCCGGCCACTGGTAGGCGCGCAGCGCCTGCGCGAAATCGGGCGCAAAGCTCACCTCTTTTTCCCCCTCGGGGGTGAATTTCTTGGCGAAAAAATCCAGCAACAGCGGCACATCGGCCGCACGCTCACGCAAGGGCGGCGTGCTGATGGGCAGCACATTGAGGCGGTAGTACAAGTCCTCCCGAAACCTGCCGGCAACAATCTCCGCCTCAAGGTCGCGGTGGGTGGCGGCAATCACTCGCACATTGATGTGTATCGCCTTGGCACCGCCCACCGGATCCACCACCCGCTCTTGCAACACCCGCAGCAACTTGACCTGCAACTCCAGCGACAGGTCACCAATTTCATCCAGAAAAATCGAGCCATTGTGGGCCAGCTCGAAGCGGCCCTTGCGGTCTGTGGCAGCGCCGGTGAAAGCCCCTTTGCTGTGCCCGAACAACTCGCTCTCGATCAGGTCCTTGGGTATTGCCGCACAGTTGATCGGCACAAAGTTAGCCGACGAGCGCGTGGAGAGGTCATGCAGCGAGCGTGCGACGATTTCCTTGCCAGTGCCACTCTCGCCGGTAATCAGTACGCTCGAGCTTGAGGCCGCAACCACCGGCAGCAGCCCCCGAATGGCACGCACAGCATCGCTCTCACCGATAAATTGTGGTGTATTTCTGGACATTGGCTAACAAAAAAAACATCGCATAGCCGGCAGCACCCCAACATCATGACAAGCGCACAGCAGCACAAAAAGTGTCTGCTACAACCGGTCAAATTTTGCGGCATCATAACAGCCACTTTTGTTGCGCAAGGCCCAAGAGGCTTCGTGTAAACTGTTCTTTCTGTCTTAAGTCTTCACCGCTGCGTGATCCAAACCGTGAAAGACAAGCCCCTGAATCTCCAACTCGCCGCGCTCAACAATTTGGGCCTGATGTACGCCAACGGCCAGGGTGTGGAGCAAGACTTTGCTCAGGCCATGCAGTGCTACGCACTGGCCGCTGAGCAGGGTGTGGCCCATGCGCAGTCGAACCTGGCGGTGATGTATGCCCATGGTCAAGGTGTTGCCAAAGACGAGCAGCAGGCGCTCAAATGGTACCGGGCAGCCGCCGAGCAGGGCCTGCCCTATGCCCAGTCAAACCTGGCGGTGATGTATGCCAACGGCCAAGGGGTTGAGCCCGATTACCAGGAAGCCCTCAAATGGTACGAAGCCGCCGCTGCACAGGGCGACAGCCTGGCAAAAATCAATCTCGGTGTGATGTACGCCAACGGTCAGGGAGTCGCGCAAGACTACAAAAAAGCCCTCTCCTATTACGAGGGCGGCGCCGAACTTGATGACCCGGTGGCCCAGTTTGGTTTGGGCGTCATGTATGCCAACGGCCATGGTGTGCCGCGCGACATGCAAACCGCCTGCCACTGGTTCACGCTGGCCGCCGAGCGCGAGCATGCCCAGGCCCAATTCAACCTGGGATTTTTCTATTCGCTCGGGCAGGAACTTGCGGCCGACTACGACAAGGCGGTGGCCTGGTACGAGCGGGCAGCAGCGCAGGGCGAGGCAGCAGCAAACTACAACCTAGGAGTGCTGTACAGCACCGGCCAAGGCCTCGAGAAAAACACCGAAAAAGCCCTGCAGTACTACCTGGCTGCAGCGCGCCAGGGGGACGCTGCCGCCCAGTTCAACCTGGGCCTGATCTACGCCACCGGCCAGGACACCCCGCAGGACGACACCGTGGCCCTGGCCTGGTACCAGCTCGCAGCTGATCAGGGCGATGCGCAGGCCCAGTTCAACCTTGGCGTGATGATCGCCAAAGGCCGGGGCACGGCAGCCAGCCAGACCGTGGCCAAGCAGTGGCTGCAACTGGCCGCCGACCAGGGCGACGCTCAGGCCCTGTACAACCTGGGTGTTTTGCACCAGGGGGACGCCAGCCACCAGCCCAACTACCCCCAGGCGCTGGCCTGCTACCGGCAGGCTGCGGCGGCCCATGATGATGCCAAGGTAGCGCTGGGCTGGTTGTATGCCAAAGGACTGGGCGTGTTGCAAGACTTTGTGCGCGCCCACATGTGGTTCAACCTGGGCGCAATCAGTGGCCATCCCGAGGCGATCAATGGCCGTGACTTCGTCGCCCAGCAAATGATTGCCCCGCAAATAGCGGCCGCCCAGGACATGGCTCGCGCCTGCCAGCAAGCCAACTTCAAGGGCTTTGACTAATACAGCCCGCCATGCACGAGCCGCCACCCACCAGGCCCACGCCAGAGCAGGCCAGCCAGGCTTTTTTTGCCGACCCCCAGCAGGCATTGGGCAGCCAGCTCGCACTCGCCCGCCATAGCATCCAAGCCTGTGTTGCCGGGCCCTGCTCCCGCGCCTGGTTTGAGCTGATGCTGACTGGCCTGCGCCGGGGGCTGCGGGTCAGCCTGAGCGTGCAGGCGGTTGCGGGCAACCTCAACGCCAGCCTGTCTTGGGAGCGGCTCACGGCGCTGGGTGGCCGTCTGGCCTGGCTGGCACCCGACAGCGTGGCCCTGCATACCTCGGTCTGCGTACTTGATTCGCAGACTGTCATCAGCGGCAACTTTGCCCAGGCAAGCAGCCTGAGCGGCCTTGATTTCAGTGGCGTGCTGGTGCAACACAGCCCTGACCTTGCAGCACGCTGCGAGGCCGCCATGGCCGGGCTGCCAACCCTGGCCCATGACCCCCTGAGCCCAGACCGCCCGGGCCAGCCAGCGCAAAATCCGGTTGCAGCGCTGGCCAGCACAGCACACCCGGCAGGCGGCCAACTCGTCGAGCAAACAAATCCCGGCCAGGGTGTGGCCCTGTGGCAGGTCCAACTGCTGGAGCATCAGGTCTTGGCGCTGGAGGCCGACACCGCCGAAATGCAGCGAAAAATGCAGGCCTTTGACCAACAGCAAGACCATGCCATTGGCCATCTTCTGCGCCAATTGCTTGACACCAAACAGCGCTGCCTCGCACAACGCCATGCCCAGCTCGGTGGGCAACACAGGCAACAAGAAGCGCAGGCCGCGCAGGCAGCGTTTGAAGAATTCGAGCATAGCCACCAAGCCATGCAGCAAAGCCCTGCGGCACCGCTCGACGAGCAAGAGCAAGCTGACATCAAGCAGCTGTACCGCAAATTGGCCATGCTCTGCCACCCAGACCGGGTTGAGGACGGCGACAAAAGCCAGGCCCAAACGATTTTTCAGCAGCTGCAGCTGGGCTACCGCAACAGCAACCTGCAAGCGCTCAAAAAGCTCGAGACAGCACTGCAAACCCAGGCCCTCAGCGGCCAAGCCGACCACACCCCGGCGGCTGGCCCCGACTGGCGACTGGCCAAGATGCAGGACCGAATGGCTGCCGGCCTGCTGGCCCGCGCCAGCATCGTGCGCAGCCCAACCTGGCGCACCCTGAGCACACAAAGCAATTGGGCACTTTGGTTTACCCAGCAATCGACTTACCTTGAAGACGAAATCGCGCGCTACCAGCAAGAGCT
This sequence comes from Comamonadaceae bacterium, assembly GCA_014190675.1. GTDB lineage: Bacteria > Pseudomonadota > Gammaproteobacteria > Burkholderiales > Burkholderiaceae_C > Rhodoferax. The sequence continues at coordinate 2,740 of BJGT01000063.1, read as the reverse complement.
GCAGGCCATGGCGGCGCAGACCCCCGCATGAGCGGGCTGGTGGTCCAGCCCGGGGCGCGACAACTGCAAGGCCCGATGCTGCAGCGCCTGGACATCGTTGCGAGCACCCTGGCCGAGCTCGAAACCCGCCAGACCCGGCAATTTTTCCAAGAGTTTGCAACCCTGCTGGACCACTGCCTGCACCAGCACTATCCCTTGACACCCGCCATGCTCGGACACCAGCCGGGCCTGTGGGATTGGCGTCGCCTGAGCAGCAGCCGGGCCCTGGCCTGGACAGACCAACTGCTCGACGAGCAGGCTGACCAACTGGACTGGCTGGCCCTGAGCCAGAATCCGGCCCTGCCCTGGTCTGCGGCGCTGATAGAGCGCCATGCTGAGCGCTGGCACTGGCCCCTGCTCAGTGACAACCCGGGCCTGCCCTGGAGCAGCGATTTGCTGCGGGCCAACGCCTACCGCTGGCACTGGGCGTCTTTGAGTCGCAGCCCGAATTTGCCCTGGACTGCCAGCTTTATTGCCGCCAATGCCGAGCGCTGGGACTGGACTGGGCTTAGCTGGAACCACGACCTGCCCCTGAACGCCGGCCTGCTCGAGCGGCACGGTGACCGCTGGGACTGGACCGGCCTGAGCGCCAACCTGGCGCTGCATGCAGACCAGCAGCTGATTGGGCAATTCGCCGCCTACTGGCATTGGAGCTGGCTGAGCAGCAACCCCAGCCTGAGGTGGAGCGAGGCTCTGATTGCCGAGCATGCCCAGCGCTGGGACTGGCCGGCCCTGAGTGCCCAGCCAAAGCTGCCCTGGAGCCCAGATCTGATTGCCCGCAACAGCGAGCGCTGGCAGTGGCCGGCCCTCAGCAGCAACCCGAGCCTGCCCTGGGAGCCAGCGCTGATAGCCACTTGGTCAGAGCGCTGGGATTGGCCGGCGCTGAGCAAAAACCCCGGCCTGTGCTGGAACGAGTCACTGCTTGAAACCTATTCAAACCGGTGGGACTGGCGCGGCCTAAGCCAAAACCCCGCCCTGCCCTGGTCGGTCGAGTTGTTGAACCGCTACCTGGAGCGCTGGGACTGGGACGACCTGAGCTGGAATACCGGCCTGCCCTGGTCCGACACGCTGATTGCCCGCTTTGCCGGGCACTGGGACTGGGCCGGCCTGAGCAGCAGTGCGCTGCTGCCCTGGACCGAGGGCCTGATTGCCGACCATGCAGCAGATTGGGACTGGGAACGCCTGAGCGCCAACCCGGCACTGCCCTGGAGCCAGGGTCTGATACAAACCTACCTCGACAACTGGAACTGGGCCACACTGAGCAGCCAAGCACAACTGCCCTGGAGCACCGACTTTTACCGGGCCTTTCATGCGCACTGGTTCGCCCCCCTGGTGAGCGCGCACCAGAGTTTTGATATCCAGACCCTGCAAGCCGCCGACATCGAGGCCCTGCTGCAAACCCAGCCCGACAGAGCGCCGACTTGAGCCAAAGGCCCGGCCAGGCACCCTGTCGGCGGCATAAAATTTGCTTAAAAACTGTCGAATTCAAGCCTGCTTGTCAGAAAACTGTCACCCCAAACAGCGCTGGCGCGCGAGCCGCTGGCCCAATGGGCCAGTTCAGACCAGCAAGCGATACCCCAAGAGGATGCCCATGGCCCAAGTCAAACACCGCCAAACCGAGGCCCAGCACATGGAGGCCACAGCCCATCCGCCGCGCGCTCCTTACCAGGCCCATGTGGCCATCAGCGCGCCCATCATTTCAGAAAAAGCCCATGTGCCCCACGGACAAAAAGGCTATGCCCTGACCCACCAGGCCCACCCCATCCTGCACCAAAGCCTGCCCCAACTCAAGGACCACCAAGAGTGAGCCCGAGCACGGCCCACCACCCCAGGGCGGGCGCTGCGCCATGAAAAGCCTGCTCGCTGACGCAGACGCCGCCTACAGCCGGGGCGACTATGTCAACGCCCTGCGCATCTCGCGGCCACTCGCCTCGCTGGACTATGCTGCCGCACAAAACAACCTGGGCTTTATGTATGCCAATGGGCAGGGTGTCGCGCAAGACTATGCCGAAGCCCTCAAGTGGTACCGCCTGGCAGCCGCGCAAGAGTACGCGCCAGCCCAGTACAACCTGGGTTTCATGTACACCAACGGCCAGGGTGTGGCGCAGGACGATGCACAAGCCCTGGTCTGGTACCTCAAGGCCGGCGAACAGGGTCTGCCCGATGTGCAAACCAACCTGGGCTTCATGTATGCCAATGGGCAGGGTGTGGCACAGGACGCCGCCGAGGCCGCCAAGTGGTTTGAACGGGCCGCCATCCAGGGCGATGCAACCGCCCAGTTTCACCTGGCCAGCATGTACGCCGAAGGCGAAGGCCTGCCAAAAAATAGCCAGCAGGCGCGCCAATGGTATGAATCTGCTGCCACCCAGGGGCATTGCTATGCCCAGTTCAACCTCGGGCTGATGCTGGCCCGAGGCCGCGACCTAGCCCCAGATGCCACGCTAGCCGCCAAGTGGTACCAAATGGCCGCAGACCAGGGCGACGCGCCGGCGCAGTACAACCTCGGGCTCATGCTTGCCCAGGGCCAGGGTCTGCCGCAAGACCTCTCAGGCGCCCTCCAATACTATGAACTCGCAGCCGCCCAAGGCCATAGCGCTGCCCACTACAACCTGGGCGTGCTGCATGCCCATGACGGCCTCGCACCCGAGGCCTTGCCGGCAGACTTTGCCAAAGCGCTGGGGCATTACCGCTCGGCTGCGGC
>BJGT01000062.1 GCA_014190675.1 Comamonadaceae bacterium | reverse complement strand
AACTTGTCATTCACCACCACCACCTCACCCTGGGCAATCAGGTAGCCGTTGACCAACACATCCATGGGCTCACCCGCCAGGGCGTCAAGCTCCACCACCGAGCCCTGCCCGAGTTGCAATATATGTTTGATGGGCACCCGCGTGCGACCCAGTTCAACCGAGAGTTGCACCGGAATATCCAACACCCGGTTGATGTCGCCCATCGGCATGTCCTCGGACGGCGGCGCACCCGAAAAAGGCCTTGGCGCGCCCCCTTGGAGCACACCGCCGGGCTCGCCGCCTTGGGGCTCGTTGCTGCGCCGGTCTTCCAGGGCATCGGCCCAGGCCGCTAGGCCATCATCTTCGACCGGTGTTCCATCAGTTGCCATGTTTTACTCCAAGCCACGAGGCGTCATTGCCCCTCAAAATCTGGTCTATCCGAAGCGCGTACTTTGCATTGTGGGTGCCGTAATGGCAGGAAAAAATCGGCACCCCCGCAATCTTGGCCTCGATACTGGTCTTGCGATCAAGCTCAATGAAATCACCGGGCTTGATCGCCATCAGCTGTTCCACGGTGGTGTCGGCACGGGCCAACTCCGCCACCAGTACCACCTCGGCAGCCTGAATCTCCTGCGTCAGCACATTGACCCAGCGCTTGTCCACCTCCAACGAATCGCCCTGGGTCGACGAATACAGCACATCGCGAATCGGCTCCAGCGTGGCGTAGGGAATGCAGAAATGAATGGCTCCGCTGATGTCTCCGACTTCGATTTGAAAACTGCTGGAGACAACAATCTCGCTCGGGGTTGCGATGTTGGCAAACTGGGGCTGCATTTCAGAGCGTTGGTAGACCATCTCCAGCGGGTAGATGCCAAGCCAGGCTTTCTTGTATTCCTCGCTGATGACGGCGATCAGCCGATCGATCACGCGTTGCTCGGTTTGCGAAAACTCACGGCCCTCGATCCGGTTTTTGAATTTTCCGCCGCCGCCATAAAGCATTTCGATGATGCCAAACACAAAGGAGGGCTCGCACACAATCAGGCCACTGCCCCGCAGCGGCCGAATGGCCATGATGTTGAAGTTGGTCGGCACCGCCAATTCCCGCAAAAACGCGCTGTAACGGTGAACCGAGACCGGCCCCAGGGATATTTCCGGGCTGCGCCGAATCATGTTGAACAGCCCCACCCGCAGGAAACGGGCAAAGCGCTCGTTGACGACCTCCATCGAGGGCATGCGCCCGCGAACAATACGCTCTTGGCTCGACAGGCTGTAGGGCCGCACTTCGCTGCCCGCGCGCAACTCGTCAGCGAGCTGCTGGCTCTCGCCAGTGACCCCCTCGAGCAGGGCGTCGACCTCTTCCTGCGACAGGAACGATTCACTCATGGCAGCCGGTTCCGGGTGCTATTGAACAATGAAACTCGAAAAAAGCACGGCCCGTACCGGACTGTCATCGTCTGAGGTTTTTGCAGCCGTCTTGTCGTTTGTTTTCTTCTTTGGTTTGCTGCTGTCTTTTTTATTTTTCCCGCTCGCATCGCTGCTTGTTTTGAAAGGCTTGGATGCCTCCACCAAAATATCGGCTGCGAGCTTCTCTTTGCCCTCGATGCCTAACAATTCCTCCGCAGTGCGCTGAGACACCAACAGCAGCACGGCGCTGCGGATCGTGGGCAAATAGGGTTTGACTAGCTCGATTGCCTTGGAGTCAGCGACTTCAAACGTGATGCCTATTTGAGCTACTTTTTCGCCCCCTGGATCAGCCAAATTGACCACCAGGTTGTCTATTGGCAAATAAACCGGCGGGCCCTTTGGCGCCTGCTTGACCACTTCTTCAGACTCTGCATCGCCTGGATTTTTCTTGGCCAGCAGAAAAAAGGCCGCACTGCCCACCAACACCAGCACCAGCAGGGCAACACCGCCAATCAGGAGCAACTTCTTGCTTTTTCGGACCACCTTGGCGGGAGGCTCTTTCGCCTCGGCGTCATCCATAGATTTGCTTGCCACTTGAATACCTTCTGAACATCGAACCAGGGGAATTATTCAGTGCTTTGGCACGAACTAAAGCAAGAACAAAGGGGTAAAAACAAGCCTTGCCCAGGCGCGTACTTTTGCTGAGCACTCTGGGCGCTACACATACAGGTCGAGCACACGCCCAGCCGGCAAGCGGGTCAGCGGCGCGGCGCTAGCCAGAGTTGCCAGACCGAGCGGATTGATGTCTTTTTTCCTGGACCCGAAACGGGGGCGCTGCTCTTGCGCGCCGGGCGGATGTTGGTCAGAGCTGCCGATGGACACCCCAGCCAGGGTCAAGCCCTCTTGACCCAACAAATCGCGCAACTGCAAGACAGCGCCTTCAATCAACTGCCGCACCTCGGGCTGGTCACTTCTAAAGCCAATATGTGCCTCGCCATGGGCCACTGAAATACGCACCGCCACCGGCTCACCACCAAAACCGTCGAGCTTCAATTCGGCATTTTGAACCCCCTGGCCCAGCCAATAACTGATGGTTTGGGCCAGCTGCTTGTCGGCTTCTGGGGTTGTCGGCATGTCGGCGTGCGGCACGGCATCACTCAGTGCCAAAGCAGCAGGCTGGGCGTAAGTGGCCGGTCCTTCGACCGGCAAGCCATAGCCTGCGGCCGCCTGCGGCTGAGCTGTACTGCTGATTTTGCGGGGCACCCAGTCGCTCAAGGCATCAGGGGTCAATGGCTTCAATCCCGCCGGGTCTTTGACCGCCCGCTGTGGGCGCGCCACGGCGCTCTGCGCCGGCGTTGCAACTGGCAAGAGCGCTTTGGCAGCACCGCCAAGGTCAAGGCCCAGCTGGGGGTCTTGCGTGGTCTCGGGCTGGGCACTTGCTGCGGTCACATCGGCCTTGGTCGCGATTACCCGGACGCCATCAGCTGGCCCCTCAAGGCCCCGCCCAGGGCCCACCACAGCCGCGCGCTGCTCGGCCTTGCCCAAAACCTGGCCTGCAAGCGCTGTTGCAGCCAGTGGCGCAGGTTTGACAAGCCCGAGCTCAAGGGTCGCGCGGGGCACAGGCCCAGTGGGTGGCATCTGATTGCCGGCCAGTGGCTGTAGCTGCCAATCGGCGCCCTGCGCTAGCTCGCCCAATACCTGGGCAGTGTCAATGTCAATGTCAATGTCAATGTCAATGTCAATGTCAATGTCAATGCCAGTGTCAGTGCCAGTGCCAGTGTCAGTGTCAGTGTCAGTGTCAGTGCCGATGCCGATGTCGATGTCGATGTCGATGTCGATGTCGGGGTCGGTGTTGGGGCTTACATCGAGAGACGCTGACAGCAGCTCGGCGAAGGCCCCGGCAGCGCCCGCCGCCCCCGATGCCGGGGTTACGGCTTTGGCCAGTCCGGGGCGCAGCAGCACCGCAGCGGCTGAATTTGCTAAGTTTTCGATTCCCATCATCCTGGCTCAAAAAGGTTTGTCTGTGCGTTCTGCCGGAACCGTGTTGCGGCCAGCTCGTCCATTTGCTTTTGCTCAAGCCGGCCCTGCGCTGTGCGCAAGTCGGCCTGCTTGTTTTGCAACACCTGCTGCAAGGCCGCCAACCTGGCCCGGGCCGCCAGCCAAATATCGCGTGCGTCCGCCAGCTTGGTATCAATTTGCGCCAGCAGCCCCTGCTGCAGCAACATGGCCTGCCCGAGGCGGTCCATGAACTGGTAGTGGCCGCGCAGCAGTTCCGGGCTCACCGAGTTGCTGGCCGCCGCTAACCAGCGCGCTTGCGTCTCGTCGGCATAGTTTTGCAATTGCAGCAGCTGGCCCTGTGCGGCGCTGTGCCGGTGCCGCAGCACCGTCAGGCCAGCCAAGGCCTGCTCGCTGCGTCGCGTGGCCAGGTGGAGCGCCAGGTGGACACTTTTCAGGCCTGCCACGGTTCACCCCAAGTAGCCGGTTTCACCCAAACGCACCCGCAAAATCGCGCCCTTTGGCAAAACCCTGCTGTGCTGATCAGGCCGCCCATACCAGTTCTGCCTCGCTGCCCATGGCGCTGCGCATGCCTTGGCGGCTGTCTTGCAGGTTTGCCCCCTGCTGCATACCCTGCTGCAAAAAAGCGTCCATCGGCTGGTTCAATTGAATGGCTTCGTCAAGCCCGGGGTCAGAGCCGCCAACATAGGCGCCCAGTTGCACCAGATCCCGGCCTTTTTGATAACGCGAATGGATGGCCCTAAAACGGCGGGCCATCTCAAAGTGCGCTGGCGAAACCACGTTGTGCATCACCCGCGAAGCCGACTGCTCAATGTCAATGGCCGGGTAATGCCCCTCTTGTGCCAGCGCCCTGGACAACACAATATGCCCATCCAAGATAGCCCGGGCGGCATCGGCGACCGGGTCCTGCTGATCGTCCCCCTCGAGCAGCAGGGTGTAGAACGCGGTGATCGAGCCCACACCGTGGGCCCCATTGCCGCTGCGCTCCACCAATTGCGGCAGCTTGGCAAAGCAGGACGGCGGGTAGCCCTTGGTGGCTGGCGGCTCGCCAATCGCCAGGGCGATTTCTCGCTGGGCCATGGCGTAGCGGGTGAGTGAGTCCATCAGCAGCAAGACATGCTGGCCCTGGTCCCTGAAGCTCTCGGCAATCGCTGTGGCATAGGCTGCCCCCTGCATGCGCAGCAGCGGCGGGGCGTCGGCTGGCGCGGCCACCACCACCGAGCGTGCCCGCCCTTCAGGCCCCAGGATGTCTTCAATAAACTCCTTCACTTCGCGGCCCCGCTCACCGATCAAACCAACCACGATCACGTCGGCCTGGGTGTAGCGGGCCATCATGCCCAGCAACACGCTTTTGCCAACGCCTGAGCCGGCAAACAGGCCAATGCGCTGCCCACGGCCGACTGTCAGCAAAGCGTTGATGGCCCGCACACCGGTGTCAAGCGGCTGTCGCACCGGGGCCCGGTCCATGGCGTTGATCGGCTGGCGGTCAAGGGCTCTCGCCACGACATGCTGCAGGGGTCCGGCGCGGTCCATGGGCTGTCCCTGCGCATCCACCACCCGGCCCAGCAGGCCCCGGCCCAGTGGCAGGCGCAGCACGCCAAAGGCCGGGGCAGTACGGGTCTGAGCGGGCTGGCCCAGGCGCAGCGGCATTGCTACTGCACCCAGGGGCTCAACCCTGGCGCCATTGGCCAGACCGTGCACATCACCGGCGGGCATCAAAAAAGCCCGGTGACCAGAAAACCCAACCACCTCGGTCAGCACTGGCGGCTGCTCGGCCATGCTCACCAGGCACTGCGCGCCCACCGGCGCTCGCAGACCAGTGGCCTCGAGCACCAGTCCAGACAGGCGCATGAGCGTTCCCTGCAGCAACAAGCCGGGCCCCAGCCGGACCCGCTCGCAGGCCTCTGCCAACAACAAGCGCCAGTTCTGGCCGGCCTCAGGCGGGTTCATCGTCGCGGCTCCATGGCAGCTCAAGGCCCAAATTGGCCAGCGCCTGCCGCCAGCGCTGCTGCAGCCTGGCATCGACCACGCTGCCGGCCGATTCAACCAGGCAGCCACCCCGCTCTATGGCCGGGTCTGCCAGCAAGCTCAGCTGCGCAAATTCTGCCGCTGCGCCAGCCTCCAGGGCTGCATGGTCCAGGGGGTGCAAACGCACCACGGTAGGGGCAGCATCGACCAACAACAGCCCAAGCGCCTCCAGCAGCACCGGCCTGATGGCCTGTGGGTCTAGCGCGAGTTCCCGGCGCAACAAGTTGCGCGCCAGCTCACAGGCCAACTCCAGCACGCCCTGGGCAATGGTTTGTTCGGCCTCTGCCAGCCGCAGCTTGGCTGCTGCCAACAACTGGCCCAGTTGCGCACCGGCAGCCTGCCCCTGCTGGGCCGTAAATTCAGCCATCTGCTGCTGCACCCGGGCCTGGGCCTGCAATTCACCCTGCGCCACACCCTGGGCAAACGCCTCCAGGCGCACTGCCTGATCGCGCGCCAAGTCCGCCGACTGTTGCTCAGACCTGGCCTGCTCAAGCAGGCGGTGGCCGCGCAGGTCGACATCATCAAACCGCCACTGTCTGACGGCATCAATCTCCTCGCCCGGAACCAGACGCGAGTAATTGCGCGTGTTCATCAGATCATTTCCTCGTCACTGCCGGTCGCAATCACGATCAGGCCTTCATCGGACAAGCGACGCACCACCTTGAGGATTTCTTTTTGGTTCGCCTCCACCTCCGACAAGCGCATGGGCCCGCGCGAGTCAAGGTCTTCCCGAAACGACTCCCCAGCACGGGTCGACATATTGCCGATGATTTTTTCTTTGAGCTGGGTGGGCGCAGCCTTGAGTGCCGCAATCAGGGTGTCAGTGGGAACCTCTTTGAGCATGGCCTGTATGCCACGGTCGTCGAGTTTGAGCAGGTCATCAAAGACAAACATCTTGTCCATGATCTTCTGGGCCAGCTCGGGGTCATAAATACGGATGGCCTCGATCACCGTGCCTTCCAGCGCGGTACCGAGCTGGTTGATCATCTCTGCGGCGGTCTTGACACCACCGAGCGAATTTTTGCGGGTGCCCTCGGCGCCAGCCAGGGTCTTGAACAGCACCTCATTGAGGTCTTTCAATGCCGCCGGCTGTATGCCTTCCATGGTGGCAATACGCAACATCACCTCATTGCGCTGGCGTTCACTGAAAAATTTCAAGATGGCCGCAGCCTGATCAAAGTCAACATGAACCAGAATCGCCGCCACGATTTGTGGATGTTCATTGCGCAGCAGCTCGGCCACTGCCGGGGGATCCATCCACTTCAGGCTCTCGATGCCAGAGGTATCGTCGCCGCTCAAGATCCGATCGAGCAACAGGGCCGCTTTGTCCTCACCCAGCGCCCGCTTGAGCACCGAGCGAACATAGTCTCCGGTGTCTGAAACCATCAGGCTTTGCGCCTCGGCTATGGCCGTGAAACGCGCCACCACCAGGTCTACCCGCTCGCGTGACATAGATTTGGTTTTGGCGATGGCCTCGCCAAGTTTTTGCACCTCTTTGGGCGACAAATGCTTGAAGACCTGGGACGCCTCCTCCTCGCCCAGAGACATCATCAGCACAGCAGCATCTTGCAAACTTTCTTTGGCGCTCATGGTGCTCGACTAGTCTGCCGATCAAGCGGCGGCTTCTGCATTGATCCAGGTTTTCATGATGTTGGCTACCGCAGCCGGGTTGTCCAGGGTCAGTTTTTTGGCGTTTTTCAGGGCAATGTCACCTGGGGTCGGCCCGCTGGGCAGGAGCTCGGGCTCAACTTGCGGGGCGGCAAGTTGCGGGCGCTGTGGCGTTTCAGACTCAAAAGCTTCAAAGTTGGGGTCCATTCTATTGACACGCGGAGTGGCTTTAGAAAGTGCCTGGATCACCGGTCGAATAATGCCGAAAAGCAGGAGCGCAGAAAAAATCAGCGTGCCGATGGGCCAGGCAAAGCTGTGTGCGAGGTCTTGAATCGCCGGCTGGCGCCACAGTGCAGGCTCAGGCAGGCTGAGCTTTTCTTGGGTAAACGCGGTGTTCAAGAGGTTCACGGAATCCCCTCGCTCCTTGTTGAAGCCAATGGTCTCGCGCACCAGCGCCGTCAATTTATCCAGTTGCTCCGGGCTCAGGGGCGTGGTGGTGATTTTTCCCTTGGCGTCGGTAACGCTTTGGTGGTTGACAACCACCGCTGCGCTGATGCGCTTAACCAGGCCGCTGCCGCCGCGCACCACCCGCACGGTTTTATCTACCTCGTAGTTGGTGATGGACTCGCGCTTGGAGCCAGGGTTAGCGCTGCCAGTAGCACCTGCGCCGGCGCTCAGGGTTTGCGCTGCCCCATTGACTGGTGCGCTTGGTGTGGCTGGAACCTGATTGCTTGTGGCACCAGGAACGCCAGAAGATAGGCTGTTGGCGGCGTTGCTGCTCTCGATAACCTGCTGGCTGCGAATCGCCAATGCGTCTGGCGCCTGATTGGGCTTGTGCAACTCAGAGGTCGATTCAGTCTGGGAAAAATCAAACTCGGCAGTCACCTGCGCCCGGGCATTGTTAGGCCCAACCACGGGCTCCAAAATTTCCAGAATGCGCCGACTGTAGGTTTGTTCAAACTGCTGGACATGTTGCATTTGCTGGGCATCCCCGGCAGCAGTACTCGAGCCCTCTGGCGGGGTGGACAGCAGCTTGCCAGAATCGTCCAGCACACTGACAGCGCCGGGCGCCAACTCGGGCACGCTGGACGACACCAGGTGGATGATGCCGGCGAGTTGCGAGCGGTCTAGCGAGCGCCCGGGGCTCAGGCTGATGAGCACCGAGGCCGAGGGTTTTTGCTGCTCCCGGAAAAATCCGTTCTGGTTGGGCAGCGCCAGGTGCACGCGGGCGTTCTGCACCGACGACAGTGCCTGGATAGAGCGGGTCAACTCCCCTTCAAGACCACGCTGAAAAGACAAACGCTCCTGGAACTGGGTCATGCCAAATCGGTTGGCCTCCATCATCTCGAAGCCGGCCACCGAGCCCTTGGGCAGACCCATAGAGGCCAGCCGCAACCGGGTGTCATGCACCTTGTCAGCCGGCACCAAAATGGCACCACCGCCCTCGGCGTGCTTGTAGGGGATATTCATCTGGGAGAGCTGTGCCACTATGGCGCCGCCGTCCTTGTCGGCCAGGTTGGTGTAGAGCACCCGCCAATCGGCCTGGCGCCCCATGAACAGGCCCAGACCACCCACCATCACAAACAGCGCGATGCCCAGCACCAGACGCAGGCGCTCGGCCGGGGCAAGGCCGGCGAGTCTTTGGTTGATGGTCGGGTTGAGGACGATTGCAGGGGCGCTGGCCATCTCGTGTTCCGGTTCTTGCTGGCCCGGTGTGGCGGCAGCTCTGGGCGCAATTATTAGGCCCTGAGGCCAAAACTTGAGCCCGAAAAGCACCGCTTTCACAGCTCACTTCGGGCTTAAGTTCTGCGCTTGCCTTGCTAGCATTCAAACCAGCCCTACACCTCCAACAGAACACCGCTGCCATGGACTTTCGCCTCACCCCAAACACCCCGCTGGCCAGCCTGCGCCCGGCGTCAGCGCCGCGGCTGTCAACGGCCTCGCCCGCCGCGCAGGCCGACGGCGGTTTTGTCGGTGTGCTGAAAAACGCGCTCGGCTCGGTCAGCGCCGCACAAGGCGAATCGGGGCGGCTGCAGCAGGCCATGCAGCTCGAAGACCCGACGGTCAGCCTGGAGCAGACCATGGTCGCCATCCAGAAGGCACAAATCGGCTTCCAGGCCACGCTGCATGTGCGCAACCGCATGGTGCAGGCCTACACCGACATCATGAACATGCAGGTGTAACTGGCCAAGGCAGCCAGCACATGCTGGTAACGCATCAGCCACAGGCAGGGCCTGCTGCGCGCCCAAAATCTGCTGGCCTTGTGCCCTGCTGACAACCTGGGTGTGCGCAGGCTGCCGGGCGACATCAACCGGCAGTCATGTTGGGCCTTGACAAGTGATGCAACCCTTCAAAGAGATTTTTTAAACACTTATCGTTTCATGATATTCTTTGCATGGATTCACAAAGTTCACAGGCCACTGGTTTGGAATATTTGCTTGGATTGAATGGCAACATTGAAGTCCAGAATGATGCGGGCTACTGGGTCAAGATGGAAGTAGCGAGTGTGCCCGTAACGGCGGAACGGCGGAACGACCGCACGGCATCAGGTACAGCCTGACACTGCATGCGCCGGATAACACCCGCCTCCTGGGTTTTGATACTGCCCATGGCGTGAAACCGGTAGGCTCGCGGTTTAAGCATGCTGACAAAAGGTTTCCGTACGACCATCGCCATCGACACGCTCTGGACCAGGGGGTGTTGTACGAGTTTGACACCGCTTACCAGTTTGTCAGTGATTTTTATGCTGAAGTAGATCGCGTTTTGAAGGAGATCAGTCCATGAACAAGGTATTGAAATTCGGTATTGCGCCAGTGCCTGTGCAGCGCGCCCGCACACTGGCCATTGCAGCGGGAACACGCCAACGCGGCAAAGATGAACCCAATGTTTGGTTTCCCACAGTGACCGCCATGGCACGGGTTCTGTCCGATGAGAATATGGCTTTACTCAAAGTAATTCATGAGAGTCACCCAGATTCCATGGATGCCTTAGCCAAGGCGGTGGGGAAACATGCGCCCAACGTGTCGCGGTCGCTGCACACCATGGCTCAATACGGTTTGGTCAAGCTCACCAAGCATGGCCGAACCGTCATTCCGCAGGCTACCTCCGAGAGGGTTACGGTTGATTTCTCCTGGGGTGGCTGACATTGCGCCGCTGGATCAAGCGATTTCAGCAAATCTCGTGCCCCTTCTTTCAAGAAGAAATCCCCTTGTTTTACCTACTCAAATGGACGGGCGTGATTTTCCCGAAATCAGTGTCGATTTTGGCGAGTGACGAGCCGGGGCAGAAGGGCATTATTTCGGGAAATTGAGGCGACTCTTGAGACTGCGGTCGCTCTGCCAGCTCAGTGCAAAGCAGCAGAGGCCGCCGGTCGCAGCAGGCGCTCGAGCTCGGCCACCCAGGGTTCGGTGAGCAGGCGCACCTGCGCATCGTTGCGCAAAATTTGCTGCATGATGCGTGACTTTTCGCTGCGCTGGGTCGGGCTCATCTGGGCGTTTTTTCCAAGCTGGCGCAATTGCTCTATCAGTATGGCGCAGGCACCCTCATGGCGCATCACCTCACCCCAGTCTTTGCTCTGGGCGGCCTCGAGCATCTGCACGCTGGCAGCCTCGATGGCCACATAACAGTCAAACAGATTGGCAGACATGTCAGGCGTCCAGTCTGGTGCGTGGGGCTGCAGCGGCGTCGGCGATTGGGCCAATTTGCCGCCACGCATCCGCCACTTTTTCAATCAGGCCGCGGACTTCGAGCAGCATGGCGTCGCTGTTCAAGGCATTGGCGCGCGTGAGTTGCATGATGCAGTAGTCGTAGAGATCGTGCAGATTGGCCGCAATCTCACCGCCCCGGGGTTGGTTCAGGCTGGCCTTGAGGCCCTCCTCCAAAATACTCACAGCGCGGCCAATACAAGCGCCTTTGACAGCCACCTGTTGGCGGGCCATGGCGCCGCGCGCGTTGGCAATGCTTTGCAACAATTCATCGAACAACAAATTGACTAAGCGGTGCGGATCAGCTTGGTGAACAATGGTGTCGGCGCCGACGCGTTTGTAGGCGGCAGCTGCGCGGTGGTTGGCGGGTGTGAACATCGGGTAACTCCTGGTTTGGTTCTTACCAGAGTTATCGGCCAATTCGGCCTGTCCTTAAGCCCCTATTTGACCGGCTGAATGCGGCTGACTCAGGCGGTGTTTTTGTTCCACAGGGTGATCTGCTGGCTCACATAATTAGACAGCGCCTGGATTGAGCCCATCTGCTTATCCAGGCCGATAAAGCGCTTGGTCAACTGGTCTTCCACATCCGAAGCATGCTCGCTGACTTTCTTCTGCGCCACAGCATTTCTTTCCAAGTCTGTTTGCAACTTGGCAGCTTTGGCCGTCACCACCCCCTGACCCGCTTGCAGACCCTTGGTGGAAAGGCTGCTGGCAGCGAGCAAACCTTTGCCCAGGGTCTTGAACTTCAGGGCAAAGCCATTGGTCAAGGGATCGCCGTTGTCATTGGTAAACAGCTTTTGCATGCTGGTGCCGTTGTTGGCGGCCACCGTGAGCTTGGCATTGTTGATGGTCAGCGAGCCATCCAGCTGCATTTGCACACCCACATCCGACAAATGCTGGCTGGTGGCGCCCAGGCTGGCCGAGCCTGCCAGATTGCGCATCACATTGATCAAACTCAGCACCGAGGTGTCGCCTTGAAAGGATCCATAAACTCGCTTTTGCAGGGTCGAATCCCACTTGTTCTTGGTCAGCTCGTTCAAGGTGCTGTTGAGGTTGTTGTAGGCCGTCACAAGGTCTGACACATTGCGCACCGCAAGGGTCACGTCTTCGCTGATGCCGATGGTCAGCGGTGTTTTGGTTTCCGCCGGCAGGCCAAAATTGGTGGTGGTGGTGGCCAGCAAATTGATGGTCACACCGGGTATGCTGCCGCTCAGCGTGTTGGAGCCCGAGGTGACCGCCAGACCATTGATGCGGGCCTGGGCGTCCACCCCATACTGCACCGCCTGTGCGGCCATGCCGGTGCCAGCGGGGTTGTGCGTCGGATCCGGGTCGAAAACAAATTTTTGCAGCGCCAGCTCTGCGGACTGGATGCGAAACCCCGCCGCCGTGCCGGTGCTCTTGCTGCGCAGCAGTAGTCTGTCATTGCTGCCGTCATTAAAGGCAGTGGCCTGCAAGCCCGCATTGGCGAGGTTGATTTTTGCTGAGATGGTGGCCACCGTGTCGGTGGTTGAGACCGCAATGCTGACATCCCCGCTGACCGTGCCGCTGGCGCCCAGGCCGGTAGCGGCTGCCGTGGCGCTGGCTGCGGTGGCAAGCACAATGTCATCACCACTGCTTGACACCAGTGCCACGGCACCGGTGATGCTGTTGTAGCTCGCCGATACCTTGGTGGTTGCGCTGACGGCGTTGATCGCCGTACTGACCTGCAGGCCCCGCTCTCCCGCAGTGGCAGCAGCACCTATTGCGGCGATGGGGGTGCCATTGATGGTGATATCTCCAATAGCCAACAGTGTGGCGTAAGACGTGACTGTGCTGCCGGCCAGTGCGGTGGGCGCATTGCTAAAACTGGTGCCCGCGGCGTTCCAGCTACCCAAGCGAATCTTGAGCGTGCCGGCACCCGGCGCGCTGCCAGCCGTCACAGTCTGCGAAGACACCGATTGCTGCTTGGCGAGTTGGTCCACATCCAGCGTGAACGATGTGGCGTCTGCTGTGCTGGTGGCTGTGACCGTGGCCGCACTCAGGTTGGACGAAGACGCATTGCGCGCCGACCAGGCGGTGCTTTGTGCAATGCGGGCTGCGACATCGGTGAGGCTCGCCACCTGCGACTGCACCTTGCCAAAATCTGAAATTTGGGTGGTTAGCCTGCTGGCCTTGTTGGCCAGGCCGGTGAGCGGCGCTTTCTCCAGGGCCACCAGTTTGCTGATCATCGTGGCATCTGCGCCACTGCCACTGAGGCCCACGGATGAAATAGTCGCCATACGCATCCCTCTCTAAGTAAGCCGACCATTCTGGCGTCAGGCCCGCAAACCAAGGCCTGGAAAAGCAGGGCTTTACCAGGCTTGGCATCTGTGGCGCCGCTCAACTGCGTTGGAGCGCAGTTGAGCCCGGCGCCAGGGCTTAGCGCAGCAGCGCCAGCACGCCCTGCGGTAACTGGTTGGCCTGGGCCACCATGGCGGTACCGGCCTGCTGCAGGATTTGCGAGCGCGACAGGTTGGCGGTTTCAGCCGCATAGTCGGCGTCCTGCACCCGGCTGCGTGAGGCGGTCAAGTTCTCGCCAGTGGTGGCCAAGCTCGCCACCACCGACGTGAAACGCGCTTGAAAAGCGCCCAGCGCTGCCCGCGTGCTGTTGATGGTGCTGATGGCCGCATCCACCGTGGCAAGTGCTGCCAGGGAGCCTGCTGCGGTGGTCAGGTTCAAGGCCGACACACCCGCGCCAGACACGGAGGTGGCAGCGGTAAACGCCCCGGTCAGCCCGGCTTTGGCCAAACCGTCGGTGTTGCCTGCACTCAGGTTGATGCCCGCTGAACTCGACGAGCTCAGGCTGACACTGGAGCGGGTCACTGTCGTGGCAGCACCGCCCGAACCCAAACCGGTGTTGATGGCAAGCGAGGCCGCTTTGGTTGTAACATCGATGTTGCGACCATCGGCAGCAGCCAGGGCCACCGCACCCGTGGTGGTGTTGACTGTGGCGGTAACCCCGGTCTGGGCGGTCTTGGCATTGATGGCCGCTGCCACCTGGCCGCCGCGACCAGCCGCGGTGGTGGCGAGTGCAATGGCACCGATGTCCACGCCGTTGATGAGGATGTCGCCAGCAACCATTGCTGTGAAGGTGGTAACAGTGGTACCAGCAACCGCTGTGGCCGCCACCGTGGCCGTGACATTGCTGTTGCCGCTGATCGCATTGATGGCGGCTGCCACCGCGATGCCGCTGGTGGTGGACGTGTTGTTCGACACCCCATCAGTCGCTGCTGCGCCAACCTGGTAGCCATTGATCGATATATCACCGGCAATCAAGCCCACAGCGCTGGTGATCAAGGCGCCAGTCACAGCGGTTGAAAAGCTCGAGGAAGCGCCGACCCCAAGAGAGTTGCCGCGAGCACTGGCAATCGAGCTTACCGCGATCTGGTCGTTGGCGGTACCGTTGGCGCCAACCTGAAAGTTTTGCGCGGTGAAAGTGCCGTCCAGCAACTTGATGCCGTTGAATGCCGAGGTCGAGGCGACCCGGTCGTTCTCGACAATCAAGGCGGTCGCCTCATTGTTCAAAGAGAGTCGGTCTGAGGCTGTGTTGGTGCTGTTGGCCGACTGCACCGCGAGTTCACGAATCCGCTGCAGGTTGTTGGAAATCTGGGCCAAATCCCCCTCGGCTGTTTGCGCCAGCGAAATACCGTCGTTGGCATTGCGCCCGGCTTGGTTGACACCGCGAATCTGCGAGGTGAAGCGCTCCGAGATGGCCAGGCCGGCGGCGTCGTCCTTGGCGCTGTTGATGCGCAGGCCGGAAGACAGCCGGGCCATGGACGTGGCCTGCGAGTTTTGCGAAACGCCCAACTGCCGCTGCGCGGTCAGCGAATTGACGTTGGTATTGATGATGGAAGGCATGACATACTCCTGAAGACTCAACCCAAGGGGCACTGCGACCCCAGTTCAGCCAACCGCTAGGCTGGCCACCTTGACCTGGTTCGGCCTTGCAGGCCTCAGCTCAGGTGGCGGGACTGTTTGAGTGCCCGTTGGGTTTCTTATCGGCGCCCCGGGGCTGGAACTTAAGACTTTCTTGCATCAGGTCAAAAGACCCGGGCGACCTAGGCAAGTGGGACACGGGAGCTTCAGGCGGACACGCAAAAAAGCCTGGGTGTTAAGCCCAGGCTTTCGAGAAGAGCAAGCAAGGAGGTCTACAAGCAATTACTGGCGCAGCAAGGCCATCACGCCCTGGGGCAGTTGGTTGGCCTGCGCCACCATGGCAGTGCCAGCCTGCTGCAGAATCTGCGCGCGAGACAGGTTGGCGGTTTCTGCCGCGTAGTCGGCGTCCTGAATGCGGCTGCGTGAGGCAGTCATATTCTCTGATGTGGTCGCCAGGCTCGCCACCACCGAGGTAAAGCGCGCCTGGTAAGCGCCCAGGGCCGCGCGGGTGCTGTTGATGGTGTTGATGGCCGAATCGACCGCCGCCAGTGCCGACTGCGCACCAGCTGCGGTGGTGAGGTTGATCGACGACACCCCGGCGCCAGCCTGGGAGACGGCAGGGCTAAAGCCTTCGCCCAAGCCTGAGGCGGTCAAGCCGTTGGCGGCAATGCCTGAGATTGAAATGCCAGCCGCGCCGGCCGAGCTCAAAGACACTTTGGAGCGGGTTACCGTGGTGGTGCTGATCGCCTGGCTACCCAAGCCAGTGATCGCACCGGTAGCTGTTGACCCTAAAGTAATGTCAATATTGCGACCGTCAGCTGCGGTCAAGCCAACTGCACCCGTGCTGGTGCTGAATGTCGCGGTAACCCCGGTCTGGGAGGTCTTGGCATTGATGGCCGCCGCCATCTGACCGCCTCGGGCAATCGCGGTGCCCGCGGCTGCAATAGCACCGATGTCCACGCCGTTGATGACCACCTGGCCGGCAGCCAGCGCAGTCGCGAAACCAGCGGCCGCCGCACCCGTGGTGGTGGTAGCCACCACAGTGGCCGTGACATTGGTGCTACCGCTGATGGCATTGATGGCGGCTGCCACCGCGATGCCGCTGGTGGTGGCCGTGTTGCTAGATACACCGTCAGCCGCTGCCGCACCCACGGCAAATCCGTTGATCTGCAGCTCGCCAGCTGCCAGGCCGGTGGCGGCAGTGATCACGGCACCTGTGAGGGACGTGCTGAAGCTAGAGGTGGCGCCGACCCCCAGTGAATTGGCGCGCGCGCTGGCGATGGAGCTGACCGCCACCACGTCGTTGGCGGTGCCGTTGGCGCCCACTTGAAAATTTTGCGCGGTGAAAGTGCCGTCGAGCAGCTTGATGCCATTGAAAGCCGAGGTCGTGGCAAGCCGGTCGTTCTCCACCACCAGTGCAGCCGCCTCGTTGTTCAGGGACGCGCGGTCGGACGCGCTGTTGGTGCCGTTGGCGGCCTGCACCGCCAACTCGCGGATGCGCTGCAGGTTGTTGGAGATCTGCGCCAGGTCGCCCTCTGCGGTTTGTGCCAGGGAAATGCCGTCATTGGCATTGCGTGCCGCTTGGTTGGCGCCGCGTATTTGCGAAGTGAAACGCTCTGAAATAGCTAAGCCCGCAGCGTCGTCTTGCGCGCTGTTGATGCGCAGGCCAGACGACAGGCGCGCCATGGAAGTAGCGTGCGACAGCTGCGAGACGCCCAACTGGCGCTGGGCCGTCAGGGAACTGATATTGGTATTGATGATGGACGGCATGGGTTACTCCTAATAAACCTTTGAAAGTGAGACCAGGCGCTTTTCGGCAACCTACAGTGCCAGCCCAGAGGGTTGGCAAACTCCTGCATCTATATCGACCAGGCAGAGATGTAGCGTAGCCCCCCGGGATGTTTTCAATCGCTTGAAAAACAGGGGTTTTAATGGCTTTTTTTGCTGCCAGGCGGCGGGCCGCCCGAGTCTGCTGCCCCGCCCTTTTTGGTGGTGAATCACCGGGCTGTAGGAATTTGCCTGACACAGGATGCACCCGAGGCTGACGCGACAAACCGCAAGATTCCGATTCAAGTTGATCAGGCCTGGTTTCACAATCCATTTCAATGAATCAGCAGTTTGATCAACCAACCGAACGGAACACCATGGAAGCCAACCAATTGCTTGCGGAAATTCGCGAAGCCAACCTCACCTACCTGATGCTGGCGCAAGCCCTCATCCGGCAGGACAAGGCCGAGGCGCAGTTTCGGCTCGGCCTCTCGGAGGAAGCTGCTGATTTGATCCGGGTGCTCTCACCGGCCCAGATCATGAAGATTGCCAGCAGCACTATGCTGCTGTGCAGGTTCCGGGCCGACGATGAGCTGGTGTGGCAATTGCTCACCAACCATGCGGTGGGCAAGGTAGACAACCAGGCTACCACCAAGTTGCACGCCAGCATCTTGATGTCCGGTCGTTACTCTGAAGCCCTGTAAGGAGCACCATCATGGCCAGTAAAAGTGTTTTGAATGACGCGCAACAGGTCGGCCGCGCCGTGACGTTGATCAAGCTTGGTGCGCGCCTGCAGGTGCTGGAGAGCGAAACCAACCTGTCTTACGAGCGGCTGCTGCGCCTGTACAAAGAGGTGGCCGGGCGCTCGCCCTCCAAAGGCCAGCTGCCATTTTCGACCGACTGGTTCTTGACCTGGCAGCCCAATATTCATGCCTCGCTGTTTTTGAATATTTACAAGTACCTGAGCAAGGCCAGCGCACTCGATGACATTGACGCCATCATGAAAGCCTACAAAC
>BJGT01000061.1 GCA_014190675.1 Comamonadaceae bacterium | reverse complement strand
CTGATGGTGGTGCTGCTGATCATCGGCGTGCTGGCCGCACTCATCGTGCCCAATGTGCTGGACCGTGCCGATGATGCCCGTGTGACGGCTGCCAAAACTGATGTCAGCAACCTGATGCAGGCGCTCAAACTCTACAAGCTCGACAACCAGCGCTACCCCAGCGCTGAGCAGGGGCTGCAAGCACTTTTGACCAAGCCCACCGTCGACCCAATGCCGGTGAACTGGAAGCCCTACCTCGACCAATTGCCCAAAGACCCCTGGGGCCGCCCTTACCAGTACCTCAGCCCGGGCATCAAAGGTGAGGTGGACGTGATGTCCTTTGGCGCAGACGGTCAGACCGGTGGCGAGGGCAAGAACGCAGATGTTGGCAGCTGGCAGCCCTGAGCGCCGCCTGCGCCGCAGCGCCGGATTTACCCTGTTGGAGCTGCTGGTGGTGGTGGCGATTGTGGCGCTGGCATCCACCGGTGTGGCGCTGGCGTTTCGGGATGGCTCGCAGGTGCAACTCGAGCGCGAGGCCGAGCGCCTGGTGGCCCTGCTCGAAGCCGCGCGGGCCAAGTCGCAAACCAGTGGTGTGCCGGTGCAGTGGCGTGTCACTGAAGCGGGTTTTGAGTTTTCTGGGCTGCCCGCTGCGGCATTGCCGCGCCACTGGCTAGACCCGGACACCGCCGTGGCGCCAGGAGCGAGCTTGCTGCTTGGGCCAGAGCCCATCATCGGGGCGCAATCGCTCACGCTGGTCTCTCGTAGCCAAGTTGGTAAAACCGTGCGCATCGCCAGCGATGGCCTGCGGCCTTTTGCCTTGTCTGCGGCCTTGCCCGGAGCACAGCCTTGAGCGGTTCCTGCCGGCCCAGCCCGCCGCCCGTACCGGGCCGCCGGGCCGCGGCGGGGCGCGGGTTTACTTTGGTGGAAGTGCTGGTGGCTCTGGGTATTGTGGCTATCGCGCTGACCGCCGGTCTGCAGGCCACGGCCGCTCTGACGGGCAATGCGCAGCGGCAGATCGACAACACACTGGCGCAGTTGTGCGCTGAAAACGCGCTGGTCAAAATTCGCCTGGGCCAACAACTCCCCAGTGTTGGCGACACCGAAATAAGCTGCGAGCAGGGCAACCGTTCCTACCGCGTCAACCTGGCCGTGCGGCCCACGCCCAACCCGAATTTTCGCCGGGTTGAGGCACGGGTGCTGGCCGCCGAAACACCCGTGCTGAGCCTGTTTACTTTGGTCGGACGGCTTTGATGCGGCGCCCACCGGCCAGCGGTTTTACCCTGCTCGAGTTGCTGGTCGCGCTGAGCCTGATGGCCTTGATGGCCGCGCTGGCTTGGCGCGGGCTTGATGGCATGACACGCACCCAAAACCAGATGCGTCAGCAGTCCGATGAGGTTTTGGCGCTGCAAGGCGGGCTGGGCCAATGGGCGGCCGACCTTGACAGCCTCGCACTGCAGCCCGGCCACAGCAGCCTGGACTGGGATGGCCGGGCCCTGCGCTTGCTGCGGCGTGACCCGACCGAGGCAGCCCGGGGCCTGCGTGTGGTTGCCTGGAGTCGACGCGGCACGGCCAGTGACGGCGCCTGGCTGCGCTGGCAATCGCCGGCGCTGCGCACCCAGGGCGAGCTGCAAGTGGCCTGGCAGGCAGCGGCGTTGTGGGCTCAAAACCCCAGCGCCGAGGAGCGTCGACAAGAGGTTCGCATCGCAGCACTGGCGGGCTGGCAAATCTTTTTTTATCGGGGCGGCGCCTGGACCAATCCGCTCTCCAGCGACGGGGCAGCCGCACCCGGCCCGGCTGCCAGCGCCAGCGCGCCGGCAGTCCCGGCGCTTCCGGACGGCGTGCGTTTGGTGTTGGAGTTACCCAGCGGGCGGGCCATCAGCGGCACGCTCAGCCGCGACTGGGTGCAGCCCACACTCGGCGGGCGGCCATGAGACGCAGCGCTGCTGGGCTGCGCCAGCGCCAACAAGGCGCGGCTATTCTGACCGCCATGCTGACCGTGGTTCTTGTGGCTACGCTCACCGCCACCGCCCTGTGGCAGCAGTGGCGCGGCGTGGAGATCGAGGCGGCCCAGCGTACGCGGCTGCAGTCGGCCTGGGTGCTCACGGGCGCGCTCGACTGGGCCAGGCTGATCCTGCGTGAAGACGGTCGCAAAGGCGGCGCCGACCACTTGGCCGAACCATGGGCAGTGCCCTTAGAGCAGGCCCGGCTGTCAACTTTTTTGGCAGCCGACCGCAGCGATACCCTGGCTGCGGAGGCAGCCCAGTCGGCATTTTTGTCGGGACGCATCACAGACTTGCAGTCGCGCCTGAATGTGATCAACCTGGTGCAGGGCGGCCAGGTTCATGCGCCCAGCCTACGCGCCTTTACCCGCCTGTTTGACCTGCTCGGCTTGCCCAGACGGGAGCTGAGCGCATTGGCGTCAAACCTGCAACTCGCCCAGGGCGGCAGCAGCGGGCGCTCACCGGCACTGGTACCAAATGCCCCGCTGTGGCCGCAGGAGATGGCACAGCTCGCCTGGTACGGCCTGTCACCGCGCAGCCTGGCCCTGCTGCAAGACTTTGTCACCCTGCTGCCGGGCAGCACGCCGGTCAACCTGAACACCGCGCCAGTCGAGGTGGTCTACGCGTGTCTGGAGGCTTTCGAGCTGGCCGACGCCCACCGCCTGGTGGCCGCGCGCAAGGCAGCCCACTTTACAAGCCTTGACGATGTGGCCAAAGCCAATGGAAGTGGCCTGTTAAAGCTCGATTTCGCGCAGCACAGCGTGGCTTCACGGTTCTTTGAGGTTCGGGGCCGATTGCAAATCGAGCAGGACATTGTGGAGGAGTATTCCTTGGTGCAGCGCGAGGCAGCAGAAGTACGCACCCTGTGGCGCCGCCGCGGTAGTTTGCCCCCCATGGCCAACCTACAATGAGTTGCTAGTTTTTTGACCATGAGCACCCTCGTTATCACCCTGCCCGATGTGCCCGCCGCTGCGGCGCAGGAGCTGGACTATGTGCTCACGTTTGACGGCGCCCATGTTGCCAATGCCGCCCAGGTGCCGCTGGCGTTGTTGCCGGCCGCTGGCGAGGTGGTGGCGCTGGTGCCGCTGCGGCGCTTGTCTTGGCAGCAGATTCAGCTGCCTCGGGGCAGCCTAGGGCGCAGTGTTTTTGGTGATGGCGGGGCGATGCGCTTGCGCGCTGTGCTCGAGGGCGCACTCGAAGATCGTCTGCTCGACGATACCGCCGATTTGCACTTTGCCATCGAGCCTGGCGCCCAGGATGGCGCGCCGCTGTGGGTGGCGGTGTGTGACCGGGCCTGGCTCAAGGCAGCGGTTGGCCTGTTGGAGCAGGCCGGACGCCCTGTCAGCCGCATCCTGCCCGAATTTGCGCCTGAGACCGGGCGCGAGCTGCCCGACACCCTGTGGGTGCTGGGCGATCCGCAAGACGCCCGTCTGGTGGCGCTCACCCACAACAATGTTGCAAGCTGGCCCCTGTCGGCCACCGCCCTGGCGCAAATCAATTGGCCAGCCGAGCAGTTGGTGGTCGCCGAGCCTGCAGTGGCCGCCCTGGCCGAGCAGCTCTGCCAGCGCCCTGTGGCGATTGAGCAGGGCGCGCTGCGCCGCCTGCGGGCGACTCAGTCGGCCTGGGATTTAGCCCAGTTTGACCTCGCTAACTCCAGTGGTGCCAGGAGCTGGAAACGCGCCAGCGACAGTGCTTTGCGCCTGCTGCGGGCCCCGCGCTGGCGCCCCATGCGACTCGCCCTGCTTGTTGCAGCTTTGGTCAACCTGGTGGGTCTCAACAGCTGGGCCTGGCAAGAGCGCTCGGCCTGGCGGGCGCAGCGCCAGGCCATTGATGCGGTGCTGACCAGCACCTTTCCCGAAGTTCGGGTGGTGGTCGACGCGCCGCTGCAAATGGCCCGGGAACTCGCGGCCCTGCAACGTGCTGCAGGGCAGGCTTCTGGCCGTGACCTCGAAGCCATGCTGGGGGCTTTTGCAGCGCTCGCCCCAGCCTTGGCGCTGCCCGATGCAATTGATTTTTCAGGCGCAGGGCTGCGTCTCAAAGGCTTGCAAATGACGCCTGCGGAGTTGTCTGCGCTGGTGTTGGCGCTGCGAGCGCAAGGCTATCTGGCGACGCCTGAGGCTGGCGGCGATCTGCTGATTCGCCCAGGGGCCGAGCGATGAGCGGGCTGGCACCCCTGCGGGCCCTGTGGCAGCAGGCCAGTCGGCGCGAGCAACTCGGCCTGTCAACTGCTGCTGCGCTGCTGCTGCTGGCCGTGCTTTGGTGGATAGCGCTGGCCCCGGCGCTTGCCACCCTGCGCCAGGCAGAACAGCAGCGCCAGTTGCTCGAACCGCAACTGCAGAACATGCTGGCCATGCAGGCCCAGGCCAAGGCCTTGCAGGCCCAGCCCAGGGTGGCAGCAGAAGAAGCCCGCCGGCTGCTCGACGCCTCTGCCAAGCCGCTGGCACCCGCGCTGCAACTCAGCGTGGTGGGCGACCGGGTGACGGTCACGCTCAAGGGCCTCACGGCGGACGCCTTGGCCCAGTGGCTGGCCCAGGTTCGGCAAAACCTGCGGGTGTTGCCAGCCGAAGCCAGGCTGCGCCGAAATGCGGCCGGCCTGTGGGATGGCAGCCTGGTGCTGCAGCTCGCTGAGCGCTGAGTTGGTGCATTTTTTATCGCCAATGCCCCGCCTGCCCACCATACCCTCTGCCACTGCCCCCTGGGGCTGGGCGTTTTCGGGCGCCGTGTGCGGCCTGCTTCTGGTGCTTGTGTGGCAAGCTCCCGGGCAGTGGCTGACCTCGGCCTTGCAACAGGCTACACAGGGGCGCTTGCAGTTTCACCAGGCCCGCGGCAGCCTGTGGCAGGGCTCGGCCCAGGTCAGCCTGGCCGGCGGCTTTGGCAGCCAGGATGCCGCGCTTTTGCCGGGCCGGCTGAGTTGGCAGCTGCGCTTGTCAGGGCTGGCTTTGCAAGCCGATTTGCTGGCCGACTGCTGCATGCAGCAGCCCTGGCGTTTTAGCCTTGCGCCGGGTTGGGGCAGCCTGCGCCTGAGCCTGGCAGACAACCGTGCTCAGTGGCCTGCGGCGGTGCTTGCCGGGCTGGGTACGCCCTGGAACACGGTGCAAGCGCAAGGTCAGCTGAACCTCTCCAGCCAAGGCCTGGTGGCTGAGTGGTCAGCCGGCCGGCTGCGCTTGGATGGGCGCGCACAACTCGACGCAATGCACATCTCCTCGCGCTTGTCCACGCTCAAACCAATGGGCAGTTACCGCCTGTCAATACAGGGCGGCAGCAGCATTGGCCTGACTCTCGAAACGCTCGATGGCAGCCTACAATTGAGCGGCACCGGCCAGTGGGTTGGCGAGCGACTGCGCTTTGTGGGGGTTGCCAGTGCCACCCCAGAGCGCCAAGAGGCATTGGCCAATCTCCTGAACATCCTGGGCCAGCGCGATGGCCAGCGCTCCATCATCAAAGTGGGCTGAACCTCTATGACATCCTCAGACTTCCGTTCCCTGCGCCTGTTGCCCGGCCTGACCGCAGTCGCAGCCGGCCTGCTGGGAGCCTGCTTGTCCCTGGGGCTCCCGGCTCAGGCGCAAACCAAAGCTGCGGGCAAGCCCAAAGCGCAAACCAAGGCCCCGGCCGTAGCCCGCCCAGAGCCGGTGAGTTTGAACTTCGTGAATGCCGAGATCGAGGCGGTGGCGCGCACCATTGGCAGCATCACCGGCATCAATGTGGTGGTCGACCCGCGTGTCAAGGGCACTATGACACTGATCACCGACAAACCGGTCAGCCGCATGGCCGCCGTGAACCAATTTATGGCAGCACTGCGCTTGCAGGGCTTCACCATGGTGGAGTCAGCCAACCTGTACAAGGTGGTGCCCGAGGCCGATGCCAAACTGCAAACCGCCACAGTCACCCTCAATGAAGCCGGCCCGGGCGGCGCCGTTGGCAACCAGGTGGTGACCCAGATTTTTGGTCTCAACTACGAATCGGCCAACAACCTGGTCGCCGTGCTGCGCCCGCTGATCAGTGCCAACAACACCATCAATGTGAACCCCGGCAACAACTCGCTGGTGATCACCGATTACGCCGACAACCTGCGCCGCATCGGGCGCATCATTGCCGCCATGGACGTGGCCAATGCCACCGATGTTGAAGTGCTGCCGCTCAAGCATGCCATTGCCTCTGATCTGGCGCCCTTGGTGCTGCGGCTGATTGAATCCGCCGCCGGGCCGGCGGCGGCCGCACAGGCCGACACCTCGTTCAAAACCACTGTGGTGGCCGAGCCACGCAGCAATTCGCTGATCCTGCGCGCCGCAAATGCCGCCCGGATGGCGCTGGTTAAGTCATTGGTGAGCAAGCTCGACCAGCCCGACACCGGAGCCAACCAAGACCCGGCCGGCAATATTCATGTGGTCTACCTTAAAAACGCCGATGCCACCAAGCTGGCCGCAACCCTGCGCGCCGCCATCAGCGGGGAAGTGCGTGCTGCCAGCGCTGCTCCAACTGGCACAACGCCATCAGCGCCTGCCCAAGCCGCCACCTCGGGTGGTCAGGTGCAGGCTGATGCGGCCACCAACTCACTGATCATCACCGCGCCGGAGCCGCAATACCGGCAACTTCGCGCTGTGATTGACCGGCTGGATGCGCGCCGCGCTCAGGTGTTTGTGGAAAGCCTGATTGCCGAAGTCAGCGCCGATCGGGCGGCCGAGTTTGGCATTCAGTGGCAGGGCGCACTGGGCGCCGCGGGCAACGCCAATATTGGGCTGCTGGGCACCAATTTTGGCAAAAGCATCAGCAACATCATCAACCTGTCCACGGCTGCTGCGGCCGGCGCACCGGCCGTGGCGCGGGGCGTCAACCTGGGTGTGGCGACCCAAACCAACGGGGTTTATGTGCTGGGTTTTCTGGGCCGGTTTCTGGAAGAGTCGGGTAGCGGTAATGTGCTCTCGACGCCCAATCTGCTGACGCTGGACAACGAAGAGGCCAAGATCGTGATTGGCCAAAACGTGCCTTTTGTCACTGGCCAGTTCACCAACACGGGCAGCGGCAACACGGTTAACCCGTTCCAGACCATTGAGCGCAAAGACGTCGGCCTGACCCTCAAGGTGCGTCCCCAAATCAGTGAGAACGGCACGGTCAAGCTGTCCATCTACCAGGAAGTGTCTAGCGTGCTGGCCTCGAGCGTCAACGCCAGCAACGGCCCGACCACCAACAAGCGCACGATTGAATCCAATGTGCTGGTCGAAGACGGTGCGGTGGTGGTCTTGGGCGGCCTGCTGCAAGACGAGTACTCGGGCAACCAGGAAAAAGTGCCAGTGCTGGGCGACCTGTCGATTTTCGGCAACCTGTTCAAAAGCGAAACCCGAAGCCGTAAAAAAACCAACCTGATGGTGTTTTTGCGCCCGGTCGTGGTGCGTGATGCAGCGGCCACGGAGCGCCTGTCGATAGACCGTTATGACTTGATGCGCTCGGGCCTGAAAGACGCGCAACCAGCGCCCAGCGAGGTGCTGCCGATCAATGAGGCGGTGCAACTGCCTGCACTGCCGGCGCGTGCGGGCACCAAGGCCCAAGCGCCTGCCAGCAAACCCTGAACCCGCAGTCTGCATTGCCGACCCCTGCCATGCGCTACCCGCTGCCCTACGCTTTTGCCCGCACCCAGCAAGTGCTGCTCGAGGAGCAGTCTGGCGAGTTCACGCTGTGGCTGCACCCGGCGTCTTTGCCCGGTGGTGTGAGCGAGGTAATGCGCAAATACCCGGTGCGCCAGATTGAGACCCAGGCCGCGCCAGCCTTGGTGCAGCGCATCAGCGTCGCCTATGCCCAAGGCGAATCGAGCGCCGCAGCGGTGGTCAGCGAGGTCGAGAGCGACGCCGACCTGTCGCGCATGATGCAGGACCTGCCAGCCATCGAGGACCTGCTGGAAACCTCGGACGATGCGCCCATCATCCGCATGCTCAATGCCCTGCTGACCCAGGCCGCACGGGACGGCGCCAGCGATATTCACATTGAGCCCTACGAGCGGCACTCGGTGGTGCGGTTTCGGGTCGACGGCAGTCTGCGCGAGGTGGTGCAGCCCAACCGGGCCTTGCACGCAGCCCTGATTTCTCGCCTGAAGATCATGGCCGAGCTCGACATCGCCGAGCGGCGCTTGCCGCAAGACGGCCGCATCTCGCTGCGCATCGGCACCCGGGCGGTCGATGTACGGGTCAGCACACTGCCCAGTGCCCATGGCGAGCGGGCTGTGCTGCGCCTGCTCGACAAATCGGAGGGGCGCCTGAGCCTGGAAGCACTGGGCATGCAGGGCGAGGTGTTGACGCGCTTTGACCGGCTGGTGGCGCAGCCGCACGGCATCATTCTGGTGACTGGCCCCACCGGCTCGGGCAAAACCACCACGCTGTATGCGGCCCTCGGACGGCTCGACTCCGCCCAAAGCAACATCATGACAGTGGAAGACCCGGTCGAATACGAGCTGCCAGGCGTTGGCCAAACCCAGGTCAACGCCCGCATCGAGCTCACCTTTGCCAAAGCACTTCGCGCCATCCTGCGCCAAGACCCGGACGTGATCATGATTGGCGAGATCCGCGATTTTGAGACCGCGCAAATTGCCATCCAGGCCTCGCTCACCGGGCATCTGGTGCTCGCCACCTTGCACACCAACGATGCCAGCAGCGCCGTCACCCGGCTCACCGACATGGGTATAGAGCCCTTTTTGCTGAGCTCCTCCTTGCTCGGGGTGCTGGCGCAGCGGCTGGTGCGCAAGCTGTGCCTGGTCTGCCACGGCAGCGGTTGTGCGAGTTGTGCCCAGTCCGGCTATGCCGGGCGCAGCGGCGTGTTTGAGCTGCTCGTCACCGATGAGCCGATTCGCGCCCTGATCCACAACCGGGCCGCCGAGGCCGAGCTGCGCAGCGCAGCGCTGGCCGGTGGCATGAGCCTGATGCGCGATGATGGCGAACGCCTGGTGGCGGCCGGTCTGACATCACGCGAAGAGCTGGTCCGCGTGACCCGCGACTAGCTGCTCAAACGCCTGCCCGGACTGCAACGATGCCGGTTTACGCCTTCGAAGCCCTGAGTGCCGACGGCCAGTCACGCCGGGGCGTGATTGAGGCTGATTCAGCCCGCTCGGCCCGCGCCCAATTGCGCGCCCAGGCACTGGTGCCCATCAAGCTCGAGTCAGCTGGCGCCCAGGCTGGCGATGGCGCGCGCGAACCGGTGGGCCGGGGTACAGCGCTGCGCAGCCGGCGGGTGTTCAAACCGCTGGACCTGAGCATCTGGACCCGCCAGCTCGCCGGGCTGGTAAGCGCCGGCCTGCCGCTGGAGCGGGCGCTGAGCTCTTTGGCCGACGAAGCCGAACAAGACACGCAGCGCTATTTGGTGGCGGGCCTGCGGGCCGAGGTCAACGGTGGCGCCACCTTTGCCCGGGCGCTGGCACAGCACCCAAGAGAGTTTTCTGGCACCTTTGTGGCCGTGATCGATGCCGGCGAGCAAAGCGGCAAGCTCGGCCTGGTGCTCGAGCGCCTGGCCGACGACCTCGAAGAGCAACAAGCGCTGCAAGCCAAGCTGATGGGTGCCGCCCTGTACCCGGCCATCGTGACGCTGGTAGCGCTGTTTATTGTGGTTTTTTTGGTCACCTATGTGGTGCCGCAGGTAGCCCAGGTGTTTGCCGGTAGTAAAAAAACCCTGCCGCTGCTCACCCGTGTCATGCTGGGCGTGAGCGACTTCGCGCGCAGCTACGGCCTGGTCTTTTTAATTGGCCTGCTGGTGGCAGCGGCGGGCTTGAAGCTGGCGCTGACCCGAGATGCGCTGCGCGAAAAATTTGATGCCTTTTGCCTGACCCTGCCGATCCTGGGCCGGCTGGCATTGGGCTACAACACGGCCCGGTTTGCCAACACCCTGGCCATGCTGGCCGGCGCTGGCGTGCCAATCTTGAAAGCCCTGCAGGCTGCTGCCCAAACCCTCTCCAACCGCGCCATCCGCCGTGATGCGCTCGACGCCTTGGTGCTGGTGCGCGAGGGCGCGCCGCTGGCCTCTGCGCTGGCACAAAAAAAACGTTTTCCCGGCCTGCTTGCCATGTTTGCCAGGCTGGGCGAACAAACCGGGCAGTTGCCGCTGATGCTGCAGCGCGCTGCCAGGCAAGTCAGCGCCGACGTGCAACGCCGCGCGCTGCAACTCGCCACCCTGCTCGAGCCACTGTTGATTGTGGTCATGGGCGTGGTGGTGATGCTGATCGTTTTGGCGGTGTTGCTGCCCATCATCGAGCTCAACCAGTTGGTCAAATGAACAGCGGGTTGAACAGCTCGGGCAGCGGCTGGCCAACCCTTTGCTACACTGGATCCATGTTCATTCACCGCATCAGCATCACAGGTCTCAGCGACCGGGGAGCCTGGCCCTGGCGGTCGTGGCCCACCGCATCAGCGTTCGTCTGATTTCAACCCTGCCCGAATGAACCGCAGCACCGCGTGCTGCCTGAGTGTCCCAAACGCTGTTCGACCACAGCCAAGACCGGGGCCCTGACCTGAGAGAACTCCTGTGATTTCCGAACTCGAATTCAAAAGCCTGAGTGCCCAAGGCTATAACCGGATTCCCCTGTTGGCCGAGGCCTTTGCCGACCTCGAAACTCCGCTCTCGCTCTACCTCAAGCTGGCCCATTCGCGCGATGGCGGCAAGTACAGTTTTTTGCTGGAGTCGGTGGTGGGCGGCGAGCGCTTTGGCCGCTACAGCTTCATCGGCCTGCCGGCGCGCACCCTGCTGCGTGCCAGCGGCTTCGGCCCCCAGGCCGTGACCGAGGTGCTGACCGATGGCGCAGTGGTGGAGCGTGTCAGCGGCAACCCGCTGGACGTCATCAGCGCTTACCAACAGCGCTTCAAGGTGGCGCTGCGGCCTGGTCTGCCGCGCTTTTGCGGCGGCCTGGCCGGCTACTTCGGCTATGACACGGTGCGCCACATCGAGAAGAAGCTGGCCGCCAGTTGCCCGCCCGACACCTTGGGCTGCCCCGACATCGTGCTGCTGCAGTGCGAAGAACTGGCGGTGATCGACAACCTGTCTGGCAAGCTCTATCTGATCGTGTACGCCGACCCGACGCAGCCCGAGGCCTACGCCAACGCCAAGCGCCGCCTGCGCGAACTCAAGGAGCAGCTCAAGTACTCGGTCAGTGCGCCGCTGGTCAAACCCAGTCAGGGTTACCCGGTGGAGCGGGAGTTTGCCAAGGCCGACTACCTGGCGGCGGTGACTCGGGCCAAGGGTCTGATCGAGGATGGTGACTTCATGCAGGTGCAGGTTGGCCAACGCCTGAAAAAGCGCTACACCGAGTCGCCCCTGAGCCTGTACCGGGCGCTGCGTTCGCTCAACCCCAGCCCCTACATGTACTACTACCACCTGGGCGATTTCCATGTGGTGGGCGCCAGTCCCGAGATTCTGGTGCGCCAGGAAACCGTGACGACCGGCGCGCAGAGCGAGCAAAAAATCACCATCCGGCCGCTGGCCGGCACCCGGCCGCGCGGCGGCAGCTTGGCGCAGGACCGAGCGGCCGAGGCCGAACTCATCAACGACCCGAAGGAGCGCGCCGAGCATGTGATGCTGATCGACCTGGCGCGCAACGACATCGGCCGTATTGCCAAGACCGGCAGCGTCAAGGTAACCGAGGCCTTCAGCGTGGAGCGCTACAGCCATGTGATGCACATCGTCAGCAATGTCGAGGGCACACTGCAAGATGGCATGACCCCGATGGACGTGCTGCGCGCCACCTTCCCGGCCGGCACCCTGACCGGTGCTCCCAAGGTGCGCGCCATGGAGCTGATCGACCAGCTCGAGCCCAGCAAGCGCGGCCTGTATGGCGGCGCCTGTGGCTACCTGAGCTATGCCGGCGACATGGACGTGGCCATTGCCATCCGCACCGGCATCATCAAAGACCAGACGCTGTACGTGCAGGCGGCCGCCGGCGTGGTGGCCGATTCGGTGCCCGAGCTCGAATGGCGTGAAACCGAGGCCAAGGCGCGTGCCCTGCTGCGTGCGGCCGAGCTGGTGGAGGAGGGGTTGGAATGAAGCTGCTGATGATCGACAACTACGACTCTTTCACCTACAACATCGTGCAGTACCTGGGCGAGCTCGGGGCCGAGGTGACGGTGGCGCGCAATGACGAGATCACGCTAGCCGAGATCGAGGCCCGGCTGCAGGCTGGGCAACTCGACCGCCTGATGGTCTCGCCCGGGCCCTGCTCGCCGGCCGAGGCCGGTATTTCGGTGGCTGCTATCCGCCACTTCGCCGGTCAGCTGCCGATTTTTGGGGTGTGCCTGGGGCATCAGGCGATTGGCGCGGCCTTTGGCGGCCACATCGTGCGGGCGCAGCAGCTGATGCATGGCAAGACCAGCGTCATCAGCACCACCCAAGCCGGCGTGTTCGCCGGTCTGCCGGCGCAGTTCACGGTCAACCGCTACCATTCGCTGGCGATCGAGCGCACCAGTTGCCCTGCGAGCTTGACCGTGACCGCTTGGACCGAGGATGGCGAGATCATGGGCGTGCGCCATGCCACGCTGGATGTGGAAGGCGTGCAGTTCCACCCCGAGAGCATCCTGAGCGAGCATGGCCACGCCCTGCTGGCCAATTTTCTGGCGCAGCGGCCCTGAGGGCTGCTGTCTTGATGCTGAATAGACCCTTTTGCCAAAGCCCGGAGACCACCATGAGCACCCATCACACCGCCAAGCGGGTTGACCTGCGCAGCGACACCGTCACCCAGCCTACAGCGGCCATGCGCGCCGCCATGGCCGCAGCGCCCTTGGGCGACGATGTGTTTGCCGACGACCCCAGCGTCAACGCCCTGCAGACCCAAATCGCCAGCCTGCTCGGCTTTGAGGCCGCGCTGTTTTTGCCCACCGGTACCCAGAGCAACCTGTGCGCCTTGTTGGCGCACTGTCAACGCGGCGACGAGTACATCGTGGGTCAGATGGCGCACTGCTACCGCTGGGAAGGGGGTGGAGCGGCGGTGTTTGGCAGCGTGCAGCCGCAGCCCCTGAACCACCAGAGCGACGGCAGCCTGTCGCTGGGCGAGATTGCCGCCGCCATCAAGCCGGACGATGCCCACTTTGCCCGCACCCGTTTGTTGGCCCTGGAAAACACCCTGGGTGGCAAGCTGCTGCCCATGGACTACCTGCAGCAGGCGACCGACCTGGCCCGGCAGCACGGCCTGGCCCGCCACCTGGACGGTGCCCGCCTGTTCAATGCCGCTGTGGCCCAGGCGGCTGCGCTGGGCACCGACCCTTACCTGGAGGCGCGCCGGATCACCGACTGTTTTGACAGCGTCTCAGTCTGCTTCAGCAAGGGGCTGGGCGCGCCAGTCGGCTCGGCCCTGTGCGGCAGCCGCGAACTGATTGCCCGTGCACACAGGGTCCGCAAGATGGCGGGCGGCGGCATGCGTCAGTCTGGCGGCCTGGCGGCAGCCGCCTCCCATGCCTTGGCTCACCAGGTGCAACGCCTGGCCGACGACCATGCGCTGGCGCAGCGGCTGGCGGCCGGCTTGAGCCGCCTGCCGGGGCTGGTGGTGGAGCCGCCGCAAACCAACATCGTGTTTGTCGACCTGGAGGGAGCGGCACGGGCTCGGGCGGGCGACCTGATTCCCGCACTGGCTCGCCACGGCGTACTGGCCACTGGCCTGTACCGGCTGCGCTTTGTCACCCACC
Source organism: Comamonadaceae bacterium (assembly GCA_014190675.1). Lineage (GTDB taxonomy): Bacteria > Pseudomonadota > Gammaproteobacteria > Burkholderiales > Burkholderiaceae_C > Rhodoferax. Next base: position 3,874 of record BJGT01000061.1, on the reverse strand, counting down.
TCGATGTCGATGCCGCGGGCGTGGATCATGCGCTGGCGGTGATGGCCGAGTTTTTTGCCCACTGAGTGCCTCGCCACATGGCAGACAAGCGCGTGGCCTGGCAGCCTTCCGCCCCCCGAAACGCTAGCGGAGTCGGGTTAGTCGAGCCCGGGCCTGGCTAGGCTTTTATCACTTTGAAGAAACAAAAAAATGCCCAACACCAACAAAATTACCGCGCAAGAGGCGCTGCTGCGCACCATCGAGCACCGCGAAATCTTCCACGATGAAATGCTGCACATCATGCGCCTGATCATGAGCGGCGAGATGTCGCCTGTGCTGATGGCCGCCCTGATCACTGGCCTGCGCGTTAAGAAGGAAACCATCGGCGAGATCACCGCCGCCGCCCAGGTGATGCGCGAGTTTTCCACCAAGGTACATGTGGCTGACCCGACCCATCTGGTCGATATTGTCGGCACCGGGGGGGACGGCTCGCACACCTTTAATATCTCCACCTGCTCGATGTTTGTGGCCGCTGCCGCCGGCGCTCGGGTCAGCAAGCACGGCGGGCGCAGCGTCAGCAGCAAGAGCGGCAGCGCCGATGTGATGGAGGCGCTGGGCGTGCAGATCAACCTGTCGCCAGAGGCGATTGCCCGCTGCATCGACGAGGTTGGCGTCGGCTTCATGTTCGCGCCAAACCACCATCCAGCCATGAAAAACGTGGCGTCGATTCGGCGTGAACTGGGGGTGCGCACCATCTTCAACATCCTCGGGCCGCTCACCAACCCGGCCGGCGCGCCCAATATGTTGATGGGCGTTTTCCATTCCGACCTGGTTGGTATCCAGGTGCGTGCGCTGCAACGCCTGGGCGCCGAGCACGCGCTGGTGGTCTACGGCAAGGATGGCATGGACGAGGTCAGCCTAGGCGCGGCCACACTGGTCGGGGAATTGAAGAACGGCGAAATCACCGAGTACGAGATCCACCCGGAAGATTTCGGCATGGTGATGGCCAGCAGCCGCAGCCTGCGTGTGGACACGCCCGAACAGTCCAAGGCCATGCTGCTGGCGGTGCTGGACAACGAGCCGGGCCCGGCCCGCGACATCGTAGTGCTGAATGCTGGCGCCGCGCTCTACGCCGCCAACGTGGTCCCCACCATGCAGGCAGGCGTGGTGCAGGCCCGCGCCGTCCTGGACTCTGGTGCGGCACGCGCCCGACTGGACCAACTGGTGGCACTGACCCAGGCCTTGAAGCCGGCCGCATGACATCGATGCTGGCGATGCTCGTGGCGATTGGCGCTTTTGGCGTTTGTTTTTGCTTCTGGCGTTGGCGGGTACGGCGTGCCTGCTTCCGCTCGTGTCCTCCGCCCTGCGGGCTCCCCCTTGACCTCGCTGCAGCAGGCACACCATCCCCTCCCTGGCTGGGTGGGGCTGAGTGGCGGAGCGAGGTCAAGGGGGAAAGACGCAGGGGGCCGCAGGGTACGTGCGTCTGGAGGACACGAGCGCAGTCGCTCAGCCCGGCGCCACCTTGACCGGTGCGCTAGACACGTTAGCAAGCGCTCAGCCCAGCCCCGCCAATGGCATACCTCAATCGCTCAACAGCACCACATCACTCTCGCGCAGCGCCACCGCCACCGCGGTATTGACAGCAAAAGGGTGTTCGGTGTCGGCGGAGGTGACGAACAGCTCGCCCAGCGCGGTCTGCACCAGGTACTCCATTTGCTCACCCACATAAGTGGCTTTGCGCACCGTGCCCTCAAGCGTACCCGGGCTACCGGCTGGCAACAAAATCACGGTGTTCGGGCGCACCGCCACATGGCGTTGTGCGCCGCTGCCGGCGCAGTGGCGGGTTTGCAGCGACAGCGCACCCAGGCGTACCGTGGCCAGGTCGCCGGTCACACCCGTCACCTCGCAGGGCAACACATTGGCGCCGCCAATGAAATCTGCCACAAAGCGGGTCTGTGGCCGGTCATGCAACTCGCGCGGGCTACCCTGCTGGGCAATGGTTGCGTTGTTCATGACCACCACGGTGTCTGACACCGCCAGTGCCTCCTCCTGGTCGTGCGTGACATACACCACGGTCAGGCCCAGCGACTGCTGCAGATCGCGGATTTCCTGGCGCACATAGCGGCGCAGCTTAGCATCCAGGTTGGACAGGGGCTCGTCGAACAACAGCACGCGCGGCTCCAGCACGATGGCGCGTGCCACCGCCACCCGCTGCTGCTGCCCGCCGGAGAGTTCATTCGGGTAACGCGCACTGAGCTGGCCCAGCCCGAGTTGTTTGAGCACATCCTGGGCCTTGGCGGCCACCACCTCCTTGGCGAAGCCAGACATCTGCAAGCCGTAGCTCACGTTCTGTAGCACCGTCATATGGGGAAACAGCGCGTACGACTGGAACACCATCGACACATCACGCGCCGTGGCAGGCAGCCGGGTCACATCGTCGTCACCAATCAGGATGCGCCCGCTGCTGGCCATCTCCAAGCCGGCGATCAAACGCAAAATGGTGGTCTTGCCGCAGCCCGATGGGCCCAGCAAGGTGACCAGGGTGCCAGCTGGGAAATCCAGCGAGACCTGGTCAACCGCGATGACTTTTTCCCCGTAACGCTTGCTGACCTGTTCAAACACCACGCGGGCTGGGCCTTTGAGAGTTGGTGGGTTCATGCGCCTCCTGCGAGCATTGAAGAATCCTGGGGCATACCGCGCCGGCCCAGGCGCCGACTGCCTACCAGCCATTGAAAAAAAGCAATGGCGGCCAACATCACCACGATCAACACCGTGGCGTAGGCGATCGCCACGCCGTACTCATTGTTCTCTACCCGCCCGATGATGTAACTGGTGGCCAGGTCGTGCTGGGCACTGACCAAAAAAATCACCGCACTGATGGCGGTCATGCTGCGCACAAAGCTGTAAACCAGCGCCGACAAAATCGCGGGGCGAATCAGCGGCAAGGTGATGCGCCTGAAGGTGGTCCAGGAACTCGCCCCCAGCGTGAGAGAGGCTTCGTCCAGGCTTTTGTCAATCTGCGACAGCGAGGCGATGCCCGAGCGCACGCCCACTGGCATGTTGCGAAAAACAAAGCAAATTACCAAAATAGCGGCGGTGCCGGTGAGCTCAATCGGCGGCACGTTGAAGGCAATGATGTAGCTCACGCCAATGATGGTGCCCGGAATGGCAAAACTCATCATGGTGCCAAATTCGAACAGTTGTTTGCCACGAAAGTTTTGGCGTGCCAGCAGCCAGGCGGTGATCAGGCCGATGGCCGCGGTCAGCGGGGCAGAAATGGTGGCAATCTGCAGCGTGGTCCAGAAACTGTTCCAGGCCGAGCCCTGCCAACGCAGGCCAAAATCGCCAAAGGCGACAGCGAAGGTGGTGATGTAGTGCTTGAAGGTCAGCGTGTAATCGCGCCCCCAAAGCTTCACAAAGCTGCCATAAACAATCATCAGGTAGATCACCACCGTGAACAGGGACCACAGCGTGGTGATCAGCAGCGCCGGCACTGCAATGCGCCGGGGTAGCAGGGGATGCATGCCACCGTCGCCCTTGCCACTGACCGAGGTGTAGCTGCGTTGCCCCAGCCAGCGCTGTTGCAGGTAAAACGCGGTGATCGTGAAGGCCAGCAAAATAATAGCCAGCACGGCCGCCCGGCTTTGGTCGTTTTGCGAGCCCACCACCGAGAAGAAAATTTCAGTAGACAACACATTGAAATTGCCGCCCAGCACCAAGGGATTGCCAAAGTCGGCCATGCTCTCAATAAAGCCCAGCAAAAAAGCGTTCGCCAACCCAGGTCGCATCAGCGGCCAGGTGACGGTGCGAAAGGTCTGCCAAGCATTGGCGTTCAGGGTCTGTGCGGCCTCTTCCAGCGAGGGGCTGATGGCCTCCACCACCCCGATCAAAACCA
>BJGT01000060.1 GCA_014190675.1 Comamonadaceae bacterium | reverse complement strand
GTCACCCGCCAGACCCTGCCATTTCAGAAAAAGTCAAAGTCACCCCCATACTTGTTCTTGGTTTTCAATGCCCACCCTTGCTCTTTGATCCAGCGCTTGAAGGCCGGCAGATTTTGGGGCAGGTTCAGTTGCTGCTTGACCTGGTCCGTGTCGCGCTTCAGCTGGGCGATGTCCCGACTCAACATGGGCATGAACTGCTCCGGCACCAGTTTGACCGATCCCGCCAAATTGATCTGATGGCGCAGGGGCATTTCCAGATGCGAGATTTCCAGATCGATCTCTTCAAGCTGCTCTTTCAAAATTTTATTGAAATGCTTGAGGCGGCTCTCTGACAGGCTGGCCATGGCCTGGGGGTCGATATGCTCAAGTTCGAGCTGCAGCTGCAGTAGTTGCAGCAGGTCGCCCTTGTCATAGGCCTGGTTGACCCGCTGCATCAAGCCGGTCTTGCGTTCGCGCTCCTGCACGTCGGGCTCCCGGTCTGGGTGCAGGGCGCTGACCAGTTTGCGGTAAACCTCACGAAGAGACTGGCTGGCCTGGTCTGCCTCAGCCTTGACCGCCTGTTCCCGGGCTAACTGCTTTGGGGGTTTTTTGCGGTTCTGTCGCTTTTCTTGCCAGTCTTGCTCCCGCTGCTTGATGTTCTCCATCTGGGCGCTGAGTTGTTCCATCAGGTCGGCGGGGGAGTTCACACCTTGGTCGCCACCCAAGTCAAAACCAAACACATCCTCCATTACACCCCTCAACTCGCTAGCGGCCCGGGCTTCCCCGGTGTCGTAGTCGACCGGGCTGTGGCGGTTGTAAATTTCTTTCAAGGCAGTCTCAGGCCCATCCCTCTCAAGAACCTGCTCGACGATGTTGCAAATCACTTTCTTGAGCGTGGCACGCTCCAGCTTGGTGAGCCCGGCGCCAACAAATGCCGCGTCTAGGGCGTGCACCAGATCGACTTGTGCAGCATGGTAGATTTTTTCCAGGGGGGCAAAATCTTGCCGTATTTTTCTTTGAATCTGCTCTACGGCAGCCTGCCAGCGAAGCAGTTCGGAACGCCGTTTCTCGATTTTTTGAACCAGCGTGTTGAAGGTCTTTTGTGCTTTGGAGAGCTGCGTCTGCTCTGGTGGCAGGGCAATCAGCAGGCTGGCGGTGTAGCGTTGGGTCATGGCGATGCGCTGGAAAATTAGCGTAGCGTGTTGCTCAGGCGAGGCGGTCTGGGGACAAAACCCGCGGGTCCAGGCCCTGTTGCAACAAGTCTTGCGGCACTGATTCACCCCTCAACAGGGCGGCGGCCAGGGCGCTGGCCCCAGGGGCGCTTTGAATGCCGTAGCCGCCTTGAGCAGCCAGCCAAAACAGCCCGGGGCGCGCACGGTCTGGGCCAATCACCATCTCGCCGTCGGGCACAAAGGAGCGCAGGCCGGCCCAGGTGCTGGCGGGCCGGCGTATGCTGAAGCGGGCTACGGCCTCGATCTGGTGTATGCCCTGCGCAATGTCGAGTTCCTCGGGCTGCACATCTTGCGGCACGGTGGGGTCGGCGTTGGCGGGGGAGCCTAGCATGCGCCCGGCGTCGGGCTTGAAGTAGTAGCTCTCGTCCACGCCGACTACCGCCGGCCAGTGTGTGCCGTCCATGCCCGCTGGCAGGTCAAAGGTGAAGGCGCTGCGCCGGTGCGGCACCAGGCCGATCGGTTTTGCACCCAACAGGGCGCCGAGCTCGTCAGCCCAGGCGCCGGCGGCGTTGACCACCGTGGTGGCGAGCAGTTGCTGGCCATCGGCAAAGTGCAACTGCCAATGGTGCCCATCGTGGCGGGCACTGGTCAAGCTGGCGAGGGTGCGCAGGGCGCTACCGGCGGCCTTGCCGCGCTGTAAAAAACCGCGCAAAAAACCTTGGTGAATGGCATGCACATCCATGTCCTGCGCATCGGGGTCATACAGAGCGCCTAGGATGATCTCGGGCCGCAAACCAGGCACCCTGGCCAGGGTTTGGGCGGCATCGAGCAACTCCAGTCGGGGGCAGCTGGGTTCGAGTTCTTGTTTTAACTGGTCCAGCAAAGCCTGCTGGCCAAGACTGGCCAGGTACAGTGCGCCGCGCGGCTTGAGCAGTGCCGTATTGGCAAAACCAGCCGGCGGATGCTCATAAAAGCCCAGGCTTGCCCGGGTTAGCGCGCGCACCGCCGGCGGGCCGTAGCTGGCCAGAAACAGGGCCGCCGAGCGGCCGGTGGCATGGTAGCCGGGCTGGGCCTCTCGCTCCAACAACAGCACACGGCCAGCCGAGCCGGCCAGCCGCCAAGCCAGCGAAGCACCGGCAATGCCGGCACCAAAAATCACAACATCACATTCAAGCATGGTTAAATCTACCTGCCCTTAAAAAAATCTTATCGAGTTGCTATAAATCACCGGCTCAGGCCATGTCAAAAATAACAAAAATAGCCATCACGATTGTGCTCTACCTGATTTTGAAGGCCTGCACAGAGTATGTTTGGCCGGCCTGAAGCTGGCCTAAATCGGTAGCAGCTCCGCGAGTGCTTGCCCCGTGTGGGTGCGCAGGCGCACCACGCCCTCCGGCGTTGTGGCAGCCACCACCCGCCCACCTGCCTTGCCGCCATCGGGCCCGAGGTCCAGCACCCAGTCGGCCTCGGCGATTACATCGAGGTCATGCTCGATCACCACCACGCTGTGGCCGCCGTCCACCAGCCGGTGCAGCACCTTGATGAGTTTGTCGACATCGGCCATGTGCAGGCCGACCGTGGGTTCGTCCAGCACGTACAGGGTGTGCGGCGCCTTGTTGCCGCGCCGGCCGATGTCGTCGCGCACCTTGGACAGCTCGGTCACCAGCTTGATGCGCTGCGCCTCGCCGCCGCTGAGCGTGGGTGAGGGCTGGCCCAGAGTGAGGTAGCCCAGGCCAACGTCTTGCAGCAGCTGCACCGGGTGGCTGATGTTGGGCATGGCGGCAAAGAAAACCACGGCCTCGTCCACCTCCATCTGCAGCACCTCGCCGATGTTTTTGCCACGCCAGCTCACCGCCAGGGTTTCGGGGTTGAAGCGGGCGCCCTTGCAGGTTTCGCACAGCACCTTCACGTCGGGTAAAAAGCTCATGGCCACAGTGCGGATGCCCTGGCCCTCACAGCTCGGGCAACGGCCTTCGCCGGTATTGAAGCTGAAGCGGTTGGCCGCGTAACCCCGCGCCTTGGCCTCCAGCGTGTCGGCAAACAGCTTGCGGATGATGTCCCAGAATCCAATGTAGGTGGCCGGGCAGCTGCGTGGCGTCTTGCCAATCGGGGTCTGGTCTACCTCCAGTACCCGGTCAATGCCCTCAAACCCGGTGACGCCGGCGCAGCCGGTCCAGGCCAGTGCCTCGCCTGCGGCCAAGGCATCCCGCCCGGCCTTGGTACTGCGTTTTTGCACCGCCATTTGCACATTGGCCAACAGCACATCGCGCGCCAGGGTGGATTTGCCCGAGCCAGACACGCCGGTCACAGCCACCAGCCGTTTGAGCGGGATTCGAGCCGTCAGGTCTTGCAGGTTGTGCAGCCTGGCACCCCGCACCGTCAGCCAGCCGGGGGCGTCGGTGTTGCCGGGGCTCACCTCGCGGCGTACACCCAGCGGGTGCTGCATGGCCTGCAGCAGGTAGCGCCCGGTTTGCGACTCGGCGGCCGCCTGCACATCGGCCACCGAGCCCTGCGCCACCAGCCGGCCGCCGCGCTTGCCGGCGCTCGGACCAATATCAATGATGTGCTCGGCATGGCGGATGGTGTCCACATCGTGTTCCACCACCACCAGGGTGTTGCCCTTGTCGCTCAGGCTTTGCAAGGCATCCAGCAGGATGCGGTTGTCGCGCGCATGCAGGCCGATAGTGGGCTCATCGAGCACGTAGCACACGCCTTGCAGGTTGCTGCCCAGCTGCGCCGCCAGCCGGATGCGCTGGGCCTCGCCGCCGCTGAGCGTGGGCGCGCCGCGGTCCAGTGTCAGGTAGCCCAGGCCCACCTGCTCCAGAAACTCCAGCCGGCTGCGAATCTCGGGGATCAGGTCGCGCGCGATGTCGGTCTCGCGCTGGCTCAGGGTGTTGCCCTGCAGGGTCTGCACCCACTGCCGCACATCGGTCACGCTCAAAGCCGCAATATCGGCAATGCCCACGCCGGCAAAGCGCACCGCACGCGCCATGGCATTGAGCCGGGTGCCGGCGCAGGCCGGGCAGGCGGCATCCATCAGGTCATCCACCTCGGGCTCGGCAAAGGTCTGCTCGCGGCCGCCGTGGTCATCATCGCGCACCGAGTCGTCAAATACTTTGCGCTGCTCTTTATTGAGCTTGACACCGGTGCCGACGCACTCCGGGCACCAGCCGTGCTTGCTGTTGTAAGAGAACAGGCGCGGGTCCAGCTCGGCATAGCTGGTGCTGCACACCGGGCAGGCGCGCCGGCTTGAAAACGCATGCAAGCGCCCCACACCAGCAGTGGGTTGGCCGGCTTGCATCGCGGCCTGCAGACCGCCCAGCTCGCTCAGCACGTGCAGCACGCCCTTGCCGTGGGTGAGCGTGGTGGCCAGCGCCTGGCGCAGCTGGGCCTCGTGCTCGGGCTGCACCGTGAGGCTGAACACCGGCAACTCGATGGTGTGTTCTTTGAAACGGTCGATTCGCGGGAAGCCGGTGGTTGGCAAAAAATTACCGTCCACCCGCAAATGGGTGAAGCCACGTGGCCGGGCCCAATCGGCCAGCTCGGTGTAGACGCCCTTGCGGTTCATCACCAGCGGTGCCAACAGGCCGATGTGCTGGCCGCGAAAGGTTTTGAGCAGCTGGGCGGCAATGCTGTCGGGGGTTTGCGGCGCCACCGGCGTGCCGTCATGCACGCAGTGCTGGGTGCCCAGCTTGACGTAGAGCAGGCGTAAAAAATGCCAGACCTCGGTGGTGGTGCCCACCGTCGACTTGCGCCCGCCGCGCGACAGGCGCTGCTCGATGGCCACTGTCGGGGGGATGCCATACACCGCATCTACCTCGGGCCGACCAGCCGGCTGCACGATGCTGCGCGCATAGGCGTTGAGCGACTCCAGGTAGCGGCGCTGGCCCTCGTTGAACAGGATGTCAAAAGCCAGCGTCGACTTGCCCGAGCCCGACACCCCGGTGATGACGCTGAACTTGCCGCGCGGAATATCGACGCTGAGCGACTTGAGGTTGTGCTCACGCGCGTTCACAATTTGGATGCTGTCCGATGCGCCCGAGCCTTGGGCTACCGGCAGCGTCTGGCGAACAAAGGCATAGGGTGCCACGCCCTCGCGCACCGCATGCACCTGCGCTGTGGCCTGCGCATACTCGCGCAGCGCCCGTCCGGTATGTGAGCCGGGGTGGGCCATCAGGTCGGCCGGCGTGCCGCAGGCCACCAGTTCACCGCCGGCCTCGCCGCCCTCGGGACCCAGGTCGATCAGCCAGTCGCTGGCGCGGATCACATCCAGGTTGTGCTCGATCACCAGCAGCGAATGGCCAGCGTCTAGCAGCTTGCGCAGCGCGCGCATCAGCTTGGCGATGTCGTCAAAATGCAGGCCGGTGGTGGGCTCATCAAACATGAACAAGCAGCCCCGCCGTGCTGTCGCCTGGCGGCTGGCGCTGCCCGCTTTGGCGGCATCGGCCAGGAAGCCCGCGAGCTTGAGGCGCTGCGCCTCGCCGCCCGACAGGGTGGGCACCGGCTGGCCCAGCTTCACGTACTCCAGCCCGACATCCACAATGGGCTGAAGGGCACGGATCACGTCATGGTCTTTGGCAAACAGGGCGGCCGCTTCGCTTACCGTCAGGTCCAGCACGTCCGCCACGTTGAGCAGTCGGTAATTGGAATCTGACCCCAATTTACGTTCGATGACCACCTCGAGGATTTCGGGGCGGTAGCGTTTGCCGTCGCAATCGGGGCAACGCAGGTAGACGTCGCTCAGAAACTGCATCTCAACATGCTCAAAGCCAGAGCCGCCGCAGGTGGGACAGCGGCCGTCGCCACTGTTGGCGCTGAACTTGCCGGCGGTGTAGCCGCGCTGGCGCGACAGCGGGGCATTGGCAAAAATCTCGCGCAGCGCGTCCCAGGCGCCGACATAGCTGACCGGGTTAGACCGCGCGGTCTTGCCAATCGGCGACTGGTCAACAAACACCACGTCGCTGAGCAGCTCGGCGCCCAGCAGCCGGTCATGGGTGCCCGGGGTTTCGGTGGATCGGCCAAAGTGGCGCAGCAAGGCTGGTGCCAGGATGTCCTGCACCAGCGTCGACTTGCCCGAGCCGCTAACGCCGGTCACGCAAACCAGGCGCTGCAAGGGCAGCTCGACCGAGATGTTTTTCAGGTTGTGCTCGCGCGCACCTTCGAGCACAAGGCGCGGCGTGTTGTCGGCGACCAGGCGCGCAAAGCCCAGCCCGACCTGGCGCCGCCCGCCCAGGTAGGCGCCGGTCAGGGTGTCGGCCTGGCGCAGGTCGGCGGTGCTGCCGTCAAACACGATCTGGCCGCCGCGCTCGCCCGGGCCCGGGCCCATGTCGATCATGCGGTCGGCCGCCAGCATCACGGCCGGGTCATGCTCCACCACCACCAGGGTGTTGCCGGCATCGCGCAGGCGCTGCATAGCCACGATGATGCGGTTCATGTCGCGCGGGTGCAGGCCGATGCTGGGCTCGTCCAGCACAAACAGGGTGTTGACCAGCGAGGTGCCGAGCGCGGTGGTGAGGTTGATGCGCTGCACTTCACCGCCCGACAGCGTGCGGCTCTGCCGGTCCAGCGTCAGGTAGCCGATGCCAACCTCGCACAGGTACTTGAGGCGGGTGCCGACCTCGTCAAACAATAGTTTGAGGGTTTGCAGCTCGGCCTCGCTGGTAACCACCACCAAAGACGTGGCATTGGCTGCCAGCCGCGCCTGCATGGCCTCAAAAAACCGGCGCAGCCGGTCCAGCGGCATCAGCATCAGGTCGTGCAGGCACAGCCCCGGCAGCGCTTCAAGTTGCGCGCGCGACCAGCCTACGCCAGCCGGCAAAAAGCGCTGGGCGGGCGCCAGTACGGCGTCGGCATCAGCCTGACTGCCAATGCGCCACAGCAGGCTCTCGGTCTTCAGGCGGGCGCCGCTGCACACTGGGCAGGGGGTGTAGCTGCGGTACTTGGACAACAACACCCGGATATGCATCTTGTAAGACTTGGTCTCGAGGTACTCAAAAAAGCGTTTGACGCCAAACCAGTGCTGGCTCCACTTGCCGTTCCACTGCGGCGAGCCGTTGATGACCCAGTGCTGCTGCTGGGGCGTGAGCTTGTTCCACGGCGTGTCGCGCGGAATACCGGCGGCTTCGGCGTGGCGCATCAGGTCGTCTTGGGCCTCCTGCCAGGCCGGAGTCTGAATCGGTTTGATGGCGCCGGCGCGCAGCGTGAGCTTGTCGTTCGGGATCACCAGGCCGTAGTCGACGCCGATCACGCGGCCAAAGCCCCGGCAGGTGTCGCAGGCGCCCACCGCCGAGTTGAAGGAGAACATCGAGGCGATGGGGTCGGCGTAGCGCAGGTCACTGTCAGGGCAGTGCAGCCCGGTGGAGAATTTCCACAGATCGGCCACGCCTTCGGGATCCGCGCCCAGCACATACACCGCGAGCCGGCCGCTGCCGCGCTTAAGTGCAGTTTCGATCGCCTCCACCACCCGGGCCCGCTCGGCCGTGGCCAGCCGGAACCGGTCGGCCACCACGTCGAGCACCTTGCGCGGCCCGCTCGGGCTGGCCACCTCGCGCTCGGCCTGCACCCGAGTGAAGCCGCTGACCGACAGCCACTGCGCCACCTCGTCGGCCGTGGCGCTGGCCGGCAGCTCCACCGGAAAGGTCAGCACCACCCGGGCCTCGGCCAGGTCTGGACCCAGCGCCGCTTGACGCGCCTGCAGTTCGGCGTAAATGCTGTCGGGGCTGTCATGCCGCACCGGCTGCGCGGTGACCCGGTCAAACAGTGCCCCGGCCCGGGCAAACAGCAGCTTGAGGTGGTCGTTGAGCTCGGTCATGGTGCCCACCGTGGAGCGCGAGGAGCGCACCGGGTTTGTCTGGTCAATCGCGATCGCCGGCGGCACGCCGTCCACCCGGTCTACCGCCGGTTTGTCCATGCGGTCCAAAAACTGGCGCGCGTAGGCCGAGAAGGTTTCCACGTAGCGCCGCTGCCCTTCGGCGTACAGGGTGTCAAACACCAGGCTCGACTTGCCCGAGCCACTGGGGCCAGTGACCACCGTCAGCTCGCCGGTGCGGATGTCCAGGTCCAGGTTTTTGAGGTTGTGCTGGCGCGCGCCGCGAATGCGGATAAAACCGTGGGGCATGGGGGAGTGTCTGTGCAGTGGGGGACGGACATTCTAGGCAGTTGGCCAGCGCTGATGCTGGCGCCTTGTTGTTCCCACTGAGCTTGGTTCCTCAAAAAAAGAACCCCGCCGGAGGCGGGGTTCAAATCAAAAGCCAACGCTCTTTGCGCCAGCCTCAGGCTGGGCGAGGCTTAAGCCAGCTCAATGCCCAGCGCCTGCTGCGGCCATCTTGCCATCCAGGCTAGGGTAGCGAACATGCTCCACGAGGTCCTGAATTTCTTTGGGTGGGGTTTTGGTGAGCAAAGACACCACGATGATGACTGCAAAGCCCAGCGGCACGCCAAAAAGACCGGCAGAGATGGGGGCAATATCCCACCACATATTGGCTTTAAGGATTTCCGGGGTGATGGCGGTGCCAAAGGTTAGTTTGTAAAGCCAAGGTTGGGTGGTCACCATGTAGTACATGGTGACGCCCAAACCGGCAATCATCCCCAGGGACGCACCCCATTTGTTGGCACGCTTCCAGAAGATCCCCAGCGTCAGCGCAGGGAAAAACGAGGCGGCAGCAAAAGAGAAAGCGGCCGACACCAGGAACAAAATATCCGCCGGCTTTTGCGCAGCCACATAAGCCGCTGCCAAGGCCACGACCAAGAGCAGCATCTTGGAAATCGTCACACGGCGCGCGGTGGAGGCATTGGGGTCGAGCACCTTGTAGTAGAGGTCGTGCGACAGCGCATTGGCAATCGTCAGCAGCAGGCCATCGGCAGTTGACAGCGCAGCCGCTAAGCCGCCAGCAGCAACCATGCCTGAGACCACATAGGGCAGGCCACCGATTTCAGGGGTGGCAAGCACAATGATGTCGCCGCCAATAGCGATCTCCGCCAATTGCAGGATGCCGTCTTTGTTGACATCCACCACCGACAGCAGAGATTTGTCAACCGCGCTCCAGCGCGCGATCCACTCTGGCAATTTGTCAAAGGGCGTGTTGACCAGTACCGTGTAGACCTCGAACTTGGCCAACACAGCCAAGGCTGGCGCCGTGAAGTAGAGCAAGAAGATGAAGAACAGCGACCAGGCCACCGATTCGCGCGCCTCCCGCACCGATGGCACGGTGTAGTAGCGCATCAAGATGTGCGGCAAGGCGGCGGTACCTATCATCAGACAGAACACCAGCGCCATGAAGTTCTTGCGGGATATGTCCTGCGCTGTTTTGTCTTTGCCGGGGAACGGCTCAGCGTGGCGGATGGGCGGGTTAGACCTGGCAGCGTTGGAGGTGCGGGCTGCGGTATAGGCAGCCTTTGCCGCTGCTTCGTCCTTAGGAAGGGCGTTCAGCGCAGCCTGGGCCGCATTGATATCGGCCACCGCGCCGTTGGCGGCTTTCAGATCGTCGAGCTTCTTCTGAGCCGCTGCCGTATCGGCGGCCAGGGCCGCTGGCACGTCTTTGAGCTTTGCTGCAGCGTCTTCAGAGCGGGCCTTGAAGATGCCGCGCACTTCGAGCTCTTTCGGGTCTTTGAGCAGCGCCTCTTCTTTGGCAGTCACTTTATCCAGCGTGAAGCCATACACAGCCTGGGGAATCGGCACGCCAGTGTGTTTCACAGACAGCCACACCACGGGCAACAAGTAAGCGATGATCAAAATAATGTACTGGGCCACCTGGGTCCAGGTGACCGCGCGCATGCCACCCAAGAAAGAACAAACCAAAATACCTGCAAGCCCGGCAAAAATACCCACCTCAAAGGCCAGGCCGGTCAGGCGCGCGGTGATCAGTCCAACACCGTAAATTTGTGCCACCACGTAGGTAAATGAGCACAATACAGCCGCCACCACGCCAATCAAGCGCGGCAGATTGCCCTCAAAGCGCGCCCCCAGAAAGTCGGGGATAGTGAACTGCCCAAATTTTCGCAAATAAGGCGCAAGGAACAGGGCCACGAGGCAGTAGCCCCCGGTCCAACCCAGAATGAAGGCCAGACCACCATAGCCGGTGAGGTAGAGCGTGCCCGCCATGCCGATGAATGACGCTGCGCTCATCCAGTCTGCACCGGTGGCCATGCCGTTGTACAAGGCCGGCACACGGCGGCCCGCCACATAGTACTCGGCAGCATCGTTGGTGCGGCTCAACACCCCGATGCCGGCATACAGCAGCACGGTGGCTGCGAGGAAAGAGTAGCCAATCCAGGCTTTGGGCATGCCCATTTGCTCAAGAATAGCCAGCACGATCACAAAGGCCACAAAGCCCCCGGTGTACCAGGTGTAAACCTGATTAAGGCCTTTTTTAAAGTCGCTTTGCGACTGATTAGCGGTTCCAAACATGCTCATAGTGTTTCTCCTTCGGCAACGCCGTATTCAATGTCCAGGCGGTTCATGTAGCTGGCGTAGTACCAGATGATGAGGCAGTAAACCACCAATGCTCCCTGAGCTGCCAGCCAGAAAGAGAAGGGCCAGCCAAAGAAGTTGAATGTCAGCTCGCGGGCGAAAAACACCAGCACAAACGTGACAAAAAACCAAATGGCCAACAAGATGCCGGTTATGCGTAAATTTTTGCTCCAGTACTCCTGGTGCCTTGCTGTCAATTCCATTGATTGCTCCTCGTAAAAAATAATGAACCCAGGGGCTTCGCAGCCGATTGCTCACCCGCTGCTGCACCCAATCCCACCAATCCCACCAACCCCGCACACTCGCATCTCGCTACAAGATGCTGCCCACCACCAAGCCGGTCTCGCGCTCAAGCTGCAACGCAACCTTGGGCTCGAAACCTTTTAAATGCCGAATCACCCGACGCGCCTGATCCGGCTGCCCTAAATCAACATGCACCCGCGCCATCTGGTACCAGGCAAACGGGCTCATGGGCTGAAGCTCTGTGTTGCGCTTGAAAGCCGCAAGGGCTTCTTGCAGGCGGCCCAAGCGCACCAGCACCAGACCCAGGCCATACCAGGCGCGGTCCATCGCTTCTTCGAGCTTAATGGCCGCACGAAACTCACGCTCGGCCTCGGTCAATTGCCCCAGCGGCTCCATGACAAAGGCCAGGTTGAAATGGGCATTGGAACTATCAGGCTGGAGTTCGGCCACCCGCTGGTACAGGCTGAGCGCCTCAGCATGTCGCTCCTGCAACTGGGCCTCGTAGGCCAGGCTATTGAGGGCATTGACATCATTCGGTGCGCGAGCCAGCACCTGCTTAAAAATCGTCATGGCCTTGGCACGCAAGCCCAAAAACAAAAACAGCTTAGCCTGCCAGCCCAATGCCAGGCGCTCAAAGGCACCCAGACTGCCCGCTGCAACATTGAGTTGCGGGGCTATTGACATGCGCCGGGCCCAAGCTGCAAACACATGTCAATTTTGGCCTGGGTCAGCAGCACCCAGGCCAGCAGCAACCAACTGACGGTTGCAAGCGGAATATGCTGGTCAAGAATCGCTTTGGGGCTTAGCGCGCGAGTCAACCAAAGCGCCGGCCGGGCTGCCACATCCAACAATTGCCAAAACACATTGGTCTGCTTTTTCTTGCCGGCGAGTAAGCCCAAGATGAAGCGCCCGGCGATGAACATCAGGGCCAGCTCTGCCAGACTTTTCAGGACCACCAAAAACAACAACATAAACTTATTTCGCAAGGCAAACAGTTAGACACGACTGCATTATCTGGGCTGAGACTGACGGCTCACTAACTTAAAACTGGGTGCAGCCTATGCACCCAAGGGAAAACCATTAGACCCCATTTCTCCATATGGGAATTCAGGGTTTTCAGCGGGCCTAGGAAAAAATATTTTGCTCTGTCTTACTTTCTCGCAGCAGATGGCTGCGCAGATATCAACGCGCCAGTTGGCGGGATGGCCCCATACGAACCAGCGCCGCCCGCTGCCAATCAGGCCCAGCAGACCAGGCGCCATGGGCGATGTAATCAGCCAGCATGGGCAGGGCGTCAAAGCCCCAAAACAAGCGGTCGTCCACCGCCAGTGTGGGCACGCCAAAAACCCCCACGGCAATCGCCTCTTGCGTGTGCGCCTTCAAGCCGTTCTTGACGGCCTCACTCGCGACATCCCGTTGGGGCGCGAGTTGCTCGAGCAGAGCGGACAGCCGAGCTGGGTCTGCGGCATCGGCGCCGCCGCGCCACACATGGCGAAACAGGGTTTCACAGACATATCGGTTGGGCAGGCCCTGCGGGTCACAGGCCACCGCCAGCCGCAGCAAGGCCAGCGGATTGAAGGGGTGGGTTGCCGGCAATTGCAGCTCGATGCCGTGCTGCTGTGCCTGCCAAAGCACCTGCCGGTAGGTCCAGTCACGTTTTCCCGGTATCTCCGCCGGGCCCAGTTGCCCGTGGTGCTTGAGCAGCGCGCCAAACAGCACCGGCTTGTAGATGATTTGGTAGCTCAGCCCAAGCAGGGCCTGCGGTAAATGTTCAAACGCCAGATAAGCATAGGGCGAGATCGGATCAAAGTAAAAGGTGACCTGCTTCATGCTGTGCTGCCTTGGATACGTTGCTCGATCCTGCTCCAGATTTGGCGCTTTGCCGCCGTGTCGGACTTGCTCCATTGGCAGATTTCGTCGAGGGTGCGAAAGCAGCCTTGGCACAGATTGCCCTGCGGGTCCATGCGGCACACGGAGATGCAGGGGGAGGTCGCATACAGGCCGCCGGCCCTGACCTGAGCAGCATGCTCGGCCATCGCCTCAAGCGCCAAGGCCTGCGCTGCGGATGACAGGAGTTCGGGGGCAGCCATCTCAAGCCCGGCGCTGATTGAGCAAGGCCACTGCCACCCTTGCGTTGGGCTTGCGCTGCAACTGCCCGCTGATGTATTGGCCGGCATCGACCAGCTGATCTAGATCGATGCCGGTGGCTATGCCCATGCCGTGCAACATGAACACCAGGTCTTCGGTAGCCACATTGCCGGTGGCGCCTTTGGCGTAAGGGCAGCCGCCCAGGCCAGCCACTGAGGCATCAAACTGCCACACGCCCATCTGCAGACAGGCCAGGGTGTTGGCCAGTGCCTGGCCGTAAGTGTCATGAAAATGGCCCGACACCTCGTCCAAGGTGAAGTGCTGCAGCGTCGCCGCTATGGCGCGCTGAACCTGGAGCGGCGTGCCCACGCCAATCGTGTCAGCCACACCGACATGCTGCACCCCAATACCTTTCATGAGGCCCGCCAGATAGCCCACACGCTCGGGCGCCACCTCGCCCTCGTAGGGACAACCCACAGCGCAAGACATCGCGCCACGAACCTGGATGCCAGCTGCGCGCGCCGCAGCCACCACCGGAGCAAAGCGCTCAATGCTCTGGGCGATTGAACAGTTGATGTTGCGCTGGCTGAAGGCCTCGCTGGCCGCGGCAAACACCACGATTTCATCAGGCTGGCTGGCGCGGGCTGCCTCAAAGCCCTGCAAATTAGGGGTGAGCACCGAGTAGCGCACGCCCGCCTGGCGCGTGATGCCAGCCATCACCTGGGCGTTGTCAGCCATTTGGGGCACCCATTTGGGCGACACAAAACTGGTCACCTCAATGTCTTTCAAGCCAGCGGCTTGCAGCCGGTGCACCAGCTCGATCTTGACTGCGGCAGGCACGGCTTGTTGTTCGTTTTGCAAACCGTCGCGCGGGCCAACATCAACAATTTTGACGCGTGTGGGAAGTTTCATCTCAATAGCCATGGTTGGAGTTGACGATAGCGCTGACAGGCTCGCCACGTGCCAAAGCCTGTATCTTGCCCACTATTTGGGCCATGCTTTGGCGCGGCAGGGTGCTGGCAGAGATATGGGGCGTGACACGGATGCGCGGGTGCCGCCAAAACGGGTGGCTTGGGGGCAAGGGCTCGGTGCGAAACACGTCCAGCGTAGCGCCGGCGAGATGACCGCTGTCGAGCAGCTTCAGCAGATCGGCCTCCACCAGGTGGGCGCCACGCGCCACATTGATCAGGTAGCCGTTCGGCTGCAGTTGGCTCAGCGTGGCAAGGTTCAAGATTCCCTTGGTTTCTGGCGTGAGTGGCAGCAGGCATACCAGCAGTCGGCTGCTGGCCAAAAACTCGGCCAGCTGCGACGGCCCCGCATAGCAGCGCACGCCGGAAATCACCTTGGGGGTTCGGCTCCAGCCCAGCACCGGGTACTCAAAGTGCTGCAATGCCTGCGCCACCCGCTGCCCCAAGACACCAAGCCCCATGATGCCAACCGGAAACTCGGCCCGGTTGAGCGGCGGGCGGCGCACCCAAGTGGCGTCATGTGCGTCGCTCTGGTAGCGGTCAAAACCACGGGTGTGCTGGCTGACCGCATGGCACACGTATTCGGCCATCTGCACCGCCATGCCAGCATCGTCAAGGCGTACCACCAGCGCCTGTGGCGGCAGACGCAGCTGCATCAAGGCATCGACCCCGGCACCCACATTGAAAATCGTGCGCAGTTTTGTCTGCTCGTCAAACATATGTTGAGGCGGCGCCCATACCACCGCCAGGTCTGCCAGCGCCGCGCCGGGTTGCCAGGGGGTCACGATGGCTTGGGGCAGCGCAGCGCGCAAATCTGCCAGCCAGGCACTGGCGTTGTCGTCTTTGCAAAAAAAACTGATGTGCATGGCGGTGCCTCAAACCGTGAGCGTGATCAGCGCGGCGCCCTCGCCCACCTGATCGCCGGGGGCGTAAAGCAGCTCGGCCACCACACCGTCTGCCGGGGCGGCAATGGTGTGCTCCATTTTCATGGCGTCCAGCACTGCCAGGGCCTGACCGCGTTTGACACGGTCCCCTGCCTTGACCGCAAACGACACCACCTTGCCCGGCATCGGCGCGGTCAGGCGGCCGCCCTCGACCCGCGCATCACCGGCGTGGGCCAGCAGGTCGACAACAGTCAGCTGCGCCGCCCCCTGCGCGGTGTGGACATGGGCCAGCTCGCCCTGGCGGTAAACATGCACCACCGCACTCACATCGCCCCAATGCAGGGCAATACCGGTGCCGGCCGCAGCAAAGCGCAGTTCGGCCACTATGCCAGCCACGCTGAACTGCAGGCTGCCGTCGCGCCGGTAGCGCAGGCTGGCCGACACCTCGTGCTCGCCTTGGCGAAAGCTAAAGCGCCTAACGAATTCGCCCAGGCTGCGCCAGCCGTCCGCCTGGCCAAACGGACCAGCCCCCTGCCCGGGCCGCTCAGCCAGCAGGGTGCGCGCCACCTCGGCCGCGCAAGCCAGCGGAAGGGTAACCCGGGTCTGCCCAAACAGCGCTGCCGCCTCGCGTGGAATGAGCGCCGTGTCCAGATCGGCCCGGGCAAACGAATGGCTCTGCACCACATGGCGCAAAAACTGCACATTGGTCTGCAGACCGACGATGTGAGTCTGCGCCAACGCCACATCAAGCCGCGCCAGCGCCTCTTCTCGGCTATCGCCGTGGACGATCAGCTTGGCCACCATCGAGTCGTAATAGGGCGAGATGGCATCGCCCTGGCGAACCCCCGAGTCCACCCGCACCCCGTGATCGACCCGCTCAAAACTGCTGCAGGCCGGCAGCGCATAGACCTCGAGCCGGCCGGTGGCGGGCAGAAAGTTTTTGTCCGGGTTTTCGGCGCAAATGCGGGCCTCAATGGCGTGGCCACTCAGGCGCAGCTGGTGCTGCAGCAGCGGCAACGGCTCGCCGCTGGCCACCCGCAATTGCCACTCGACCAAATCGAGCCCGGTGATGGCTTCGGTCACCGGATGCTCCACCTGCAGCCGCGTGTTCATCTCCATGAAGTGGAAGGTCATCGCACCACTGACCGACTGCTCCACAATGAACTCGACTGTACCGGCGCCCACATAGTTCACCGCTCGGGCGGCGGCCACGGCCGCTTCGCCCATCTGCTGGCGCAAGGTGGGCGTCATGCCGGGCGCCGGCGCTTCTTCCAGCACCTTTTGGTGGCGGCGCTGCACCGAACAATCGCGCTCATGCAAGTACACGTAATTGCCCTGGGTATCGCCAAACACCTGGATTTCAATGTGGCGCGGACGCTGCACGTACCTCTCGATCAGCACCGCATCGTCGCCAAAGCTGTTGCGCGCCTCGCGCTGGCAGCTGGCCAGCGCGGCGGCAAAGTCCTGCGAGCGCTCCACCGCGCGCATGCCCTTGCCGCCGCCACCAGCACTGGCCTTGATCAAGACGGGGTAGCCAATGCTATCGGCCTCAAGCTGCAACCGGACCGGGTCTTGGTCGGCGCCGTGGTAGCCGGGCACCAGCGGCACGCCGGCAGTGGCCATCAACTGCTTGGACTCGGCTTTGAGCCCCATGGCCCGGATTGCCGCGGGTGACGGTCCGATGAACACCAGACCGGCATCGGCGCAGGCCTGGGCAAAGGCGTCGTTTTCGCTCAAAAAGCCGTAGCCAGGGTGCACTGCCTGCGCGCCAGTGGCCAGGGCCGCTTGCAAAATACGCTGCCACTGCAGGTAGCTGTCGCGCGGCGCGTTGCCCCCAATGTGAACAGCCTCGTCGCAGGCGGCCACGTGCTTGGCCGAGGCGTCCGCATCCGAGTACACGGCCACGGTGCGAATGCCCATACGTCGGGCCGTAGCCGCCACCCGGCAGGCGATTTCGCCACGGTTGGCGATCAGGATTTTGGTGAACATGGTGCGGTCTCGTTGAAATTAGGGGCTTGTCCAGCGCGCGATCACGGTGCAGCCATACTTGGGTGATGCAACAAGCGCGGTCAGCGTTGCCAAACCACATCGTCGTCCACAGCATACAGTTTGCAGGCTTGGCCATGCCGTTGGCAGTTGCCCAGCGCATGGCCGTGGGCATAGTCTCCCAATGACAAGCTCCAGGCACCGCGATCGCCAACTGCGAATGCCCGCGGAGCTTTGGCCTCCAGAAATTTGGTGTAGCCGCTAACCCGAGCCGCCGCACTGATCGGAACCCAGCGAGCATCGGCAATATCGGCGAAGCCGCTCGGGGGAGGCTTGACCACTATCGCCGAAGCCGTGAAGCCTAGGTCAGCCAAAAATGCATCAACCACAGGCAGCCAATGGTCCATATCGCGCGTTAGTCCGCTGTGGCCATCCTCACCAGAGGGGTCGAGGGCGACAAACTTGGCCGCGCCGCCGCCATCAAGCCAAGCCTGGTGCCAGGACTTCGGGATGTCCGGACCCCAGAATTTGTCGTTCTGCCAATAAAGCCACAGCATGGGCGCCTTAGCATTTTTGGCGATATCAGCCCAATAGCGCGATGTCGCAGCCGGGTTACATGGCCGGCCCGGGTTGAGATCCGGGTTGCCGCCGGTGCCGCCCGAAAAATTAATGCCACCTAACAAACCCACCGGCGAGCGCCCGACCGTCGCCACTGCGGTCAAACCGCCGACCGACTGACCAGCAACCAGCCAGCGACTGGTGTCCACGTAGCCCAGTGTCTTGGCAAACGCCACCGCGGCCAAGACCTGCTCAGAGGCGGCAATCGACATCGCAGCGATGCTGCGGCAAGCACTGTGCTCAGGGTCAAAATCGCCATAGGATTCCCAGTACCCGATGCGATTGGGCACCATCACCACAAATCCTTTGGCGACCAGGTAGCGCGCGACGGCCTCAGGCCTGTAGCGGCCCTGCGCAGCGCGTTTGGCCTCGACGGCACGCCCATGGTTGAAAACAACCAGGGGAAACGGCCCCTCACCCTTTGGGCGGTAGACCGTGATGGGCACCGGGCGGCTTTCCTGACGCCCGTACATGTCCTTGACCGAGACATCAATACGCAGGATGTGTTCGCCCAAGTCTCTGGCCAGAACCTCCGGTGCATTTGCCAGCGGAGCGGCGCCGGGCTGTTGGGCCAAGCCTGACCCAGCCAGCAGCGCAAGCCA